>DASUVS010000263.1:0-8832 GCA_036378835.1 Binatia bacterium | reverse complement strand
CCCTTACAACCGTTAAGGATGATCGGCGAAAGTTTTGAATGAACGGATCATCTTTGCTTAAGGCAATATGTTTAAAACTGCCGATCGCGTAGCCAGTAAATGCCGTAAAGCGAAACTCACCCTTAGATTCATCGGCAATACACAGGGATACCTTTTCAACTCTCATGGCGGAACTGATCGTGCGAACAAGTCGCTCCGATAGCGAGTCTACGTCTATCAACGAAATCATATCCCTGCTCGACCGCAGAAGTGTTTCACGGTAATCATATTTCTTCTTGAACAAGACCTTCTCTAAAGCACCCTCAGCGTGGATTCTGAGCTTTGGAAAAAAGAAGCCTACGACAATGAACACACAAAGCGTAAATAAGGAAAAATCGTAGTTGATCTCGCCAAATGTCAGGGCTTGGGCAGTGATTACGAGAGCAAAACACGGGGCAATGAGTACAACGAGTAGCAGGACGTAGACGAGACTCTTTTTAATAACGACATCTATATCAAGGAGAGAAAATTTGATGACGGCATAGCTGAAGAGAACGACATACACAGACACTAAGATGTTTCCGTAAGGACGTATCGGAATGTCGTACCACAGAAGGAAATTTGTGCCGCCGCCCACATACCCTAGCGATAAAGCACAGACTAAATACTTGAACTGATTTCGCTTGATCCCAGTATTTACCCTAATTTGCTTCCATAGAAGATAAATGAACCGAAAAACACAATAAATAAAAAGGGTCAGATATGCATGAAACGCCGGACCAGGTACCGGCCAGAACGGGAACTCAGATTTTGGCGCCACATCTTTGATAAACAACGGAGAAAAAAGATCCAGGTAGAGAAACACAAATGAAACCCAGTAACCGAAAAAAATCCACCGTGCCTCCCACGGAGGCTTATCAAGTAGAGATACAATGTGATGAAAGTTTGTGATAGGAATGAAAATCGCACCCGCCATAAGCACTTTGACCCAAAGCAAGGCCTCCTGTGACGTATCCGACAGATGCCAAAACAAATATCCGAAACTCCAGACGGCGAGACTTGCGCAAAACGCTCCGTACGTCTGATATCGTTGGTCACTAACATCCCTAGTAAATACGAAGATACCTACGACGCTTGATGTTACAAGGTTTAAAAGACCGCTTATCGCGTAAAACTTCATATGACGAAGATTAAGCTCGGTTAAGTGGCGGGCCTTTCGGAGGGCGGCTGAGGACCAATGGACTATTTCCTCAGGCGTGACGAATCTTCATTGCTCCCAAGCTCTATTTTAGGGTTGGATAACGCGATTAGTATCCTTTGTAACCGACCACGAGATTTGCTTGATTTCCAAAAGATCGAAAGGTCTTCGCCCTGTGAAATCCAGCCTTACGCACAACGTCTCTTAACTCTTTCTCGGAATAAAAATGGTATATTCCCGCCGCTTCCTTTACTTTAATCAGCCCTGCATTGTTTAGCAGATGCCGCCCTTCTTCGATTTCTAACCGATCATCTGTGAACGAAATAAAATTCCGATAGATTTCTGAAAGATCCGCGTTCGGCTTTAAGCTACTGATGACGACACTTCCTCCGGGGCGGAGAACTCGCCAAAGCTCCTTTAACATTGTAGCAGGATCTTGTAGATAGGAGATAACTAAATTGCAGCACGCGTTATTGAAGAACTCATTGGGGAAAGGGATTCCTACTTCCAGATCCGCCAAGACAAACTGCTCTTTTAGAAAGCTGCCATTTGAACTAGCCAAGCCGATCCGCGACATAAAGTCAGTTCGCAGCTCTGATATTTGACGCGAGGCTGCAGAGATGGCCTCCCATATGAAGTCGACACCATAATATCGAAGAGGCTCAAGCTTCGCATATTGTAGATCCTGCTGCGCGCGATACAATTGCTTGGTAAGCAGAAATAGACCAAAATTGCCAACCCCGCACCCAATATCCAACACTTTTTGCCCGGCCCAAACACCACCTAAGCGATTGTGGATTGATTCCAATAACGCGTAAAAATCCGGTATGTTGAATACATACCGGAATTTCGAAAGATACGCCTTCCAAAAGCCTCGTTCCTCAGCTTGTGAATACTCATATCGTTCCCGCAGCTGATTTCTTTCATGCGACTTTCGAAAACGTATTTGGTTTGAATCCGGTATTTGGATCGAATGTGGATTAGCCTTCCTCCGATCGGTACACTCGATCAGATTCCTAACAATCTCTTTTATCGCGCTTACGGCAATTGTTGGACTTTCAAGCAAGCGGTGCAACATTGTAGATAACACGACTATGGTTTTGGTAGCTGAGCTTAAGCATTCGACTACCGACTTAGCATCTTCTATTCGAACCCAGGTGTCACGTTCTCCGACCACAAAATACGATGGAATGGCAATACTGCGCGCATCTCTTTTCGTGCTCATAAGATCAACGAATGAATTCGTGATCGCATCTTCTAAGAAATTATCCGCGTTGATAGTTAGACCAAGGATATCGATAGTTCCGTATCTCTTCCCAGCTGAATAGTTACCCGCCAAGTCCTCTTTATAGACCATGGTTAGTGTTTCACGTAAATCGACAACCGGAGTGAGACAAACTAGGAAAGCCGGACGGCGATCTTGAGCAGTCACTTTGATGGCCACACGGGCCGCTAAGCTACTAGCAAAGATTCCAACAGGCTGCTCCGAGAAGCGTAATTGTGCATAGTCCAACAAGGAAACTAAGACTTGCCTCATCTTTGTGAGAGTCGATGTGCAAATATCGCCTTCACTCTCTCCAACGTGATCACTCCAGTCAAATCGCAAGCCACAGAAACGATTGGCAGCAAGATACGCAGAAATGAGTAAATTATTCTCCTTCGTTTCTCCATATGCAGGTGCAATCAAGACGGTTCCCAAGGGCGACTCGCTTGAATTTGGCAAATCCAAATAAGCGACTATCTTCTTGGCACTGGCGGTTGTCAATATCAATGGTTCTGTGGTAAATCCGCCATTCGCCTGAAGGGATATGTCATCACCGCTAAGAATTTCCTTGCATTGTCTGCTCATATGCTGCCAACCACGTTAAAACTGCATCCATTCATTGCTTCTGCCCTTGAGAATCCTTAAGCGTCGCTTTTAGATCCGAAGCTCGCCGACTCTTGCAATTATCCTTGCAGCTACTTGCATCTTATGGCATTCTTTGGCGCTGTTTTGCATCCATATAATGTTTGCCGACGGCAAGTCAAGCACGACGAAGGAGTCTTAGGTGAGGAACAAGTTCGTCAAAATCGCGGTGATGATGGTCGGTCCAATTTTTGTTTTTTCCTTAGCTCACGGCGTGTTCGCTGGTGGTTTCATGATTCCGCATCAAACAGGACGGGCGCTAGGTCTATCTAATGCCGTAACAGCGAGCGTAAATGATCCGTCAGCGGTTTTTTATAATCCTGCCGCACTAGGGGAAGTGCACGGCAACAACTTGCTTGTGAGCGGTACCTACGTTGGTCTAGTTAGTAGCGTCGAAAATAGTGGCAGACGAGCCGTTAACAAACACGATGACAACTTTCTCGCGACGCTATTTGGCAATTATCATCTTCCAAATACCGACTTTAGTTTTGGGATAGGTGCCTATTCTCCTTTTGGGCTCGCAACAAGCTACGAAAGTGATTTCACTCGGTTTGCCGCCGAGCGCACCGAGTTGAAGACCCTATACATAACGCCGGCAGCGGCTTGGCACCCCTCCCAGTATTTTTCCATCGGAGCCGGTGCGAGCTTCGTCCATGCCTCTGGCATGTTTTCGAGGGGACTCTGCCTCGATCCTATAACGAGTTGCACATCGCCTATCGGGCTGGAAGGTCGGCTGCGGTTAACAGACACCACCAACGCTTTCGCTTATAACATAGGAGCGCTGATCAAACCTACAGACACTGTTAAAATTGGGTTTAGCTACCGGTCTCGCGTGGATCTGCGTTTCGATGATGCAGATGTCAAACTCGGCGGCTCGTTTTCTACAGCCACTACAAAATCAGATATTCGGCCGATCCCTCTTCCGCCTGTTATAAACACCGGCATCTTCTGGCAAGTGAGACCCAACTGGGGAGCCGAGTTGGTCTATGAATACACCCGATGGAGCGAGTTCCAAGATTTTACTGCGACCTTCTCTCCAAGCCCAACCTTCTTGCCCTTAGGCTTCCCTATTTCCGGGTTTAACTTTCCTGAGGATTGGAAGAACACTAGCACACTTAGATTCGGCAGCTACTATGCCTTGAACAAGAACTGGGAGTTGCGAGGAGGACTCGCCGTAGAAGAGTCACCGATACCAAATCATACGCTCAATCCAGCTATCCCTGGTGCTGATTTGTTAACGTTAAATGCTGGCGTGGGCTATAAGTGGGAGAACTTTTCGGTTGATTTCGGGTATATGGCGGTATTTTACAAAGACAGAAGAGTGACCAACAATGAGTTAGAGGGCCTTCCCGCCACTAGCCCATTGGGCTTTGCAGGTGCACCCGGCAAAGATAAATATGAAACTTTCAATAATTTCGTCACTGTTTCTTTGGGGTATCGCTTCTAAGATCAACGGAAATTTAAGTTGTTGCTAGTAGATCCGCTGGCGACTTGCAGATATTGCATAAAACTATTTGGATCTTTTTGCCGCCTTCTGCAGGTTCGCCCACGAATCCCGCAAGGTTACCGTGCGATTGAAGACCGGCTTGCGCTCGGTCGAATCAACCGAATCCACGCAAAAATAGCCCAATCTTTCGAACTGGTAGCGCTCTCCCGATTTCGCATTGACGAGAATCGGCTCTACCCGGCACTCCGTCAGCACCTCCAGAGACTTTGGATTGACGTTTGTCAGCCAGTCGACGCCGTCGGGGACGTCGTCGGGATCCTCCTTGCTAAGCAGGTGATCATACAGCCGGACCTCAGCTTCCTTGGCGTGCGCGGCCGAGACCCAGTGAATGGTAGCTTTTACTTTGCGGTTACTTCGAGAAGAGCCACTTTTAGTCTCTGGGTCGTAGATACAATGCAGCTCGCGGATTTCGCCGGTCCGCGGATCTTTGACAACGTCGGTGCATTTGATGATGTATGCATAGCGCAGGCGAACCTCACGCCCGGGCGATAACCGGAAAAATCCTTTAGGGGGTTCTTCGCGGAAATCATCTTGCTCGATGTAGACTTCTCTCGAGAACGGAACAAGCCGCGTGCCGCTACTCGGATCTTCTGGGTTATTGACTGCTTCTAGATTTTCAACTTCCCCAGCACGATAATTTTCGATGACGACCTTGATGGGTCTCAACACCGCCATCGCTCGCGGTGCGCGCTTGTTTAGATCTTCACGCAGGCAGTGTTCTAACATGGCGATATCGACCGTGCTGTTCCGCTTGGCCACGCCAATGCGCTCGCAAAATGTTCGGATCGCTTCGGCCGTATAGCCGCGGCGCCGGAACCCCGCCAAGGTCGGCATTCGCGGATCATCCCAGCCGGAGACATGATTTTGTTGAACGAGTTGCAGAAGCTTTCTCTTGCTCAGTACTGTATGGCTTAGATTGAGCCGCGCAAACTCGATTTGCTGCGGATGATGAATGCCCAACTGATCGAGAAACCAGTCGTACAGAGGCCTGTGATCTTCGAACTCCAATGTGCAGATCGAGTGAGTGATTCCTTCGAGGGAATCTGACTGCCCGTGCGCGAAATCATAAGTGGGATAAATACACCAGTGATCCGTCGTCCGATGATGCGCAGCATGCAGGATACGGTACATCACCGGATCCCGCAGGTTTAAATTCGGGGAAGACATATCGATCTTGGCCCGAAGAGTGCGCGCGCCGTCCGGAAACTCGCCCTCCTTCATGCGCTCAAACAGATTTAGATTCTCCTCAATTGAACGATCCCGAAAAGGGCTATTCCGGCCCGGTTCGGTAAGCGTGCCACGGTACTCACGCATCTGATCACTGTTCAGATCGCAAACATAAGCCTTTCCGGCTTTGATGATTTGCACCGCAAACTGGTACAGGCGATCAAAATAATCTGAAGCGTAATACTCCCGATCACCCCAATCGAAACCTAACCAGCGAACATCTTCTCGAATAGACTCCACGTATTCGATATCTTCTTTGCTGGGGTTCGTATCATCGAAACGAAGATTGCAAAGGCCGCCGAATTCTGTCGCGAGACCGAAATTCAAACAAATGGATTTAGCATGCCCAATGTGAAGATAGCCGTTCGGCTCCGGTGGAAATCGCGTGTGAACACGACCGTGATGCTTTCCTGTCTCGAGATCGTCAGCAACGATAGTTCGGATAAAGTTAGACGGCGCTCCCTCTGCGGGTGCCATAACGTCCTTCACGACTGATACTTTGCCATCCACAACCATTCTCCTCAATAATCCATTCTATCACGATCAGAGCTGTTTTAAACGCGCCGCCGTTGACCGCATTTTTTCTCCCTGTTAGGTTGACGGCGATGACTCAGATCCGCACTCGTTTCGCGCCCAGCCCCACAGGCTATCTGCATATCGGAGGCGCACGGACGGCTCTTTTTAACTACCTTTTCGCGCGTCACCATTACGGCAAGTTCATTCTGCGAATCGAAGACACCGATCGTGAGCGATCAACGCATGAAGCCATCAATGCGATCCTCGAGGCAATGAATTGGCTGAAGCTTGACTACGACGAAGGACCCTTTTATCAGAAAGACCGGTTTCCGCTCTACAAGGACAAAATCGAGCAACTGCTCGCAACAGGCAAAGCTTATCCTTGCGTGTGCACACCTCAGGATCTCGATGCCAAACGTCAGCTCGCGCAAAAGGAGAAGCGCAAGCCCTCTTATGATGGGACTTGCCGCCCGGCCGAAGGCGTTATTCCGCGTATACCGGAAGACAAGCCTTTTACAATCCGATTCCGCTCGCCCCAGCTTGGCACTACGGTGGTCAATGATCTTGTTAAAGGCAATGTGATTTTTGACAACCGCGAGCTCGATGATTTGATCCTTGCACGAACTGACGGAACTCCGACGTACAATTTTTGCGTGGTGGTGGACGATATCGAAATGAAGATCACCCATATCATCCGAGGCGACGATCATCTGGCCAACACACCACGGCAAATTCAACTGTACCATGCTATGGGACATACCTTGCCGCAATTTGCCCACGTGCCTTTGATTCTTGGCACGGATAAAGCGCGTCTCAGCAAACGCCATGGAGCAACTTCCGTAACCGCATATCGCGATATGGGTTATCTCCCGGAGGCGGTTGTCAACTATCTAGTTCGGTTAGGTTGGTCGCATGGAGATGACGAAATTTTTTCTCGCGAAGAACTCATTGAGAAATTTTCTCTGGAGAGTATCGGTAAGTCTGCAGGGGTCTTTAATCCCGAAAAATTCCTCTGGCTAAACTCTCATTATATCAAGTCGCGCCCGCTGCGACAGTTAGCCCATGACATCGTTCCATTTATCCAGGCCAGAGGTTACCCGGTGCCGAAAAATTTGGATTGGCTTGAGAAAATGGCTGCAACACTCAAGGATCGAGCGAAGACTTTGGTGGAGCTTGTCGAGCAAGCACATTACTACCTCTCGGATGATATTTCGATCGATGAGAAGGCTGTAAAAAAATTCTTAATCCCAGAAATCCGGGAGCCGCTGAACAGTCTTATACGAAAGCTTAGCGACCTTGCTGATTTTAGCGATGTCGCTGTTCAGCAGGCCTTCACGGAAGTCCTCGAGCAAACGGGTTTGTCGATGGGGAAGTTAGCCCAACCGGTACGTGTCGCGCTAACCGGGTCAACGGTCAGCCCCGGCATTCATGAAGTCATCGCGGTTCTTGGCAAAGAACGAACCCTAAAACGATTAAACACCGCGGTAGAACGCTTGGCGTTCCAAGGGCAATGACAGACCAATCTGCCTTGATTTCACCGCTTGATTCTTTTAATTTGAACCCTCTAAGAAGTTGAGGAGTCGGCTAATTGGTAAGCCACCTGACTCTGGATCAGGCGATTGAAGGTTCGAGTCCTTCCTCCTCAGCCAATGGTCCCATCGTCTAGCGGTTAGGACACCGGCCTCTCACGTCGGTAACACGGGTTCGATTCCCGTTGGGACCACCAATGTTCCCACATACTAATGATGCCAGCGCTTAAAGTTCAGCCCAAAGAAAGTCGTTTACTCGTTAACTGACGGCGCTCTCATCTAAGCTACCCTTCGGTCAACTTCCGCCGCCCATTTACAACTTGGTCCTCACCCCTGACGAGCTGAATAATTTAACTCCGGTACGAAACACATTAGGAGCCATGTCGTTTGCAAACTCTTAGGTCGGAGCTCACGCGGGCAAGTTCCGCGCTCGCGCGAAACGTTACCAAGGGCTGATCTGTAGTTAAAATGAAGATCTCCGTTACTGCGGGCCTCCTGCTCTATTCGCATGAGACTCTCGGCTTTCCCTAACCCCCCTGCAACTTGCTCGCATAACGACTGCGTTGCTGAGTTTGCCTGGGCGTGACGTGTCAGTCATTGTCAACGAATCGCATCGGTCAAATATTGCCATATACGCCCTTTAAACGATATTTTAGAATATTTTGGATCGGTATCGTTCTTGCGGTCAGAACTTAGCGCGAGGAATCAAGTTGCGGAACTTCTGGTCCAATTACGGTGAGGAGGCACTGCTCGTTTTCGTTTGGACAACGCTCTTATTAGAATTAGTTCTCTCATCAGTGATTTCTAATCACAGGCGTTTCGCTCGGTTTTATCTCTGACACGGTGCTAACTGTCGAATCGATAGACCTGATCGTCTTAGCTCTAGGCATCCTTTACCTCGGATTCCTGGCATGGCGGCACCGCTCAAGAAAACACCGCAAAAGAAAGAGGCGCAAGTGATTCACTTCAC
>DASUVS010000262.1:0-10534 GCA_036378835.1 Binatia bacterium | reverse complement strand
GACGCCTCTTTTAAACGAATCGCGTCTTCGGGAAAAAGTTTACCTTGTCGTTCAGCGCAGCCGCTCTCCGCCGGCTTCATCACGCCGACGTGGTAGCCGGAGTGACGCAGAAGCGCGCTCAGCTTGCACGCGAAGAAGGTTTTGCCGACGCCGGTGTCCGTGCCGGTAATGAAAACTCCCTTTCCCATCAGTTTCCCGTCACAGCGCGAATAGAGTCACGAACGGTATCCAAAAGTAACGCGAGCTCGGCATCCGTAATTGACAGCGGCGGCATCAGTACGATGATGTCAGCCAGGGGGCGGATCATGAGGTTGCGTTTGCGCGCTTCCATGATCACTCTATGGCCGATGCGCTTCTCAGGCGGATAACTTATACGGCCCGCTTTATCTTCGACCAGCTCGATGCCGATCATGTAACCCCACTGGCGTACATCGCTGACGTGCGGCATTGAAACAAATTCTTCTTCAAACCGATTCTGGAGATATGAGATTCTCGGCTGCATGTTGTCGATGATGTTTTCTCTCCGGAATAGGTCAAGATTTGCAAGCGCCGCGGCGCAGCCGAGCGGGTTTCCCGTGTAAGTATGGCCGTGAAATAAGGTTTTGAAATCTTTGTAGTCACCCAGGAAGGCGGTAAAGATTTCTTCACTGGTTAGAGTCGCTGCCAATGGCAGGTAGCCGCCGCTGATGCCTTTGGCCAGACAGAGGATGTCGGGGGTTATGCGGGCGTGATCGCATGCGAACATTTTTCCGGTGCGGCCAAACCCGGTCGCTACTTCATCGAGAATCAATAGAATTCCATATTGCCGGCAGATTTTATCGAGAGCTTGGAGGTATTCCACAGGCTGGACCCACATACCCGCGGCTCCTTGCATAAGCGGCTCCACGACCAGAGCGGCCAGCGTAGTTCTATTCTCGTTAATTTTTCTCTCCGCTTCATCGGCAGCTGCGTTTAGCGCCTCGGCTTCGCTCATCCTCTGGTAATAGCGAAAGACATGCGGCGGCGTGATGCGCAAGACCGGAAACAACAAGCTCTTGTGATAACGATGAAAGGTTTCAGAATAGCCCATGCTCATCGAACCAATAGTATCGCCATGGTACGACTCCGCTAGAGTCGCGATCAGGGTGCGCTTTGCTTCGTGTTTCAATTGCCAGTACTGGACCGACATTTTGAGAGCCACTTCGACCGCCGTGGCGCCGCTGTCGGAATAGAAAACCCGCTGCAAGCCTGGAGGAGCCACTTCGATCAGCTTTTGCGCTAACTCAATGCCGGGCACATGGCTAAGGCCGAGGAATGTCGAATGCGAGATGCGGTCGAGCTGGTCGCGTATCGCGTCATCGAGCTCTCTCTTTCGGTGCCCGTGAACGTTGCACCAAAGCGATGAAACTCCATCGAAATATCTGCGGCCGTTAACATCTATCAGATAATGCCCCTCGGCACGGCTGATAATGCAGGGCTCCTCGCCGATCCATTCCTGCATTTGCGTGAAGGGGTGCCAGAGGTAGCTATGATCCAGCTGCTTGAGTCTATCGTAGTCTTGAGTCATTCCGGCCGATCGCTAATGAACCGATGCGAATACCTCGAGCGCTCGATCTATCTGATCGGATGTATGCGTCGCCATAAGCGTGATCCGCAACCGCGACGTCCCCTGCGGCACGGTGGGTGGACGGATGCCTTGAGCGAACACACCATGCTCGAGCAAACGCTCCGAAAGGCGCATACAGCCATTGGCATCGCCGATCATCAGCGGCAAGATCTGGCTCCGGCTGTCACCTAGGGAGTATCCCGATCTCGCCAATCCGTCGCGAACTCGCGCGCAGTTATTGCGCAAAGCGCGCCGCCTTTGCGGCTCACGCCCGATCAACTCGATAGCGGCAATCGCCATCGCCATCACAGCGGGCGGCAGTGATGTTGTAAAGATAAAACTCCGGCAACGATTGATCAGCAACTCGCGCAGCGCCGTGCTGCCGGCGATATAGGCGCCGAACCCTCCCAGCGCTTTCCCGAGCGTCCCCATTTGCACGAGCACGCGCTCGCCTAGACGCAGTTGTGAAATGAGGCCGGCGCCGTCCGGTTCGTACACGCCCGTGGCATGCGCCTCATCCACCATAGTCATGGCATCATATTTTTCAGAAAGCTCGACAATTTGTTTCAGCGGCGCTTCATCACCATCCATGCTGAAAAGCGACTCGGTGACAATCAACTTGCGCGCTTTGTGTGGCGCATCTTTCAGGCCGTCTTCGAGTTGATCGACATCGCAGTGTCTATACACAACGATTTTCGCCCGCGATAGCCGGCAACCATCGATGATGCTGGCGTGATTGAGCGCATCGCTGAAAACCACGTCGCCCTCGCCGACCAGCGTCGGAATAATCCCTGTATTGGCCTGGAAGCCGGAATTAAAAACCAGTGCCGCCTGAGTCCCCTTGAATCGGGCAAGCTTAACCTCGAGCTCTTCATGCAAGGTCATATTGCCGGAGATCAGACGCGACGCGCCGGAACCGCAGCCGTAACGCTCAATGGCATCGATCGCGGCTTTTCCCAAGGCCGGGTGATTGGCCAATCCTAAATAGTTGTTGGACGAGAAATTTAATACTTCGCGCCCGTCGACCATCAAAGTCGGGCCCTGATCGCCTGCGACATGCCGCAGCTGACGATAGAGCGATGCCGATTTGAGAGCTTGCAGTTCATCTTGGATGAATCCGGCGGTCATTTGCTGTGAACTAATAATACACAGGTGAGGCCGTGGCAAGACGAGATCGTGATCAACGGTTTGGCACGAGAATGATCGATCGCGTAGAAAAGCTCACGCAGCCGACAAGCTCTGTAGCTTGCGCTTAATCAGTTTCATCTCGGAAGCAAAACGACGGAATTCTTGTTCTCGCTCATCGCTATCGCGCTGGCGGAGAATGGCAGATGGATGAATCGTAATAAAGGTGAGTTTGCCGAACACGGAATCGATGAATTTGCCGCGCTCTTTCATGATTGGTACGGGTTTACCCACCACCGACTGTGCGGCCGTAGCCCCCATGCAGACAAGAATATGAGGCTGCACCGCTTCAATCTCGACTTGCAGCCATGGTCTGCATGCAACAACCTGGCGCACCGAGGGTTTCTGATGGAGGCGCCGCTTGCCACGCCAGATCCATTTGAAGTGCTTCACCGCGTTGGTGACGTACACTTCATCGCGGCAAATACGTGCGTCTTCCAGCGCTCGGTCAAGCATGCGGCCGGCTGGACCGACGAAGGGCTCACCTTTTTGATCCTCGATATCGCCAGGTTGCTCACCCACCAGCATCACACTCGCATGGCCAGGCCCGTCGCCAAAGACCGTCTGGGTAGCATTGAGGTAAAGATCACATCCCTTGCACGATTTTGCCGCCTGCCGGAGAGAATCAAGCGAACGACTCCTGGGCAAGAAATCGGCGGCCGAAGTATTTTCAGCTCTTTCAATTACCACGTTGAAAGCCTATCACTTGCGCGGTTTGAGTCTAGATAGCCGACTCGCAAGGCCGCCAACGCACCATGGACGGCGATGATTGCGCCTGTATTTGTGATAGCAGCATGGCTTGATTTGCTACTTTCGCTCGCACTGGATTAAACTCTTCTGACAATTTGAGGACAGAAAGATAAATGGCCAAACCCAAAACATTTTACGCCTGCCAGAGCTGCGGCTATCAAGCGTCCAAGTGGCTGGGCAAATGCCCCGATTGCAACCAATGGAACACGTTCGCAGAAGAGAGACTTGAAAAAGCCAGCAGTGTACGCGGTGAGCTCAGCCTGGGGACCCGAGAAGATCCCGCGCCGATTCATGAAATCAACACGGCGGAAGAAGGTCGGCTGCAATGTGGAATCGGCGAGTTCGACCGCGTATTGGGGGGTGGTCTGGTTTCTGGATCGGTTATTCTCATCGGCGGTGATCCCGGCATCGGCAAATCGACGTTGCTGTTGCAGGCGTTTGCCGCCATAAGCCAGAAAGGACTCACCTGCCTTTATGTATCGGGCGAGGAATCGCCGCGGCAAATCAAAATGCGCGCCGAGCGCTTGGGCATCGTCGCCCCCAACCTGCTCGTTCTCAGTGAAACCTCTTTGGAGAGAATCATAGAGCATGTCAAGCACATCAAACCCGGGCTGCTCGTCATCGATTCGATCCAAACCATTTTCAGTCCGACCATCCCGTCGGCTCCCGGCAGCATAGCTCAGGTGAGAGAAAGCTCCGGCTCAATCATCGTGCTGGCGAAAAAGACCGGTCTAACGACTTTCTTGATCGGCCATGTCACCAAAGACGGCGCCATCGCCGGCCCGCGCCTACTCGAGCACATGGTCGATACCGTGCTCTATTTCGAGGGTGAGCGCGGCCATCCCTTTCGCGTGTTGCGCGCGGTCAAAAATCGCTTCGGCTCGACCAATGAAATCGGCGTATTTGAAATGAAAGAAGCAGGGCTGAAAGAGGTAAGCAATCCTTCCGAAATTTTTCTGATGGAGCGCCCGCTTCAGGTCCCGGGATCAGCGGTGGTCTGCAGCATCGAAGGCACACGGCCTATCCTAGTAGAGCTCCAGGCGCTGGTGAGTCGATCGTTCCTGGCCGTGCCCCGGCGGACAACCATCGGCGTGGATCACAATCGGGTCGCTTTGCTGGTGGCGGTTCTTGAAAAGAAGATGGGCGCCAAACTCTTTGATCAGGATATTTTTGTCAACGTTGCAGGCGGCGTTCACGTCGACGAGCCGGCGGTCGATCTCGGAATCATCGCTGCGATCGCTTCGAGCAGTCGCGAGAACGTTCTCGATCCGAAAACAGTTTTTTTCGGAGAAGTCGGCCTGGCCGGTGAGATTCGGGGGATATCTCAAGCAGAAACCCGCATCAAGGAAGCCGGCAAGCTCGGCTTTGACCGGTGCATTCTTCCCGCCAGCAACAGTGCGCAACTCAAACATATCAAACATCCCAAACTCTCCGGGGTAAGCTCTCTAAACGAGTGTTGGAAGATGATGTTCTAGATTTTGGTTTATCAAGGTCGTCGATGATAAAGTGATCCAGCGCCAATCCAAATGAGCGATCCGCTGGTATGGGGATCGGAAAAGAGAAACATGCGATCATTTTAAATTTCCGCTTTCAGCTTTCATCCTTTCACATCGTCCTCTTGTATCGAAACGATGCTTGGTTATTACTAATACCGCCGTGCCGGAGTGGTGGAATGGCAGACGCGCCGGACTCAAAAGAAGGTAAGTTTCGAAGTGGCCGTAGAGCATTTTCAAACAGCTTCAGCCTCTCTCGCAAAATTAGTAGGCCGCGCATTTTCCTACTTTGCTATTTCTCTAGTTCTGACTTTTACACGGGAAAAATTTTAAAACCGATTTTAAAAGCAGCGGGAAGTGAGCTTAGAATAGTTGATACTCTGAAGGAGCTTCGTATCCCTAGTATTTCCCGAAAAGAGTGAGCCGAAAAAGCCATCCTGCGCTCCTGAATAGATGACGGTTCAACACCGTGTTGGCGAGAGCGCAATTTCGTGGCGTCCCGCAGCTGAAACCGGAGCTCTTTTTTTCTTTTTTGAAAGATGAAATAAGAAACGCATATTTTCTGCTTGGACTACACAACACAACTGAGGTTAAATGGCGCACTATGCCGGCGAGGTCGGGTTACAGTTCACAACCCATATCGCTAATCAGTATACCGTTCCCCGGTGGATCGAACTTGCAGAGCTTGCCCGCAGCCACAAATTTGATCAGGTCTGGGTGAATGACAATCTGGGATATAGAAACGTCTTTGTCATTTTGACGGCGATAGCATCACGGGTGCCGATCAAGCTCGGAACCGCGATTCTCGTGCCCTACTTCAGAAATCCTGTCGACACTGCAGATGCCTTTGCCGCACTCTCGGAACTTGTTGAGGGGAGGGAGATCAGCGTCGGCATAGCGCGAGGTGACTACGCTCAGGCCGGGCACCAGATAAATCTGTTGAAGCCGATCAGCTTTGTCAAAGAGACTGTGGATTGCATCAAACGTCTATTGCAGGGAGAGACGATTTACTACAAGGACTATCCGGCTCTTCTATCCTTTTACCAACTGAAGGAAGACGCGAGCATGCATCTGCGCTTCGCTCCCAAAGCGCCGATTTTGTTTTACAGCGGCGGCAATGGACCCAAGATTATGAGAATCGCGGGTCAGCTCATGGATGGAGTTCTGATTGGCGGTTTTTTTATTCCACTTGTCAGAAGCGGCAAATTGCAACCGCTGCTTCAGGCAGCCGATATTGGGAGGACCGAATCGAACCGGGAAGCCGGCCTAAAAAGAGTCTGCGAGATTAATATCTCTGTTTCGAGTGACCGCGAACGGGCGAGAGTTTTTCCGCGCCGTTACATAGCCCACATGCTGCTTGTGCTCGAGGCGCTGGGTTTTTCAGATCAAGAATTCAACGCGCTCAATATCGAGCCTGAACCAATAGAAAAAATTAAAGCAGCGTTCGTGAGAGGCGGCACGATTGAAGACGTTGCGCCATGGATCACCGATGCGATGCTTGATGCCGGTTTCATTGCCGGCACTCCTCGGGACTGTATCGAAAAACTGGAAGAAATGTGCGTCCACGCCCAGGCCTACGGTTTCGATCAGATTTGTCTCGCCAAGCTCGGGCCCGATTACGAGGAAGCGATCACGCTACTCTCGCGCGACATACTCCCGTCAATTGTTCAGCATTGAACGGGCCGCGGAAGAAAGGTCGACAGCCAAAATGGCCAAAATGAACGCCCGGATGATGCGGGGAAAGATGGCCCTCGAAGTCGCGGCAGAACTCTACACCAGGCACATGTTTTCCCTGGGCAACGTCGTCAACATATCCATTGCCCCCAGCTCAAAAGAAGAACAGCATCCGGCGATCAGAATGGGAATCAACGGTGATCTCATGGGAGGGATGCGGGCGCCCATCGAAGTGGCCAACAGACACATGGATATCGGGTTCGTCAACCCATCCGCCATCGTGACGATGGCCTTTCGCGGCAAGGGATTTTACGAGGAGAAATTGCCGCTCCGAGCTTTGGCATCCTTTCCGTCATGGGACAAAATCGCCTTTGCCGTGTCTAGTGATCTCAAGTTGAAGTCTCTCGCTGATGTGCGTGAAAGGAAAATTCCTTTGAAAGTCTCGACGAGATCGTCCGGCGTGAACAATACGACGCATTATACCATATCCAAAATTCTGGAGATGCATGGCATCTCGCTCGCGAACATCAAACGCTGGGGCGGGACCGTTCATGAATGTCCCCGGCCTACGTCGGCGGAACGAACTGCGGGCATAAAAACAGGAGCTGTAAATGCTGTGTTCGACGAAGGGCTCCACAACTGGGTTCCCGATGCGCTCGAGCACGGATTCGAAATTCTTTCGATTGAACCGAAGATGTTAAGGCAATTAGAGCTGCTGGGTTATAAGAGATCGACGATTCCCGCAGGAAAATACCCGGGCTTGGACGAAGACGTCTCCACAATCGACTTCAGTGGCTGGCCGTTGATCACGCATCGTTGGCTGCCAAACGAGGTAGCCTATGCGATCTGTGAGGCGATAGACGCGCGGCAGAACGTCATACCTGTCGATCATGAGCGTCCGCTCGACATGGGGATGCTCTGCCGATCCACGGAAGCTGCGCCCTTGGGAATTCCGCTTCACCCCGGAGCCACCCAATATTATAGAGAAAAGGGCTACCTCGAACGGGATCAAGTAGCGGCTGCCCCCCACAAAAGATACGATGATAGGGACGATGACATATGAGTAGCTGTCGAGGAATAAAGCTGTGATAACATCGGCGGTGGATCATTGTCCGCGCGCAGCGAACCAAAAACTGACGTGGCGACAAGAAGACTTGCGACTAAACTTCCGATCATTTCTTGACCCGGTAGTACCGACATTCTATATCAAAGCCCTCATAGGGAGAGTCTCATTCTCATGCCCCGCCGGCAGTCGCCGAAGAGACTCGCCTCTCCACGAGGTATCAGGAGATCGCCCGGAACGATATTGGTTTCCGTGAGGATTGGGAAAAAGCTCTCGCACGAAGAGCGGCAGATGTCTAGACGCAACAGTCTATCTGATCGTTGCGGTTCCCATGCTAGGTTTAAACGCGGAAATCTTCTAAATGGCATTAAAAAGTTCTTCCCGACACAGCAACTTGAAACCGAAAGACTTATAAGTTATTGAAACCATTACTGTGCCGGAGTGGTGGAATGGCAGACGCGCCGGACTCAAAATCCGGTAGGGGCAACCCTGTGTGGGTTCAAGTCCCACCTCCGGCACCAAGTTTTTTATAGCTAAATACCGCACCTACTTTCCTTTCCTTCTCTTCTTTCGAATAGCTCTCTGTTTACTGCCCCCAGCCCGCATCAAAGGTATACTTTCCCTGGCATCCTGCGCTCACTCCCGCGTACTCGGAATCCGCATGTCGCTAACAATATTGGAGCGATCAAAGAGTCTCGTCTTATGCGCCCTCAGGCAAGGCGAAGCTACACGTCGCCTAGCAGGCAGATAAGCCACCAGAGCACAAGTTTAAATCAACGGAGAAAATAATTGACAAAAAATGACAAAATATGCCAATACATGCCAAACCATCAAAGGAGGGGACTATGAGAAAATCGTCGATACTTGGGATGCTCCTCGCCGCCTTTTTGTCGTTTTTTACTCTAGTGAGTCCCAGCTACGGCGCGACTGTCGCGTACAAGTTCATTACTCAGGACATACCCATTCAATTTACATTTCTGCAGGAGACTCAGGAAGATATTGTTCGCTTCACCGACATCAATAAGAAAGGAGAAATAATCGGAAACAGCTTTGCCGGAAATGGCTTTTTAATTAAGAACAAGCACACAGCAATGGAGATCCACTGCCCCGGCGACCAATCCGACCATCACAGCACATTCGTCGCCGGCATCAACAATTTCGGACAAGTCGTTGGCTCCTGTACCGATGGCGCCTTCGTACGCGATAGGAACGGCGATATCACAATGCTTAATTTCCCAGGCGCTGAGGGCACGGTCGCTTCCGCAATAAACGACATGGGCCATGTCGTAGGTCAGTATTGGGGAACTCTTTTCGGGCAAGCCTTAGAAAGATTTCACGGGTTTCTGTGGAAGGACGGAGAGTACATTACCATCGATGCTGCGTTTCCGGATGCGATGTTCACATCTTTGTCGGGCATCAACAATGCCGGACAGATCATCGGCACGTACTTACATCAGCGATCCGGAAGCGGTGATCCAAACGACTATGACGGGGAGATAGCCTTTCTATACGACAACGGCAGCTTCACTCGGCTCGATTCCCCGGACGCCAGAGCACCGTTCGACTGTTGCGGAGCGACGACGCTGCCGATGGACATCAACAACGCCGGTCAAATACTTGGGTCCACGTACGATGGTAATGGAAACTTGCGGTTCTTTCTTTACGATGATGGAAATTACTCCGTGATTACCGGCCTGCCCAATAATGTTACAGACTTCAGCAGCGCATGGGGACTAAACGATCAGAGCGAAATCGCGGGAAGCTACACTCAGAGAGTGGCTTGCCAAACCTGCAGCTTTGGAGGTGAACCAGGGTATCGCTTCATTTCGCACAGTTTCGTCGCTGAGCCCCAGCGATCTCATAAAAAAACAAAATAAGGAATCGCAGAAGATGCACAGAAAACATTCGTTAGATTTTAGAGTTTTTACGAATGTCGCTCATCATGGCAGCATCTTTATATTTGTGCGGCATACGCAAGACCTGCTTCGGAAGCTGCGCAGCTTTGCCGATGATTCTACTGCACCGGTCCTTCGAATCGTCACTCCGGTTCTGGTGACGATAGGTATTCTGGCAGTGACAGGTATGATTTTTTGGGTGATATACGAGCGCGTCGCTGTCTTCTTTTCGGTTACTCGTGGAATCGAAGACAGACCTCTATTCTAGTTGAAAGTAGGTTGATGCTTTCGTGCTTCGCAGGTGAGGCGGGGTGGGAAACAGGTGTAGCAATAACGCGCGGGGCGGACTCGTTAGTCCGCCCCGCGCATTTCGTTTTTTAAATATTATTTTAAGATTGCTTGTTAACGTCGCGACGCCTCTCTACCGGAAGGCTCCCGCGTCCAGGTGGTTCCATTGTCCCACTCGATTCTATCGCGTCGAACGTTTCCGCGCAGACCGCGTTCCCAATCGCGGGCATAAACATCGCCATTCCGACTAATTTCCAACCGGCTGGAATCGCCGTTCTCGTTTTTCGCTTCGAGGCCGTCGCGAGAAGAAGTAATTTGGGTGCGCTTGTCGCGATCCCCGTTTAGGTACCAAGTGCCCTCCAGGTCGCGGCGATCGGTGTCCCTCGAACTTGCTGCACTGCCGTTAATTATGCCGTCCCACCAGTTGCCCCGACGATCATCTCGCCGATCATGTCTTTCGTCATCTCTTCGATCGTAGTGCCGATCATCTCTTCTATCGTCTTGGGCGCTGGCAAGTGGAACGTTCATCAATGCTACTATCAAACTGGCAGACCATAGTATTTTTCTTTTGTCCATATGCTTTTTCCTCCTTGCAACCTTG
>DASUVS010000261.1:0-11917 GCA_036378835.1 Binatia bacterium | reverse complement strand
CGAAATTATCCGCGGCGAACAAGTCGTGCTCACCTGCGAATCCGAAGAGACCGGCCTCGATCGGGTGTTCGCGGCTAACGGCGAAAATACGGTTCTCTACGCTTCGGACTACTGTCATTGGGATTGTCACTTTCCCTATTCGGTGAAGGACGTCGTCGATGGGGAGGATTTAACTTTTCCTGAAAAGGAAAGATTGTTAAACCGCAACGCGATCGAGTTCTTCAAACTGAAGAACCTGCCGCAACCCGCTGCGCTTAAGAAAGCCCGTGAAAGCTGGGCAAGCATAGGCCAGCAAAAGATCGCCACGGCGTGATTCCCAGGGAGCTTCGATGAACCGGAAATCCCCGCCCAAAGCAAGCAACCCTCTCGTGTTCGTGTTCCTGGCTTTCGTTCTGTTCCTGAGCAGCAGTGTTCGTGCTGCCGAAGGCCTGCAGAAGATCAGAGTCGGTTTTCCTTCGCTGGCGTTCTCCTACATGCCGTACTACGTCGCCCAGGAAAAAGGGGTTTTGAAAAAATATGGCTTGGAAGCCGAGTACATCCAGATGCGCACAGGCATTCAGCCTCAAGCCGTCATCAACGGCAACATCAACTTTTTTCCATCGGTCTCGACCGGCATTTCGGCGGCGGTTTCCGGCTTGCCCTTGATGGTGGTCTTGAATTTTTGCGATGGCGCGCCGTGGATCTTGGTCACGCAGAAGGATATCAACAAGCCGCAAGATCTCATCGGCAAGCAAGTCGCGGTTTCAGGCCTTCGAACATCGCCGCATTACTTTTTGCAGGCGGCTCTGAAAAAATGGGAGATCGCCGAGAAGGACATCGGCATTATCAGCACGGGCGGCACTGCCGATAGCTTTATGGCCCTGGCCAGCAATCGGGTCGCCGGCACGGTGCTGACGCCGCCGTTCGATGACAAGGCGGTCTCTCTTGGCTACAAGAAATTCATGTTTCTGGGCGATTTGGCCGACATTCCTTACGTCGGCGTGGTTACTTCGCAGGCGCAAGTTAAAAACAACCGCGAGACCGTGCGCAGAACGCTTGCCGCGCTAAGCGATTCTGTCGGTTGGATTCGCGCCAACCGCACCGAAAGCAGCAAGATGATTGCCGATAAATTTAAAGTCACTGCCATGGAGGCCGAGCAGACATATAATACATTGCTCAAGATTCTTAATAAGGACGGACGATTAGATCCTAAAGTGGCACGCGGCTATTTGGAGCTGTTACGACAGGAGCGGCCGATTGCGGCAGATTTCGACCCGCAGAAAGTGCTTGACTTCTCTCTGCTGCCGGGTAATCGCTAGAAGGCTGCTGAAAAGACTCATATGCTTCGTTGCGCTCGATCGTCTCGCTTCAACGTACAAAGCGTACGCCTCCGCTCATCGAAATTCGCGCGCCTTGCATCTGAGGTCTTTTGAGCAGCCTTCAAACAAGTTTTTCAACACACTACAGATCACGAACGTCCATGCTGCGAAAAAAATCCACTTTACTGAACATCGTACTATATTTTACTTTCGCGCTGCTCGTTCTCGCTCCTGCCGGCGCGCAGACATCCCGGCACATCAAAGTGCTGGTCGATAGCCAGCAACGAGTGACAGGCAATCAGGAAGAGGTGCAAGGAAGCGGCAGCATCATAATCCGCCAAGGCGGCGCGCAACCCTCCGCCCGGGTGACGGCCGGCAACCGGCAGACAACGGTTTAGCGATCCAGCGGAATTTTTACCTTGGTGCAAGATGGTGGGGAATCGATTTTAACGGTGGCAACGAGTGTGCCGCAGAACCAGGTAAGCTTCTATCGTGATTACGCCGGCCGGATCGGCACCATCGATCGGCGAATTACTTTCACCGCGGTTGGAACTTCGTTGCGTGTGGCTGCCAACGCTCTTGCAGACAAGCAGATACGGGTCCGACTAACGCCTCGGATAAGTTATTTTTCTGCCGAGCATTCCGGCGCCATCGATTTCACCGAGGCAATGACTGAGATGATCGTTCCCAATGGCCAACCTGTGTCGCTAGGCGGTTCAACGAGCCGCATACACGAACTCACCCGGCAGATCCTAGGATACAACGAGCGCGCCAGCAGCAGCGAAAGCGAATTGATTATAACTGCAACCCTGCAGTAGCCGGCTCAAGAGGCAATTTGTAGGCAATTATTTTGTTCGGATGAGCACCAGAAGTCAGAGCAGCGATAATTACAAAGTGACCGCCCACTCGACTTGCAGGGCCGTGATCGTTGCTGGCCGCAGAAAACCGGGCGGTTGTTCTTGACAATTGGGCCGCGCTGAGTGCTCAAATACGCTGTAGGAGGATTCGTTATGGGATTTAAAGGTTATACGATCATTGATGGCGATGGTCACGTGATCGAGGATACCAAGTCTATGGTTGGGTTCATGCCTCAACCCTACCGTGATAAGTTCGATACCCATCCATTCTTCAATCCGTTTCCACCGCTGGATCATCTCCATTCAGCCAACATGCACGATTTCCAGCCGGGAGCATTCAACAAAGTCGGTCCGGAAGGTTGGTTGGATTTCCTGGAGGATGTGGGAATTGAGACAACCGTGCTTTACACCACCCTTGGCCTGGCGTTCGGGAAAATTGTCAGCCGCGATTGGGCAATCGACGTGGCGCGCGGCTACAACGACTGGTTGTACCATGAGTACCTGAAGAAAAGTCCACGCTTCAAGGGAATTGCTTTGATTCCGCTCCAAGAAACGCAGGCCGCTGTTGACGAGCTGAGACGGGCGGTGAAGGAACTGGGCATGTGCGGCGCGATGCTGCCGTCCACCGGTATTCAATCGAATCTCGGTGATCAGCGTTATTGGCCGATCTATGAAGAAGCCGATCGTTTGGGTTGCGCACTCGGCGTTCACGGCGGTGCCCATGAAAACATGGGGCTGGATGATTTGAGCCCGTATGCGCCGGTTCACGCTCTGGGTCATCCCTTTGGTCAGATGATTTCATTTGCAGGCATGGTCTTCAACGGCATCTTCGATAAATTTCCTAATGTGAAATTTGGTTTTATGGAAGGAGGCGTCGCTTGGCTGCTGATGTGCTTGGAACGCTTCGATCGCTCGTGGGAGACACACATCCAGCATGATCCCCGCAAACGTTTTCTCAATCTACGCCCCAAAGAAAAAGTCCGTGAATATATCTCGCGACACATCGACGAAGGCCGGATTTTTATCGGCTGCGAAGGCGAAGAGCCCGATATCGCCTATGCGATCGAGCGGGTAGGAAATAAGCCGTTCGTTTTTTCTAGTGACTATCCGCACGAAGTGAACAATGAATTCTGCAAACATGAGATTACCGAAATGCTGGAAAATAAGGAGATGACAGAGGCGGACAAGAAGGCGGTCCTGCATGAAAACGCCCGCCGGTTCTACAGCCTGGGCACACCGGCGCTATGAAGGCTCAGGCGCGCATTGGTTTGATCATTCCTTCGAGCAATCGATTAACCGAGCCGCAGTTTAACCGTTATGCGCCGCCGGGCGTCGACATTCATGTCACCCGGCTGCGCATGACCGGTAAATATCGCAAGCCGTTGGATGAGTTGCGGCGTTCCCTGATCGAAGCCTCCGAAGCTCTTTCCGATATCAATCCGGGGATGATTGTTTTTCACTGCACCGCAAACTCGATGGAGAATGGATTAGCGCACGAAGCCGCGATCGTTGAAATCATCGAACAATCCAGCGGCTGTCCCACCCTCACTACAGCGCAAGCAATCACCCGGGCCTTCAACCACTTTGCCATTAAAACACTGGTGCTCATCAGTCCCTACGTGCAAGCGACCAACGAACACGAAGTCCACTATCTCAAGGAAGCCGGCTACACAGTCGTCCACGAGCTAGGTCTCGGACTTGAAAGTCACGGCTACTCGGCGGTGACTCCGGAGGAATGGAAGCAGATCGTAATGGAAAATACCCGGGCGGATGCCGACGGTTACTTCCTAAGTTGTACAAACACGCGGATGATCGAAGCGGTCGCCGAGATTGAGCGGGAAATCGACAAACCGGTCATCAGCAGCAACCAAGCGACCTTGTGGGCGTGCCTGAAACGATTGGGCATATCGCATTCGGACAACAGGCTGGGGCGTCTTTTTAATTAGCGCGTTGCAGTTTCCACTCGGATTCAAGTCGCGCCGGTACTTAGCGACGGCCTTCCCGGCCACCTGTGCGTTATAGCTTCGCCAGCTTTTCTTTTAACCCCGTATAGCGCCGTTCCAACCGAACATTTCGAATCGCCATGGCCAGAGCGCGCCGGCTGCCGACTAATACCACTCTTTTCTTGCCTCGCGTGACCGCAGTGTAAAGAATACTTCGATGCAGCATCATATAGTGGGACATGTGCAGCGGGATGACCACCACGGGGTATTCACTGCCCTGGCTCTTATGAATCGATGTGGCATAAGCCAGGCTTATTTCGTCCAGCTCATCATCGTTATACTCGACTACCTTGTCGTAGAAATCGACCTGAACCTTTCCCTCCTGGCGATCGATGCCCGTGATCCGGCCCAGGTCGCCGTTGTAAATACCTTTGTCATAGTTGTTGCGCAACTGCATGACCTTGTCGTTGGCTCGGAGTAAGCTCTCGCCGCGCTGCAGCGAATCGCCGACTGGGTTGAGTAAGCTCTGCATCTCTCGGTTGAGTTGGATCGTCCCGAGCATGCCCCTATGCATCGGCGTCAAGAGTTGGATGGCATGCGCGACCTCGTCAGCTGCGAGGTTCAGAGTTCGCGGCAACTCCTCTTTGACGAGATCCTTGACTGATTGGAGAATTTCTTCTTCGGATTCCCGCGCTAGAAGAATGAAGTCGCGCTCCGAGCTATCGCTCGGCGTTACTAACGACTGTCCCTGGAGAATACGATGAGCGTTGGCAACGATCAGGCTATGGCGATCTTGCCGGAAGATGCGCCGCAACATGACAACGGGTATCATTCTGGAATCGATCAAATCGCGCAGCACGCTGCCCGGTCCCACCGATGGAAGCTGATCGACATCGCCGATGAGAACCAGATGACTATGGCGATCGATGGCGCTGAGCAGATTATCCATCAGCGCCAGATCGACCATCGAGGCTTCGTCGATGATCACCACGTCAGCGTCCAGCGGTCGATCTTCGCTCCTTTGAAAGCCGCCTTCATGTGGATTGTATTCGAGCAACCGGTGAATCGTCAGGGCTTCTTCGCCGGCGCTTTCAGCCATGCGTTTGGCCGCACGTCCGGTTGGCGCGGCAAGAACGAATGAAAATTTCGCGCGACGCAAGAGCGCCAATAATGAGTTGAGCAAAGTGGTTTTGCCGGTTCCCGGTCCTCCGGTGATGACCAGAACCTTTTGCCGCAACGCCTGGCGCACCGCCTCCTGTTGTTCCTCCTCGAGGACAGCAAAGGATTGATCTATCAGCTGCAGATCGGCCAATCCGATCAACTCGCGTGGTTGGGCTGTTGATCCGCCGGATTTGCCACCGCCCAGGGTAACAGAAGGGCTCGACAATAGACGGTGCAGCGCTTGAGCGACTCGCTGCTCGGCACGATAAAGCTCGGAGAGATAGACATGCGCCCGCTCCTCGCTGGTTGTCTGTTCAAGGATCACGTCGCCAGTCGCAGCCAGCTGTTCCGCTGCATTCTCGATGACACCTTCGCCGACCCGCAGCAGCGCCGCGGCATTCCTGGTAAGAGCCGAGAAAAGCACGAAGCAATGCCCTTGATCGACAAACTCTTTGAGGACATGTAGCACGCCCGCCTGCACACGAAGGGGGAAATCACCGCTGATGCCAAGTCTCGCGGCGATGCGGTCGGCCAGGACAAAACCGACGCCATAGATATCGCGCGCCAGCGCATAGGGGTTCTCCTTGACCCGTCGAATTGTGTCCAGCCCGTAGAACCGGTAGATTTTGAGCGCCAAGGCCGCGCCGATGCCATGTCCTTGCAAGAAGACCATGATATCTTGCATTCCGCGCTGCGCTTCCCAGGCCTGCATGATCCCGCGGGCACGCGACGCGCCGATCCCTTCGACTTCGAGGACACGATGCGGCTGCTGAGAGAGGATTTTCAGAGTTTCCAATCCGAAAGCCTGCACCAAACGGCGCGCGTAGGTCGGCCCGATGCCTTTGATCATGCCCGAGCCAAGGTATTTTTCGATGCCTTCCAAAGTTGCGGGATCAACCTTTTCCCAATGATCGGCTTGAAATTGCTGGCCATACCGTGAGTGCGTCTTCCAGAAACCGAAGACCTTGATCTCCTCGCCTTCCGAAACGGGATAGACACCGCCAACCACCGTGACGCCGGGCGCATTTTCAACATCCAGCCGCAAAACCGTATAGTGAGTGTCAGGATGATGGTAGGTGATTTTGTGCACGGTGCCTTGCACCGCAATTTTTTCAGGCTGTTTTACCACAGGATCTTGTTCCTAGCCTTCTTGGATTGAACGATCATCCCCTGAGCCTCTGCGGGGGCTTGTGTGCTTGCGTCCAACCGCCGTCTGTTTTGACCCGTGTCGAGTCTTTTGCTCGACTTTGGCTATATATAACAAGTGCTTGCGTTTTCGAGAGCGGATGCTTACATTCGAATCTAGCAGATATGCGCCCTCCGCACCTGACCTATCCTTTCCAGAACGTTGCCTCCTGGTGATACTCACGGCAAAACCGTGTTTTCCGTTGTCTCCGAGCTGAAGACACGGAGGAGAGATATTGATGATCGTCGAAAACTTTTTTTTTGAAGCAGCCGTCATTTTTCTTTTAATTCTGGCCAACGGTTTCTTCGCTGCTTCGGAAATCGCCATGATTGCGATTCGTAAAAGCCGGGTTGACACCATGATCGAAAAGGGTGTCAAACGCGCTTTAATAATCGGCCGCCTCAAAAAAGATCCGGACCGATTTTTGGCTACGGTACAAATCGGGGTTACGATTGTCAGCTCGCTTGCGTCCGCCCTGGGCGGGGCTGCCGCAATTTCCTTTGTTAAACCGGCTATCGAAGCATCGGCGATTCCCGCCCTGGCGCCGTGGGCCGACGTGATCGCGATTGCCGTGGTGGTTATTCCAATCTCCTATCTTTCATTGGTATTCGGCGAGTTGGTGCCCAAATCGCTCGCGCTTCGCTTTTCTGAGCAGATCGCATGCATGGCTGCCCGGCCGATCGACCTTTTGTCGCGCGTTAGCTCATTGCTTGTGCGAATCCTGACCGGCTCCAGCAACGCGGTGCTTCGGTTGTTCGGGGGCTCCGACGTCGAAGGCGCGAGTTTCATCAGTGTTGAGGAGGTCAAATCCCTGATTCGCGAAGGAGCGGCTAAAGGTATATTCAATGAAACCGAAAAAGAGCTGATCCACGGCGTCTTTGAACTGGCCGATACCCCGGTGAAAGCCGTCATGGTGCCGCGCACCGAAATTCATGCTCTCGAGATTCACTCCACTCCCAGCGAAGCCGCGGCGAGTTTCATCGAAAGCGGCTTCTCGCGCATCCCCATCTACGACGGCGAGCTGGATCATGTGATCGGGGTTCTTTATAACAAAGATTTCTTTAAGACTCTGCAACAAAAAACCGAGTTTCGGATAAAAGATCATCTGCACCCGGCATTTTTCGTCCCCAGCACTCTGCCGATTAGTGAGCTGCTCCAGCAACTGCAACGACGGCGACTTGCGATTGCGATGGTGGTCAACGAATTCGGCGAGGTCGAGGGATTGGCGACGCTCGAAGACTTGCTGGAGGAGATCGTCGGCGAAATCCGCGACGAATATGATCGCGAAGAACGCGGCCCGGTGGACCGATTGCCTGACGGTTCGATGGTGATCCAGGGCTCGGCGCTGTTGAAAGATTTAAAAGCCGACTTCGATTTGCCGTTCGAGGAGTCACCCGATTACCATACGCTTGCGGGTTTCCTGCTTGCTAAGCTAAAGCGCATTCCGCGCGGCGGTGAATGGGTCGAGGAAAACGGCTACAAGCTCACCATCGTCGATATGGAGGGAAGGCGTATCGTCAAAATAAAGCTGGAGCAAACCAACCCGCACAACAGACAACTTTGATCCTTATCAATAACAACGAATTTCTATTTCATTGCCGTCCGGATCGAGGAAGTAGACGGATGTCGCTCTGCCCCGGGCGCCCCAGCGCGAGATCGGTCCTTCTCTGATGATGATTCTATTTTCTTTCAAGTAGTCGACGATTCCGGCGAAATCCTCCTTGCCGGTGACCATGCAGAAGTGATTTAAATTGCCCGCTTTTTTTTCCCCGTCACTTTCCTTTGTCCGGGTTTTTTGGACTGGAAACAAATCGATGATGGTATCGGCATTGATCCGCACCGACGGAAAGCCGGCCTTGCCGGTTCGGAATTCGTCGAGCCGTTCCACTTTCAAGCCCATCACCTCGGTATAGAACTGCAATGAGCGCTCGATATCGCCGACATTCAGCACGATGTGGTCGAGCTCGCTAATTTTAAATCCGCTCATGATTTGCCTCCTGCGGTTTGGGACGGGAAAAGCGACGCCTTCTCAATTGATGCGATCTCCTGCAACAATCTGTCGACATCTTCGGGCGTGCCGACCGTGATGCGCAAGCTGTCTCGCAGTTCGGGTGTATCAAAGTAGCGCACATAAATCTTCCTTTTTCGTAGCGCCTCATAAAGCGCTTTTTGCTCCTGCGCTTTTTTTTGCGCCATTACAAAGTTGGCATGCGACGGATAGACGTAAAACCCCAATTTGCCCAGTCTCTCGACCAATTCCCGGCGGGTGCGCTGGATGCGGCCAACGTTACGCTGCATCCACGGGAGATCCTGTAAAGCAGCGGTGGCGGCAACCAAGCTCAACCGGTTTACGTTGTAACTGTCTTTTACCTTCATCATACCGGCGATCAATTCGGCGGGGGCAAAAGCGAGGCCGATACGCAGACCAGCGAGAGAAAAGGATTTTGAAAAAGTGCGCAGCACGATCAGATTGGGAATACTTTTAACCAAAGGGATAGCCGATGAATCGGGGTCGTCAGCAAAATCGATGTAAGCCTCGTCTACCACGAGAACTCCGGCGACAGCCCGAGCGAGCTTCTCGATTTCCGTCACACGTACAAGTGTTCCGGATGGGGAGTTGGGATTGCATAAAAAAGTGACGGCGGCGTTTGCCGAGTGTAACTCAGGCGGGATTGAAAAATCGGCGGGATAATCAAGGCACACCGGCTCGCCGTCTTGAATCTTCACCAGCGTCTCATAAAGCGAATAGGTCGGCACCGGGAATGCGACCCGATCACCACGACCGACGAAACAGCGCAACACTATTGACAGGATCTCATCGGAGCCATTCCCCGCTAGAATGTTCTCCAGGCCGGTACCGTACACATGCGCGGCAATGTTGCGTAACCGGTCGCTGAGCGGTTCCGGATAAAGCCTCAGCGATTGGTTCGTCGCTTCACTTAACGCGGCGAGCACCTGCGGCGACGGCGGGTACGGATTCTCGTTCGTGTTGAGCTTCACAAGTTTTTCATCACCGGGTTGCTCCCCAGGAACATAGCCCTCCATCGATTCAATGTTGGCGCGAAAGTAACGTGACATGCTGCGGATTCTAGCTGCCGCAAAAACCCATTTCAAACCGCTGATTAGGAAAATCGCGCCCTCGGCGTCATCGAAGCTTCCCTTTAGATCGTCAAAGGTTTTTGTCCAAAATTAATCGATTTTGTCCAGGAATAGCTCCTTTGTGCACGATTTCACACGATCCGGCCCCACACCTGTTTGTAACCTACTGAATATTAATCGTTTTTGTTTTTGATCCTGGCATGTTTTTGGCACATGCGCGCGTGTTCGCCCGCTCGAAACGAAGAGCTGCTGCACTTCAAAGAGATTACCGGAGATTGCTCCCCCGGGGATTTTTCTTTGAGCAACGCATCACGTCCTCGATTACCTGAGGATCCGCAGCCCTCTTGGGCAAAACATTTGAAGTCAAAATTCGTCCGCCTAATCGCTGGTTCGATCCGGCAATGACACGGCGAATGGAATTGGCAGCTTTGGAGAAAACTATGCATAACCGCGATGATTGCGAGATCGATGAAGTGGCCGCCCTGCAACAAGCAATCGGAGCTAAGGAATTGCTCTTGCGCGAACGCCAGGCTGCGTTCGAAGCCTTGGAAGAACGGTTGAACTCTACCATCGAACAACTGAGCGCCGATTTGAATGAAAAACAAACCTTGATTGGTCAAAACGAAATCAAATCTCAGCAAGCCAAAGCGGAGATCAATGAGATTGTGGAACAGAAGACTCGGCTCGAGATGCTGCAGAAGCAAACGGAACGTTTGTTATCTGCTCAGGCGGAGCAAATCCGCGCCGGTGTTCGCGCCGAGATTCAGTCTTTGGAGAGGCAGCTCGTCGACAAGCAGTTGGAACTTCACAATTGCCAGGCGTGCGCGGCGGACCTGCAACATCGCTTGGCGGAGATGCAGTTGCTCAGTGAAACCCGAGCCGTCCAGATTGAAGATCTCAAAGCAGAAAATGTTCGCCTTTCACAAGAGATTAATCATCGCCAGCCAGTAAAGCTCGCAACCGGATTTTGCGCCGGTCATGAGCCCAGCCATGGCCGGGAGGCCGGGTTGCGCGCAAACAGCCACCATTCAGAGACAGCAGAAACATCGGCAGGGCGCGAGATCGGGACCCTGCGCCAGGATGCGGAAGAAAAGCATCTTCTCCTTGCCAGCCGCAATGAAGAACTGATGCGCGTGAAGTCGGAGATGGAGCTTCTTCAAGGCGAAGTTAGCGAACTCAAATCGAGCAGTAAGCGTATCCAAGACTCGGCCGAAACTGAAAGCGCAAAGATGCGCACCGAGTTTCAAGCTCAATTGGCCTTTTTACAGGCGGAGCTAAGCCAGAGAGATTGGGCGTTGCAAGAAGGTCAAGCAGCGCAGAAAGTTCTCGAGCACGGACTTCGCGCGAAAATTGACGAATTGGAAGTTCAGCTGGCGCAGCTAAAAAGTTCCAGTGAGGCTTCGCCTCAGGAGTTCGTTCTTGGCGATAAGTGGGAGTCAGAAGCGCGGTTGGATCACACGTGGAAGATGCAGGAACGGCTTGACGGCAACAGCGCCGAAGGCGCGCAGACGGCCGCCAATGACTCTGGCAGGTGGCGCAGCCGCGGCCAGTGGAAGAGACGCTGGAGATCGCGATAAGCGGCGCGCAAAACTCGCTCTACCCGATAGATTTATTCACTAGAAGGACAACATGATAAACACCGAACGAGTGACAACCGGCATCCCAGGATTGGATCAACTTCTTGAAGGTGGTTTTCCCAAGGGCCGTTCTGTTCTCGTTACCGGCGAGCCTGGAACCGGGAAAACGATTTTTGCGCTGCAGTTCCTGGTGGAAGGCTTGAGGCGTGGAGAAAAGGGCATCTACGTCGCGGCTGATGAAGGTCCAACCGATATCATAGAACAGGCCGCCTCACTGGGATGGGATTTGGAGAAATACATCGAAGCGAAGGATCTGGCGATACTCAACGCCGGAACTTATCTGAGCTCCTCGCCCGGCACGGGAAAAGAGCGGCAGATCGATATTCATAAAGCGATCGGCGATCTTGCCGGCTTCGTCAACCGCTTGGGAGCAAAACGGCTGGTGCTGGATCCGGCTGGGCCCTTTGTCCTGCTGCGTGACACCGCGGCCCGCATCCAGGATCAGACCCGCTTGCTGATCAAGTTATTGCGAACATCGATGCAAACAACCAACATTCTCACCTCCTACGGCGTGCCTCGAACTGGCGAACGGACTCTGCATGGAATAGAGGAATACCTCGTTGCCGGCGCTATTATCCTGGAGATCGTTTGGAGTGATGGTAAGTTGGGCCGCACCATGGTGATCGAAAAAATGCGCTGCACCGATGTCAAACCGGGGCAGCACGCGTTTGACATAAACAAAGTCCACGGACTCGTTCTCGAGCCTCTGCCCTAAACCTCTCCAGGTAACAATCAC
>DASUVS010000260.1:0-4958 GCA_036378835.1 Binatia bacterium | reverse complement strand
CTCACGTGTGGGTGAGCCCTTCGGTATAGACATTCGGTGCGACGCGATCCCGCATCGAATTATTGTTATCACAGATCGGCCGTAGAGCCACGAGGTCGATTGCCTCTGAGAGGCAAACATGGGTAGAGGATTGAATTTTTGCCGCGCTCAACGCCTTTCGGCATCTCATATCGATTCACGCACCACATGAAGGATGCGTTTATCGCACAGACGAGTGTTTGATCGTTGCGCGGCATCAGTGTCAGAATACGTTGTCGGTGCAGATGGTCTTATTTGAGTATCCCAAACAGGCGCCGAACCCGCGGCTACTATAGGTTTGCAGTAAATTAGATCTTAGCGGACTCGACGACTCTTGGCGGACAATGCTCGGAGATAGAAATGACACAGCCGGCCCAGCCCACAGCGCGGGATCATATCAAAGATTTCGGGTATGCTAAGAAAAAAGGTACAACGATAACATACGGGGTAACCCGGCCTCACCACGATCCTTTATACTCGTCTAATATTGGACAGACACACGTTGCCGTTTGCGTCAAGTTTATACGAACAAACCGACAGTAACCAAATTGACAATGTGACCGAAGCTTCCGCCGGCGCACTGCATGTGTAAACATCAAACCGAAAGCGATTCGGCGCAGTTTTACGAGGCCCGAGGATAACTTCTCGCGGAACAACCGAGGACGGCATAACGGCTTATACCGAAGACTCTAAAAGACCAGGAACTATGTCAACTTTATTTTACAAACCCCGTCTAAACGGGTTGTGTTTCCATGGTTTGGTGATAGCAAGAGATTAGAGCCCACAACTCCTCCCATAAGTGACAAGGAGATATTTATGGCAGCTCTCGCCCCCGATCCGTCCGGCAGTTTGGCTTATCCTTTATCTCTTTTTCTGGCCTTTGCGCTAATCGTGCTTTCACTCTGGAGGGTGAATACCGGCTTAGTGGAACAACAGTCGGCTCGGTCGGCCAGCGACATCACGATGACAAGCTTAGCACCCGCCCACGAGGATTTACTCTCTGATCGCCACCCCGCTTCTCTTGAAGACCTTGCTTTCGGTTCATGGGGCACGATTCCAATGGAATCAGAGAATGAAGCGGTCCGCCGCAAAGCGACCGTTGCGTTGATGGTTTACGCCACCGGAAACGGGATAAAAAGATAGCCGGGAGCTTTTCTTTTATTCCCGACAGCGTTTCCTCGTCCTGCCTCCTGACTGCATCCCCTCTTACAGGAAGTATAAGATGCGACGCGGGAGAGATGAACACGAACAAGACGCTCGCCAGTTTCGATCGTCATAAAGAATAGCCTCTTTGCCCGCCAACTTGCGAGATCTTCCTCGCCGAAGATCGCTGCATGTCCAGAGATGAATCGACCCTATTCAACAAGCCCCACCGCTTACTCATACGCCGGCGGCTCTGCGGCTTACGGCGCAAAACTCAACCCTTGAAAAGCAAAGTCGTTGTGATATCTAACCGGCGCTTCTGAACGGTTGTTGATTCAGACGCGGGAGATACTCACATGGCAATTTTGCTATGGGATTTGATCATTGCAGCAGCGTTCGTCCTTGTGGCTGTCGGTGCTCTTGCGTATGTACTAGCGGATTTGGTCGTGGCTGCGATTCATAAAGCCGCCGGGAAGAAAATCACCGGTCTGATCTCTGCTCATATCCCGAAACGACCGCAGCGGCAGCCGGGCCATAGACTAAGGGCGCGTTTTAGTAGCATCGTCTTCCAGAAGTTCATCTGTTCACTCTCCGCTTTTAAGCGCGCAGCGCGAAAGAATCTAGCTCGTAAGGCAAGCGGGCAAGCTCTGGTGGAGTTTACCCTCATGTTCGTTCTGTTTCTTGCGATCATTTGGATACCTGTGGATTTCGGCCTGGCTTTTTATAGTGGCCAATTGGCGCAGAATGCCTCCCGCGAAGGAGCCCGTCTGGCGGCCGCCACGAACCCCTTCGACGCCGGCAACATACAAACCCAGGTCATGAATAGAATGGATAGCGCGGTATTGAAGAATGTCACTGCCGACGTGGTTCCGCCGGCATGCGACGGCGCGCTGAATATGCAGGTGGTCACGGTTACGGTAGCCGGCGAGTACAACTTTTATTTCTATCAGTTATTACGGCTCCTCGGTCTTTCTGCTCCCGACAGCGTTTTCATCAGCCGGACAACTACGATGAGGTATGAATATGGATTTACCTGCTGAAGATGCTTGTGTCCCGAACAATCTTGCAAGAGCAGGCAGGCGCCACTCCAACGGTCAAAGTATCATCGAACTGACCTTGATCGTGCCTCTGGTGCTTGCGACCTTATATATTCCGGCGGACTTTGGCGTTGCGTTCTTCACTGCCCAGATGGTTCAGAATGCTACCCGCGAAGCCGCGCGGATCGGCGCCTCGATGAACCCATTCGTTGCCGGAACGGTCGAGAATGAAGCCACAAAGCGTCTTCCGGGCGGGAAGTTCGTGACCGCCAGTGTGTCGGCAACTTTAAATGGCAGCGGCACTTCAACTTGCATGCGAAGAGTAGTCGTCACGGTTAGCGGCAGTTACAGTCTGTTTTGGTATCGCCTGCTGAATCTGATGCTCCCCGGTGCCGTCACAGACACTTCGCTGCCGATAACCCGAAGCACCGCGATGCGCTACGACTCCCAGGCGCTTACGAATACTGGTTCCTGCAGTTGATGGCGACACTTTACGAAGGAGCTACGATGACTCGCTTGAACAACCGGGGCTCGGTTTTGGTTTTTGTCACGCTGACGATAACCTTGCTGCTCATCATGGTCGGCATGGGATTGGATACAGGGATGCTGAGCTATGTTAGAAGTCAGGCACAACCCGCAGTGGATGCGGCTGCCCTAGCCGCCGTGTCGGGCTTGATATCGGGCCAAGCAGAAGTAGAGTCGCGAGTCGCCGCCTACAATGCGACCAATGATTATACCGGGCAACCAGCCAGTAGTCTGGGCTCCACCAATATCACTCCTGTTTTTTACGACGGATCTTCGATCGAACTCGCCGCATCCTACGGCACAGCTAACGGGGTGCGAGTCGGATTGGAAGCGGCCGGCAGCAATCCTTATGCGGCTAATACGCAAAGCTCGATCGCTTCACCGCTCTTTTTGACGCCGCTGTTGAACCTAATGGGATACTCGGCTCCTACCACAGCCAACCTGAATGTGACGGCAACCGCGGTCCTTCAGAAGAGACCCGAACTGCCGTTTACCATCGTCGGCTGTACGGTCGGTGACTTTACCGCCTCATGGAGCCAAACCCCGAGTATCAGCGACAATTCCGCGTTCACGAGCTTTACCCAAGGCTCGGCGAACGTGAACACAATGAGAGATATGGTATCAGCCAGTTGCGGCACGATCCCTCCCGTTGGCATTGGCAGCTGTATCAATATCAATAATGGGCAGGACACCCCTGTTCTACAGGAAATCGTCAAAGCCTTCGGTCCCGCCAAGGCTCCATTCACTGACCCGCCAAAAGATCCCGAGGACTGTTTCTTGATACCGGTGATTCCCGATCTCCCTATTGGCGGCAATCTAAACAAATGCCGCCCCATGGAATCGCTGGCAAGATTGTGCATCACCCACGTGAACGCACCGGGCCAGCCTGGCTTCTCGCCGCCCATGAGCATCTCTGGAAGGATCACCGACTGTAATGTTCCGCTCTACGGCGTAACACAGTGCTCCATCCCCGTTCTCGTCAGAGATACGAAATCCGGCATGTAAGTGCCGAGGGACTTGCATCGCCAAGAAAGACAAGTTACGGGATCTTTCTTGAGCACTCGTCCCAACGGCAGTCTAATCTCGACCCCACATCACCGCTGGCGCGAAGCTGCTGACCGTGATCAGTCAGAAAGGAGCATCCGTTATGGAAGATCTCTCTCCAGCCCGAATTATGGAGGTCGGCTTGGGTTTCTGGCCGTCGAAGGTCCTGCTTTCCGCCATCGAGTTGGGAGTTTTTACAGAGCTTGGGTCAAATTCGATGACCGGCGGCGAGCTACAGGTTGCCCTTCAGTTGCACCCGAGAGCCAACCCGGACTTCTTCGACACTCTGGTGGCGCTGCGTTTTCTCGAGCGCGACGGCGATGGGCCGGGAGCGCGCTATCGCAATACCGAAGAAACGGCGGTTTTCCTCGACCGGCGCAGCCCGCAGTTCATGGGCGGCTTCCTGGAAATGGCCAATGCTCGCCTTTATCGATTCTGGGGTGATCTCAGCGAAGGGCTGCGAACCGGCAAACCACAAAACGAGATCAAGCACACCGGCGCGCCCATGTTCGTCGAGCTCTACAGCAAGCCGGAGCGGCTTGAGCAATTTATGGATGCGATGAGCGGAATTTCCGCGGCCAATTTTCAGGCTTTCGCCGATAAATTCGATTTCTCCGGCTATCACACCCTCTGTGACGTCGGCGGCGCGACCGGGCAGTTATCCATGCTCGTGGCCAACAAGCATCCTCACCTTCACTGCATTTCGGCCGATCTTCCGGCCGCCAGCCGGATCGCCGACCGCAAGATCTCGGCAGCGGGACTTGCGGATCGAGTATCGACTACAAGTCTTGATTTTTTTGCGGAGCCGCTGCCAAAGGCGGATGTGATTACCATGGGCATGATTCTGCACGACTGGAATCTGGAAAAGAAAATGCAGCTTATCCGCGCAGCTTACGATGCCTTGCCCGCAGGGGGCGCGTTCGTGGTGATCGAGAACCTGATCGATGATGCGCGACGCGAAAACGCCTTCGGGCTGCTGATGTCGCTCAATATGGTGATCGAGTTCGGCGATGCCTTCGACTTCACGGCCGCCGACTTCTTCGGCTGGTGTCACGAAGCGGGCTTCAGCAGAACGGAGGTGATTCCATTGGCAGGCCCCGCAAGCGCCGGTGTCGCATACAAATAATCGCAGCAGTAGTAGGATCGGGAGCTTTAAGAACACCTCTCAATCTCGAGAATCCGATGAGCGAC
>DASUVS010000259.1:0-4306 GCA_036378835.1 Binatia bacterium | reverse complement strand
TGATCTCTCACTTCCTCAACTTCCCTGTATTTTCATAAAGCTTCAGGTGCTGATTCCTCGACCGTAGATATTTTTTGTCCGCTCTGGCCTTCTGCCAGTTCTTATAAAAGATTTGCGCCGATAATGCTTTCTCGTGATCTTCTTCTCGAGGCAGTAGTTCTTTAGTTTTCGCGGCGTACTTACGGCCCGACTTATGATTGGCGTATCTTCGTGATCTCGTGTAACCCATCTGCAGAAATTTGCGAGCCATGTCCATCCCGACAAAGTCGTCTTTTGCTTGATAGTCGAGAAACATCTTATAGATCTTACTAGCTGAGTTGCGCGCCACTTGCGGTGTTTTGAATTTCCAATGAGGCAGGATTTCACTCTTATAGGGTTCGACGAGAAGTACTCCCTGCTCGCCCCGACCGATCCGGTAGAGTTCAGGTTGCTTTCTGAAATCAATCGTCGAGAAATCCAGTGAGTAATCGAAGGTCATTCAGCTTGGCGAGATACCCGGTGCGCCCTCGGCGATCGCTTCTAACGATCGTATCATCGTGTCCAAACAAATCGCTGAATTATAATTTGGTTATTATTGAAGGAAAAGCTTGTGAAATTCTTTTCGCTTCTCAGCGTACACCTTTTCACCTAAGTCATCCATTTCGACGAACTGAATCTTGTCTGCATCCGGAACCGGCGGGTAAATACCCTTGCGGTTTACGAATTCGCCTGCTTTGGCCATGATGCTCATGCTCTCTTCGTCGAGGAAGAAATCGATGAAAGCTTTGGCGGCGTTGGGGTGCGGCGCTTTGCGAAACAACGTCAAGTAGCTCGCATCGCCAAGAAACTTACCGGTCCGTGCGTAATCGATGGGCGCTCCTTTGATGCCGTTAAGATATACGTAATAAACGTAAGTTATACCGATGGGGAACTCTCCCGAGGTGATCCGGTCTGCGGCGGGATTGAAGGATTCGACCAAGGTTGGCTTCATCGCGGCCAGCTCTCGAATGAACTTTTCGGACTTCTCTTTGCCGATCAGTTTGTGCACGTTGGCGAGCCATTGGGCCGTGGTCGTGTGTAGTGTCGGGTCGGCCATAACCAGTTTGCCGCGGTATTGAGGTTTGACGAGATCTTCCACTGTCTTCGGCGCATCGCCGGGTTTGATGATGTTCTTGTTGTAGACAATGCCGATGATATGGTTGCGCGCGCGCGGGCCTAACTCGGGATCTATCGCGTCACTGGGGAAGTCTTTGCTCAACGGCGAGTCGTACTTCGCCAGGATACCTTCCTTGAGCATGATTCGGGTCGTGTCCTCGGTGGACATGACGAGGTCAAAGAGCGCTTTGCCGGCGCGCGCTTCGCTAAGCGCCCGCTCGGTGACTTTGGTCGCCGAACTGCGCCAATAATCGATGGCAATGCCGGTTTTCTTTTGAAAACCTTTCTGCAGCAACTCAAGAATATCGGTTTGCATGGTGCCGTAAAGCACCAGCCGCCCTTCCTTCTTGGCGGCTTCGATCAGCTTGGCATCCTGAGCGAAGGCGGCGGTCGCAACGCTCCAAAAGATGAGCAGCGCTATCGTTTGCATCAATAATGACATTGACTCTCCATTATATGCGGTAGAATTCTTTGGCGTTGTCATAGAGTATTTTCTGCTTGGTCGAATCGCTTAACTCGGGGCGGGCGAGCAATTCGGGGATGTCTTTGAGGAACTCTCCATAGACGCGCTCGTGTGGATAATCCGACGGAAACATCAGCCGGTCATCACCGATTACTTGACTTACGTAGGCCAGAGAAGTTTCTTCCGGTTCGCAAGTGACATACACGGCGCAATCCCTCACATAGTCGCTGGGTTTTTTCTTCATATTCGGGAAGGAGCGGCCGCCCCGGGTTTCATATTCGTAATCCAAACGATCCATCATGTAGGGTAGCCAGCCGCAGCCCGCTTCGAGAAAGGCGAGTTTCAGACGCGGAAATTTTTCCAGTACGCCCTCACAGATAATACTGGTGAACTGAATCATCAATGGGAAAGGGTGTTCAAGGGCGTGGACTTGACCCTGGTCTTCGAAATAATCGAAGCCGTAACCGCGGCTCGGCGCGCCGTGAATTCCCAGCGGCACGCCGAGTTCTTCGGCGGCGCCAAAGATCGGATTGAAATCCGGGTGGCCGAAGGCTTTGTTCATGACTGTTGCCGACGGTAAGAATGCGCCCACCATACCGAGCTTTTCCACCGCATGGCGCAGTTCTTGAACCGCACCGTGCGGATCTTGAACCGGGAGCACAGCGACGCCCTTCAATCGTGAGTCTGCCTTGCTGTAGCGGGCGTGAAACCAGTTGTTATACGCGCGCGATATCGAACACGCCCAATTCGGATCTTGCACCAAACCGATGGCGAGCGCCGCCGTTGGATAGAGTACGGTGCTTTCGAGCCCCATGTTCTCGACAAATTGGACAACATCTTGCGGCCGGGTTTCGAGCACTTTATCAGGACGTCCGGCGCCCAGACCGCGCGGCCAACCGTCGAGAGACGGGAAAAGGGAATAGGCGCGCGCCCGGCGCGTGCCGCGATATTTGCCTTCGAAATACTCCTCGATCTCTTCATGATTCTCATAGATGTGCCCGTCGGCATCGATGACCTTGGGATGTGTCATGCAGTCCTCCCAATCTGTTCTGGATGATTTGGCTGACCGTAGACTGTGCCAATTCGGGTGTCAAGGAACAGCGAAGCCCGGTCACGGTTCCTGCCTTTGAAGACCGCAGCTGTTCAAAAGTTCAAGGTTCAACCGTTCAAGGAATAGGAATTCTTGGAATTTTCGATTTCAAGAAGTACGGTCCCAGATGGTAGATCCAAGGTCCGGCCACAATCAAGAAATCTCTTGGAAAACGATTGAGACTACGTTTGTCTTCACTTCGAAATTCCGCCTTCGCGCATGACTTCATCGAGCAGTGTTTCGTCGATGAGCTGCGCGGCGTTCATCGGCCGGTCCATTTTTTGCGCGGCACGGGCAAAGTCGACGAGCAATTGATATCCGCTCACCCGGTTTCTCCCATCCGGGCTGAGCAAATCCAGGAGCTGCTTGTAAGCCAAAGCCGCAGTCTCTTGGTCCATGCTGAATTCCCGGGCGAGGAGCTGCGTGGTATCGGCGCGGTTATCCCGGATATAATTCATCGCGCGCAGCGAAGCGCGGATGAATCGTTTTACCGTGTTGGGCTGCTTCTTGACCTTCTCGGCATTCACGACCACAGCCGTGCCCGGAACATCGACATAATCTCGGGTCGTAGCGAGCTTCGAAAAGCCTTCTTTGTCGGCAAGGAAATTAAACGGCGAGCTCAACATCGTCGCGGCGATGGCGCCGGCTCGCAGCGCCGCAAACCGTTCCGGCGTGCCGCCCATCGCAAGGAGATTGACATCGCGCTCCGGCTGCACGCCATTTTTGATAAGGATGCGCCGCACCATGGTATCGACCAGCCCGCCGGGATTGAGCGAACCGATCGGCTGGCCTTTGAGGTCGGCAATGCGGCGATATTTGGCCTGAGCGTATAATCCCTGATCGACGTGAGCGTTGTAGCTCAAAACGATGCGCAATGGCGCCCCCGCCACGAACGCGGTCACCGCGGTGGTGCTGCCCATCGCAAAATCGGCGTCATTGGTGAGCAACGTCTGGATATCCAAACCGCCGCGGATATAAACCAGGCTTACTTGAAGTCCTTCTCTTTGAAAGAAACCTTGCTGCCGCGCGGTCTCCAAAATAGGGAAGTTGGTGATGGATTTGCTGGGGTAACTGACGACAACCTTCTCGGCAGGCGCGACGCTCTGAGCCTGGGCGTGCGTTGCAACGACGGCAGCGACAATACCGCTTAACACAAGCAAATAGATTTTTAATGAGGCCGGCATGGTTCCTCTCGTGCCGAGTCGATGCCGTGACACTTAACGTACAAAGGGCGATCCGAACGCTTTCTCCTCCGTGACATCCTCAATAGTCGATGAGCTCTCAAAATGTCAACGACAAACAGCCTGGCGTCGATGCGCGACTCGGTTGTAATTGCATTATTTATATAGACCAACATGTTTCGAGCTGTGACAATCTCCCGTACTAGATGTGTCATACAGCCGGTACGCAAAGACATCGTTTTCTTCCGGAAGATTGATGTTGTAGACAATGGAAGCGACTTTTGGCTTCGCCAGCTGATTGATCTGGAAGTTCCCGAACTCCATGGTCTCATTCTTATTGAGGGTCTTAACGAGCCTTCCGTCTTGCCTGTAGTGAGTTCCGCCAGATTCGCATTTGGCGATTCTCTCCATGTCGGGGACTGTGTTGGCGGGGACGTC
>DASUVS010000258.1:0-12961 GCA_036378835.1 Binatia bacterium | reverse complement strand
CGGGGTCGTTAGTTGATAACGACGGCACACACGGAGATTCCCGCTTATAGGGGAATCAATACTTCAGAGAATTAAGCGGGTCGACGACTAAATCGGTAGCCGTCGACCCGGCCTCGACAACTAGCTATTCGTATCGCTGACATCAGACAGGCGGCGAACGCCTCCCCATCACTAAGCTCACCAAGAACAGAACCAAAAATACGACGAACAGAACCCAGGCTATCTGAGTTGCCGCGCCGGCAATCCCGGACAGTCCTAAAAGACCAGCGATGAGACCAATGACTAAAAATGTGATGCTCCAGCTAAGCATAATATTCTCCTTTTGCTATTAGGTTTCTCCTCTCAAACACATACGACACTTTCGAACCAATGACATTGCTACATCAACCCGCTTCTTCCGTGCCAGATTCCTGATACAAAGGCTCAATCCGTACCAATGTTATTCCCGAGTCGATGAAGCCCAGTGCCTTAGCGGCCGCACGCGAGACATCGATGACCCGTTCGCCGACATAGGGTCCCCGATCATTGATCTCGACTTCTACAGTATTTCCATTCTCCAAATTTGTGACCTTTGCTATTGTGCCCAGCGGAAGCGTTTTATGCGCCGCAGTTAACCGCCTCTGGTCAAAGATTTCACCACTGGCGGTTTTCTTTCCGTGAAAACCGGGCCCATACCAAGAGGCTTGGCCGCGTAGCATTTTTTTCTTCAAAGCCTCCTGGCTTTTTGTTTGACGTGTACCTTTTTGTTGAGGCCGCTTATTTTTTGCGGCAACGGTTGAATCACCCACCGTTGCCGCTTCCGCCGTTTGCGGCTTCAAATCTAGCGGAGATTCCGGCAGGGCACTTCCCGCCTGCAAGAGTGAGGAAATGAGTAAAAGGATCGTCCCCAATGAAGGCTCGTTTCTACGAGGACTTTCGTCGAAGATCTCTTCAACCGGGAGGATCTCTCCTCCGTTCGGTTGCGTGACATTCGACCTCGTCTCGTGATCGTTTCCGCTAACCATGCACAAGACTAAGGCAAGAGCCGTGCCGGTTGGCTGAAAACGGCTTCCAACACCTTGAATTTTAAATAGATTATCGCGGATGGCCGCTCACCAGTGGAGATCGCTTGTACTGATTTTCCTACAAGCAACCACCTGCCTGGAAATCCACTTTCATGGACATTGCTGGTTTAGAAACATGGGGTCAAGTTTGGCTGAGCTAAAACTGGCACACCCGAATTCGATACTTTCCGGGGTTTTACAATGAGGCGTGAGTTCTAAGCGGCCGTCCATCCGAAGGGTGTCTTAGAACTGAGACAAAGAAGGAGTTCAGGCTAAAGGATCTTTGCAAATTATGTTGAGCATCGCCTGTCGCTTTTCTTCCCTAACGACTTTCAACGCTCGCTTTAGCGCGTCCGGGATCGCTTCCGGTTCTTCGACACGCTCGGCGTACGCGCCGCAAGCCTGCGCCGTCAATTCGAACTTTGGCGAGGGACTCAAATCGGTTCCTGGAAAGTTGCCGCTTTTTTGGGCGAAACCGTCAGGAAAGAGTCCCCGCGCGGCGTTGAGGCTCGCATTCCAAGCTTGGTTGTTGTAGACCACCGTTAGAAATGGAATGCGATATTTCTGTGCCGTGAAATGACATGCAGTTGGCGCGCAGAACATATAGGAGCCATCTCCTTCTGCTGCGATCACGGTTGCTTCAGGAGATCCCAACTTTATACCGATCGCCGCGCCCAGACCCCAACCGAGATGGCCCGCCAGTGGCGTGCCGAATTGAGAACCTGGGCGGTTCAAATGAATGACATCGGCGAGTTTCGACGTCACGGTTTCGTTGACGATGATCGTCTTTTCGTCAACCACGTCACCGATACACTTTGACACCCACAACGGACTGATGGGTTTTTCATTTTTCACTGCATCCATATCGGCTTCGACTTGACGCCATATCGCATGATGCTCAGCTTCTATCCTTTTGCGGCGTTCTTCGAAACGATTTTGCTTCGTCTTGCTCTTTTGGAGCTTCGATCTAACGATCGAGGTCAGTGTCGGCAACGATACTTCCGAGCAGCCCGTTATCGGCCAGTCGGCAGGGAAGCCCCAGCCGGGAATGCCGGTGAACAGCGGATCGCGCTCAAGATGGATGATTTTCACATCGGATCGGATAAAACGCCGGCTTGGCGGTTCCCACGGCACATCGGTATCGATGAAAAAAAGCACATCGGCTTCTTTGGAATGTTGAATCGTTTGCACTCCGAGGTAGAGCGGATGATCGGTGGGAAAATTGAGGTAACTCATTTGTTGCACGACCGGAATGGCGAGTAGTTCAGCCAGCTCAACGAGTAGCGGCACCGCTTCGGGATTGCGCCCAAGATACTTTGTCACGATCAGCGGATGTTCCGCCCTTATGAGAAGCTCCGCGGCCTGTTCCAATGCCGCGTACTCAGCTTGCATCTTCGTCGACGCAGTCAAAGAATCCGATGACAAATCCGTCGACTCCAACTCTTCGCACAGCCACTCCCGGGGCAAGGTTAAATAGACCGGACCGCGCGGCTCGCTCATCGCAATCTTAAAAGCGCGCGATACCACGGCGGCGAGGTTCTGATTGGTTCTCACCTCGTAATCCCATTTGACGAACTCGCGCACGATGTTTCCTTGATCGCGCGACTCCTGCCGCCAATGAATATTCTGGCTTTTGCCACCGCGCAGCTCTCCTTCGGTGATCGGTGTTCTGCCCGCCACCAGCAACACCGGAACGTTTGCCGACTGAGCATTGATGATTCCACCCAGAGCATTAGCAGTCCCGGGCAACGTATGCACCAAAACCATTTGCGGCTTCTGCGTGACGTTGTAATAACCATGGGCCATGGAGACCGCCGCCAATTCGTGCGGGACGACGATGGGCTGAAGATCGTTAGGATCTTCGGTCGCGGTTTTTGCCAAAGCTTCTATGATCGGACCGTGATCAGTTCCGGTGTTGGCGAAGAGATAGCGGACCGCCCGGAGCGCGCGCACTTGCGCCAGGAACGCCTCGGCCCCGGTCGAGACCGGCACTGACTTTACTTTGTCGTTACTCATGAATGATTTCCTTTTGCCCCTTAACTGACAACTCACAAATCTCCGCAGCCATTCACTCTCCGGCAGATTACATGGGATGTTTCGAGGGCGTCAAGTCGGAACTGTGTCAACAAAATGGCTGCCCTCCACCCCACGAAATGGCGCTTCACGGGGGCCAAACGAACTTGACAAACTTTCGATAAATGAAACATTAAAATGATCCATTCATGATGGATCTCAGTCTCAGAGAGCGACCAGGAGGAAGGTTATGGAGACGTGGAGACCGGAAGAGATCGGTGCCACTGCCGGCAAGGTATGGAACTTTTTGCATAAGCGCGGTGAATCAAGCCTCAGCGCGGTAGAACGAGGCGTGGGCGCCCCGAAACAGCTGGTATGTATGGCCATTGGTTGGCTTGCACGTGAAGGAAAACTTGCCTTACGCCAGGAAAAACGCTCGTTGCAACTGTGTCTGACCGACGGCGAGCAAAATTCCCGAGTGCAGTAACAGAGCGGCAGAGTGTCATCATGCATATGCCCGGAGATGCGCACGCAGGGGCAATTTCGCAATTAAACAAAAAAGAAGTTGGAGTTGAGACTTCGGCAGGCCGCCGAGACAATCCTTCGACGCTTAAAACTTTACCTTGCCTGCATATCCGGTCATTTCGACGTAACCCGATCCGGCAATGGGTTTGTTTCGGAGCATCCCTTTAACTTGCACCGCACCCTCCCAGTAAGTAACACGCGTGCTTCTATTCGTGATCAGTTCTTGCTCGGCAAAATGAGGAGAGATTTCTAACTCGATTTGCTCGGCAGGAACAAGCACTTTCCACTTTATAGGATAATCAGCAGCGCTCTTCGGACTCTGCCAACGCGCGAGGACATCTATTCGATAGTCCTTCAGGGCCAGCTGCCGGGTTGTTCCGTCAGCATAAACAAGCGTTCCATGTGAGTACCGATCGATGGATCCATCCTTCCGCCGCATGAGATAAAGCATGATCTCGCTTTGATTTTCGAGTTGGATACTGAACCAATCCCAGCCGAGCTGATCCTCGCCGAGTTGGTTGCTGCCGAATTCGTGATCCATCCAGCTCAAACCGTGAACCTGTTCCCGTTTGCCGCCGATGATCAGTTCTCCTTCTGCCTGCATTCGTGTCAAGGAATAATAATAAGATGCGTGACCTTCTCCTTCGCCTTTTTGGCTGTACCCATTCTGACCATGCAGCACCGGTGGCTTGAGGGACTTCAACTTAAGCCGGAGTTCCGTGCCGCGGTCATTCACCGAAATTATATGGTTGTTTCCCTCGCCTTTGACCGACCAGTCTTCGTTCCAGACAAAGAAGCGGTCGATAGCGGCGCCAGCCCTGTCGTCAATGCCCCGGTTGATACGCTCCCGAAACAGAAAACTCCTGTCGGAGATGTTCGAAAGGGCGAAATGCGCCATGTACAATTCGCTAAACAGCGGCGGCTTTTCTTTGATATTGGTCTGACGATCCCGCACGCCGAATCGGAAGAATGTCACCTGATAACCGAAGAGCTGTCCGCTTTTCGCTTGAAGATGGCCGGTGTAGTACCACCATTCGGTTTTGAAGTCAGGATGGGAATAGTGGTCGGCGGGAAATGACAGAGTTCTGCCGGGTAAGGCGAGTCGATAGCTGAAACTAGAAGCGCTGTTTTCAGTTTGACCCAGCCCTTTTGCCGAAGGAGACAGGCTAAAAACTCCGAGCAGAATTAGAAAGATTAATCGGTTGAGAATTCTCTTGTTTTTCATATTCGATTCACAATTGCGGATTCTTTCCGACTAATGCTATAGGGACACTATGGAAAAACAATACACACGAGAAACGCTTTTGATTTCGGCCCAGGCGCTTAAGGAGAAATTGGGCTCTGACAGTCTCTGTCTGATCGATGTGCGAGCGGCCGAGGATTTTGCTCAAGGCCACCTACCTGGCGCGGTCCATTTTGATTTGTTTGGGCTCAGTCTCGTCGATACCCATGAGGCGCCGCTGAGAGCTTTTATGCACATGATCCATCACGTATTCGAACTGCGCGGGGTTAGCGAAACCAAAGAAGTGATCGTGTATGAGAATAACTCGGGTATGCGCGCCGCGCGGGCGTTGTGGTTCTTAGACTACTTCGGCCATCCCAATGCGCGCATGCTAGATGGCGGCATGCAGGCGTGGAAAGCGGCCGGATTTGTGATGACCACGGAGGTTACTTCGCCCAAAGGTGCCGGTTTCAAAATAAGCGAGCGCCGCGAAGTGCTAGCAACCGTAGATGATGTTCTTCAATCGCTCGACAAAAAAGACATCTCGATCCTCGACACGCGGAGCCGCGCCGAATATGTCGGCAGGCAAATTCGAGCGGCCCGGGGCGGAGCCATTCCCGGCGCGATTCATATCGAATGGACCGATAACCTGGACGCCAGCGGCAAATTCAAACCTGACGCCGAGCTTAAAGCCATGTACAGCCGTGCCGGCATCACGACGGACAAAGAAGTGATCTCCTACTGCCAGGGAGGGTACCGGGCCGCGCATAGTTACATCGCGCTGCGCTTAATCGGCTTTCCTAAAATCCGTAACTACATCGGCTCATGGAAAGAGTGGGGCGACCGCGCCGATCTGCCCGTCGAGCAACCGGACCCGGAAGTGAATGCAAGCAGCTAAGTGCGGATGTCTTTATTTGATCGGCTGCGATGCCGACCCGACATACCGACGAACCGTAAATACGTCAGGGCCGATTACTGGGCCTTATCACTATAGACCTGAGATTGCGGTACTTCCCAATAATACAACGCGTGCACGTTGCCCGCTCCATCACGGTAGGACTCGGTAATGTTCGGCGGCCAGTCGCCCATGTCAAAGGTGTATGAAACTACCCGCGCGCCGGGCTGAAGTTGGCGCAGTAGCATAGGCTTGAGCGCTTGGTTGCCATCATGGGAAAGATACAATGTCACTATGCTGGCTGAGGATAAATCGGCCGTCATGAAATCCTGATGGCGCGCTTCCGCGAGTTGCTCTAGATTTTCCTGCCTGATCTTTTCACGGGCCAGTTTTACCAATCCGGTATCCACTTCAAACCCCACTGCTTTGATTCGATATTTCTTTGCTGCGGTGATGAGGATCCGACCGTCGCCAGAGCCGAGATCGTACAGAACATCTCCAGCTTTTATTCCGCTAAGCGCAAGCATCCGGTCCACAACCTCGTGCGGCGTGGGATCGAAAGGAGCCAGTTGATCGGGAAGCGTTCTTACGAAACGTCGCTCCGATAATGGGTCGGCGGCGAAATTCTCCGGAGGGAGACCAGGCGCCATCGAGTTAGTCGCTATTGAAGCAGATGAGTTCGGAATCTCGATGATGGACGGTCCAGGGTAATACGGGAAGTAACCATATCCGTCCAAATACGGTACATACGGATACCGTTGATAATCGATAAACGGCGGATAAAAACGTTGGACAACTATTGATCCCGGCAGGGTGAAATGGCCAAACGATCGACGCCGGAAGTGAGCGGCACCGCTGCGCGAACGCGCAAAAATATCCCGATGGCCCGTCAGGGAACCATCGAGTGCGCCCAATCTCGGTCTTACGGGCGAGGTGGATGCGGCGTTAACAAAACCGCTGAAGCCGCGGCCAGCGCCCCGAGCGCCGCGAATTCCCTGGCTCCAAACCTGATCCGGAATCAATAAGAATAAGGCGAAAAAAAATCCGCAAAGCTGCATCCTGCTAAATCTTAAGCAGCACTCATGAGCATAAGTCAACTAGCATCAATAGCGGCGGTTAGCCACTAAACAGAATTTCTGAGACCGGCCCTTTAGATTAGGATATGGAAGCGTGCTGGTTCTAGTTCGCTCGAGTAACGAGTACCGCATCATCCAAACGAACATACCCTGGCGGTCTGCCCTGTTTGGATCGGACTTCAAGCCAGTTTCCTACAGTGCGTACCACCGTGATCTTCGTACCCTTATCGATCTCCGTCACCCTGCGGCCCGTGGTCGAGGGCTCTTCACGCACGGTCGTAGGACGGATGACCTCATAAACCCCGGGCTCAGCAGAACGGCGCGGCGCTGGCGTTTGCGAGGGCGGCGTTTTAACCGAACGCGCCGATGATGCTGGCGCTACGGTCGGGCGCTTTGCCGCTGCGCGCTCTGTCTCCCGTGTCGCGGCGGTTAATCGCTGCTGGGTTGACGAAAGTTCCTTTTGGTTCTCTTCGAGCTTTGCCGTAAGCGACGTCAGCTGGCTTTTGCTTTTATCGAGTTCCTGCCGAAGGTGACTCAGTTCTCCTTCGAGTGTCTTGATTTTTTCCTCGCGTTCTTGCACCTGCTTGAGTTTGGCCTCTTCCAACTGGCGAGCGTCGTTTCTCTGCCGGTAACCGGCAAAGAAAAATGCACCTACCGCAAGGACAACCATCAAGCTCGCCGCCAGTATCGCGATCACCGGTTTCGTCAAACTCCGGCTGGCAGGCTTGCCGGCGCTACGAGTGGATTGGCCCGCGATCTCATCCCGACCGGGCCATTGAGGTCTCTCCGCGGTGGTTCCGAAGTCTGCCTTGCAGTAAGGACATTTTACAGCATTTTCCTCAATGCTGTTTGCGCAGTGCGGGCAAAGCCGCGCACGGCTCGTGTCGGCGGTTACCAGCGCTCTGCCGTCCTTGGTACAGAAGCTGATTTTATCATCATACTCGGTTGAACAATTGGGACAGCGTTTCATGCTAAACATTGTTAAATGAATCAGCTCACGGGTCAAGGGAAAGCATGCGAGTCACCTGCTACCCGGCTCAAGCATTAGTCCTTGCTCTATGACGTGATAAGAAATAGCCCATTGTTTGTTGCCGGCATATCCGCTCTGCGCTATAGAACGGGGACAAACTCTGGGTACAGGCTGCTCAAAGATTTCACAGGCAAAGCGCGCAAATTACAAGGATGAAAGCGGAAATCTGAAAGCGAAATTTAATCTTCAGCTTTCATAATTCATCCTTTCCCAAGGGATACGAGGCTTTAAGCAGCCTGATAGAACGCATGGAGGACGACAACGAACATGGCTTTACTCATCGGTGAACCACAAACCAAAAAGCTCATCAACATCGCCCGGGCAGTCGATCTTCTCGAGAAAATGTTTTTAGATCGGGCCGCCGGCAAGGTACGCGGTTTACCGCGCCGACGACTCAAGGGGAACGAGAAGCAAATCAACATCATGGCTGCATGGCATCAGGGTTACGATCTGTTTTGCCTGCGCGCCTACATCGCGCAAGCGAACACGGTCACGCTCTATAACGGCAAGAGCGGGCAGATTCAGGCCATCATCAATATGGGCTACCTTAGCAGCCTGCGAACTGGCGCCGCCACCGGCGTCGCCGCAAAAAACCTCGCGCCGGCCGATGCTAGGACCCTGGGGGTCATCGGGCCAGGGCGGCAAGCCACCTTTCAAGTGGAAGCAGTTGCACAGGCGTGTCAGATCGAACGGATCGTGGTCTTCGGAAGGACTCCCAAGCGGCGCAAACAATTCATTAAACAGATGAGCCAAATCGTCCAAGCCGAGTGGCGCGAGGCATCCTCTGTTGAAGAGGTTGAAAGCGAGTCGGACATCCTAGTGGTCTCGACCAACTCGACCACTCCCGTTGCCGATGGAAAAAATCTCAAACGGGAGGTGCTGGTTGCATCGATCGGCGCAAACGGAGCCGTCAAACACGAAGTTTCGGGCAACTTGATTCGCCAAATGGATCTCATCGTGGTCGACGATGTGGCCGCCGCGAGAACGGACAGCGGTGATTTGATCGACGCTTGTCAGTCCGGCATCGCCCGTTGGGACGATATCGTTCCCCTGGAAACACTTGTCGGCAGCGGCGCGCCGCAACCCAGGCCCAAGAGAATTCTTTTCCAATCCAACGGGATCGCTGATGAGGATCTCGCGGTAGGGCGCTATGTGCTGGAGCAGGCGAAGCGAAAACTGAAGCTTCGCCAAGTCACAGAGATATAGGCTTAATTCGCTGCAGAGTCCCGGCGCTGTTAGCGTGGAGGCGAATTGCGACTTACTTGGGTCAGGTTCTGAGCCGCCGCCCCGGTCTCGATCGGCGGCTCAGCTAGATTTAGCTCAGCTAGTTTAAATGATAATCGCAAACGATCTTGTATTCGCTCTACGGTTTCTCGAACGCCAGCACGAAGCGGTCGCTCAGATTTCGCTCTTTGTTCACGTTGAAGTCCCGTTTATCTTCCGGCCGGCTAAGCATCGTTCCTTCTTTTGCCAGCTTGAACCCTGAACCAGTCACTTCTTTGATGACTAACTGTTTATCGATGCGATGAAGGGTTTTAACCGCCTCGTTCCCGCTGCCTTCCTTCGCTGAGTGATCGACCACACCATAAACACCGCCCCGCTTCAGAGCCCCCAGAATCCTTTTGTTCATCGCGGTCCGCACATCGGGGGAGAGGTCGTGATAATTCAAATGTGTCAAAACGAAGTCGAGGGAACCGTCTTGCGGCAAGGCGAGTTTTTCCAAAGGCCCGTCAACCAGCCGGACATTGGCAAACTTTGGACTCTTTACCCGTTCGGCCAGTTCCGGCCGCGCGGCAGGATTCACAGAATAGACGGTTCCCTGAGGCCCCACCACTCCAGACAGGATTGCCGTGTAATAGCCGCGCGCGGAATAGATATCGGCAACCTTATCGCCGCTTTTCACGCCATAAAACGCGAGCACCTCGTTTGGCTTGCGGGTCGAATCCAAAGCCCTTTCGGTGTCCGGCCTTTCTTTATCGGCCAGGATAGATGAAAAATCCTGCGCCGACCGCGTAGTAGCGCAACCGCCGGCGGCAACCATTGATACAAATCCCAGAAGTAAAATAACTCGCTGTGAGAACACCTTGGACATAACTCCCCCTTGCTAAAAATATCGCCTCATCATTAACCGCGATTGTTCGATGTACATCAAAGGGGTTGACGCCTATGCTGCACAAGGAAAATCTTGGTCGGCACGCCTAATCTTGCCGTATGAGTTATAACATACTCCCATCAACCACAAACACCGCAGCCGTGTCGTCTTCATAAACCAACCGATAACGGGAATCGTCGCGAATCAGATGGGTCAGCGGTTTGCCCTTTTGCGCTATGATCAAACGGGCTCGCAAAAGTTCAGGGTCTTTGTCCCAGGCGATACTCCCATTCCACGTCGCCAGTGAACGGGCGGTCCGTTCATCACCGTGTAAGTTCGTGCGGCCGTCCATCGCAACCGGAAACTCGGGCAAACTCCAAATCAGATAACCTCCCCAATCGAGAGAATTGTAAATTGGCCCTGCAAGCTGATTACTTCTGATAAACTTCACTGCCTGGGCCGGAAAGTGCAGTTCGACGGCTCTGGCCAACGAATCTTCTGAAACAGCACGAAAACGGCTCAGCCCGTACAAAGAGAGCAGTAAACTAAGAATAACGGCCGCTATTCTTTCCTTGGTGAAATCAAAATATTCACTCGACATTGTCGTACGAGCGAACTCGCCAACGATAGCCGCCACGACCAAAGCCATGAACCATACATCGCGGCGCGCGCGAAACGCAAAACAAGCCGCCGTCACGAACAAAGCCAAATAGAAAACGTTCCAGCGTCTCTGCCAACCGAGTACAAACGCCCCGGTTAGAGTTAAAGAAAGCACCAACCAATCGGCTAGCGAACGGAAGAACATGGGATGGAGCTCAGAGATATTCTGGAAAGCTCCGCTCTGCATAGCATATTCCAGAATCGCCAGGTAAACACGGTAGTGATAAGGATTGACCAGCGTTGCAGCCAAACATGAACCGAGAAGCAGCAAAGAATGCATCGCCGACAGAGCCTTGCTATCGGTTTGCGGCAGACCGGATTTAGCGAATCGATGGACCATCGATTCGACGGTCAGAAACGCCGGGATAGCTAATCCATAGACAAACTGAATGTGCAAATTGGCCCAGAGGACAAACACCAGAGACAAAAGTAAGGCGGGAAGAAGCTTCCATGAGCGCCGCAGACTGGAGATAAGCAGCAGCTCTATGCCAGTGAATAAGATTGTGAAGAGCCATGGGCGCGGACTTAGCAGAGGCTTTAGGCTGGCAAAAATCACTGCCAGCAAGAGGACTTCAGCGACAAAAGGCAAGCGAGCTCGGCGAACGAGCACATGGATCGTCAACCCGATAACGAGGGACATCGTCACGGTAAACGCAACCAACCCGGTCAAACCAAAATTTCGGTATAGACCGTAAACTAGGACCTCGAACAGCCAGCTATAGGCAATCCACGGCTTGCCTGCGCCAAACATCGAGAACGGGTCTTCGATCGGGACATGGCCGTGAGCAACGATCCATTGGCCGGTTCTTAAATGCCACCAGATATCGGGGTCTTCGATTGGCAGCATCGCCTGGTAGGCGGGAATCAAGTACACCAGAGTCCATATGGTTAAACGACAAATCGTTTCCTTGCTCGGAACTCTTATCATTCGTTGTAATCGTTCTTTGGTCTAGCGTCTAAGGCGGGGATCAGGGATACGGATTTGAATGGGTGGGCTGTATTCCGATATGCGAGGAAGAAGCATTAAACAGAATTTTGCCGCATCGCTTGATCGACATCATAGCGCAGGAGATCCCAGATCTTTTCCGTGCATCTGGCGAAATCGGGATCCTTCATGCTGCGAAAGTTGCGCGGCCGCGGCACATCAACGGTGATGATGCTCTTGATCAAGCCGGGGGCCGAGCTCATGACCGCGATACGATCGCAGAGCATGACCGCTTCGTCGAGATTATGCGTCACGAGAATGACGGTTTTCTTGTCGCGCTCCCAGATGCGCAGGAGCTCTTCCCGCATCAACAGCCGGGTCTGAGCATCGAGTGAGGCGAACGGCTCATCCATGAGAATCACTTCAGGATCATTGGCGAGGGCCCGAGCGATGGCGACTTTCTGTTTCATTCCCCCGGAGAGCTCGTAGGGTCGAGCCTTGCCGAAGTCCAGCAGACGAACTACCTCCAGGAAGAACTGGCTAACCCGTTTCAATATCGCGGGGTGCTCATTGCGAAACTCCGCTCCGAGCGGGACGTTCTCTTCGACGCTCCGCCACGGCATCAGAGCCGATTCCTGAAAAACCATCGAGACTGTCGATTTGGTTCTTTTCTCGCCGACAAATTCAACGGATCCGGTTGTCGGTTTCTCGAGGCCCGCGATGATATGCAATAGCGTGGTTTTGCCACAGCCGGTGGGCCCGATGATCCCGAAAAACTCGCGGTCGCGCACCTCGAAATCGACGCCGCCCAGGGCGCGGACGGTTCCCGATCCGGATGTAAACTCTTTGGTTAAAAAACGGACAACAACTTTCATCGACGACCTATCGCCGAAGTGAAACGGTAAAACGTTGAATCTTAAACGTTCCTTCTCAAGGCGTTAGCGGGCAGCGAAGATGCCGTCGAACATCTTGCCGTACCTCGAGAAATCATCCAGGACTTCAACCGGTGCGAAAGCCGGCTTGATGCCTTCCATCAGGCGCGCTTGTGCCGGCGGCGTATCCGTACGATCGGGAATCCTGTTCATTTTGCGCACTATTTCTTGGCCCGGTTTAGATAAGACATAATCGATGAACAGCCGCGCCGCACTAGGATGCGGTGCTTTTGCGGAAATACCGGCCGGGTGAATATTGGCAAAAACCGGATTTAAGTAAACCCAGTCCACCGGAGCACCGCTAGGCTTTAACACTTCGAAGGTCTGCGAGTATGCCGTCAGCGCCCCTTTGAACTCTCCAGCTGCCACGAGTTGCGCAATTAGCGTGCGGCCGGCGCGCAACTGCGTTTGCTTGGCCAGTTCACGCATGTAGGCTAAACCCTTTTCCTCGCCCATGGATTTGAGCATGGTGCCGAACCACTCGTAGGCTTTGCTATCCATGCCGATATTATCCTTCCACTCCGGCTTTAACAGATCGGCATAGGACT
>DASUVS010000257.1:0-2427 GCA_036378835.1 Binatia bacterium | reverse complement strand
ACGACGTTCATTCCCGGTCGAGCGACCTTCTCGATGTAAGGAATCATCTCTTCGGTCCGGTCATTCCGCCCCAGTGGCACCAATATTTTTTTACTCATGGCCTTGTCCTCCTTGCATTCGGTAACGGAATGGAGAGCAACGAGTACGCCAACATAGTTCAACCGGAAGCGGTTCGATGAACGCACTGGATTTTCCATGGGAAATTGGTTCACAGAGTTGCGCGGTACGAGCAAAGAGATCGAGACGGGTAACCTTTACATTACGTCGGCATCACCGGACAGTAAGAAAAAAGTTACTTCTTACGGGGGGTGACGTAAGGATTACGCGATCAGAAAGCCGCCGTCTACGACTATAGTTTGCCCGGTGAGGTAATCACTTGCAGGCGCTGCAAGAAAAACAGCAGCACCGACAACGTCGGCTGGGAAACCACGCCGGCGCATCGGAACCCGATTGTGAAATGCAGTCGTGAAGGCGGGATCATCGAACCTTGCTCTGGTCAGGTCGGTTTCAATGTATCCAGGGGCGAGACAGTTGACGCAGATGCCTGCGCACGCCCATTCGACGGCCAGGGTGTTCGTCACTCCCACCACGCCCCGTTTGCTCGCGGCATACGGAGCCACATGGCGAATACCCATCTCGCCGGCGATACTGCCGATATTGATGATCTTGCCTTTACCTCGCTTATTATCAGGAGCAAAGCGGCGAGTCTCGATCCAATATCTTCCGACGGCCTGTGACGAGAAGAACAAGGCTCTCAGATTGAGAGCGAGCACGCTGTCCCAATCTTCTTCGGTAATCTCTGTAGACGGCTTGCGACAGTTTATGCCCGCGACATTTGCGAGTATATCTATCTGTCCCAGGCGCCCGAGAACATCGCGCACCAGTGTCTGGATCTCCGCCACGCGCGAAACATCCGCGGCAAAAATCTCTGCACCCGCGCCCAAGGCACGAATCTCTTCTGCAACCTTAAGAAGATCCGTTTCCTTGCGACTGCAGAGGGCGACACTTGCGCCCGCTTCAGCGAGGCCCTTAGCAATCGCGCGCCCGATCCCGCGAGATGCGCCGATAACGAGCGCCACCCGCCCCGAGAGATCAAACCGATTAGAGGACATTATCGCTTACCCCAACCCCGCTCTTTAGTGATATCTAGGGCATGCTTGCAGGGTCCCTGGAATTTGACTACGCCATCAATGTCGTCGGCAATGCCGTACGAACTTCTTCCTTAGGTTCCAGCGAAAGTTCGTTTGCCTAACCGGCAGTAGGAACGCGAATGACTGAGAAGTCATTGCAGCGCCACCGATCTGAGAAGTCGTTCCCCATTACTCTTTGGCCGCTGGCGCCGCGCCTGGCCAGCGGCCGACATCGACGATGATCCCTTCGGGACCTTTAAACTTTTCTTCGTAGGATGATCGCGTCCGCTCTTTCCGCGCGCCGGCTGCCTCCACCCTGCGCATCTGCTCCCAATTGTCCTCGGCGGAAAAGCCGATATGGTCGAGCCCGGCTCTACGGCTCCTGTTCGCGGCGAGTGGTAGAATCGATATGTTAATTGAACCGTCACTCAGATCGATGGAGTTGTCCTTCCGCTTCTGAACCATCGTCAAACCGAAGGCATCGATAAAAAACTTTGCCATCGCATCGACGTCATCAGCGCGGTAGGCGATATGCCTTATCTTAGTCATCGCCAAACCTCGTCGATTCAATAATCGGACTTATCCACTTCGCCCAGCGTGCTATCCACGCGGCGAATGATTGAGCCTTACTTGATCGCCGTGAAAACAAAGCGATCCAAACAAAAGAACCATTCACCTTCAGCCGTACGTGAGCGTAGATCTTGTTCCCAGGCGGCGACGGCTTCGGCCGGCATACCATGCTTGAGCGCTGAATCGCGAGTAATGCCGATCACGCTGGCTCCATACGACTCAGGATCATAATGCGTTTCGACGATTGAGAATGTTTGCACATCGGCAAGCGTCAAGCCCGAAAAGCGCAAATATTTGTGTAAATCGCGCGGCAGGTGAGCGTGGACGAATTGAGTCTCGGCACGGGCTGAAATCATGCGGCGAGTGAAACGCAGATCTTTGGATTTCCACAGGCACATGTCCCAGTCCGATTCGAGCACCAGCAGCCGGCCGCCTTTGCGTAACACCCGCGCCGCTTCCTCGATGGCCCGAGTGATGTTCGCAACAAAAGAGTACACCTGGACAGCGACTACAAAATCGAAAGTTTGGTCAGAAAACTCAAGCGCGGTTGCATCGCCAACCCGGACGTTAATCACATCGCTGAGCTTTTCATTAGTAACCCGAGCTCTTGAAGCATCAACGGACTGCGGACTTTTGTCGGTCGCAACGATGCGGCCTCCCGGGACGACTTCACCGGGAATCTCGAAGCCGTTCGGCCCTTCATACTGTTTAACTGCATCGCGATTTC
>DASUVS010000256.1:0-8186 GCA_036378835.1 Binatia bacterium | reverse complement strand
CGGAAACGAGGTTCTAAGACCTAGTTCTGCATGAAACGGCAGAAACTATATCAACCTGGCTCGTCCGACCCGCGCTGCCGATGTGTTCATTGCGTGTTCAAATTAGATCCGCACAGGTCGAGTGCAGCGAGCGCATACACTCTCGCTGCTTTGACAAGGTTTTCTACGCTAAGCACTTCACTTTGCTGTTGGCTGGGATCGTACACGGTAAATGAACCGGCCGCGGAGACACCACCGGGTCCATAGGTCAACCCCTTGATCCCATACTCGAACATCGGGCCGGCGTCACTGGAAACAGCATATCGACTAGGCGCTGCGTACGATATTGCCTCCCCATACACTTCGCGGTGGGCTCGTTCCATCGCGATGACGACTGCGCTGTCGCGCTCGAGCTCGTACCCGTTTCCCGTTAAGTAAAAGTGAACCTCGGCCCGGAGATCCGGGTCGTTGGCTTTTAGATCCGCGATGACCGCTTCCAGCTCGCGTTTGGTTTCCATGAAGCTTTGACCCGGAACCAAGCGCAGATCGACATAGAGGTTGCAGAAAGGCGCAGGACACTTGGATGGTTTGTACGGATATCCTCCTTGGATGGCGCCGATACCTATGCGCGGCTCCATGAACGCGTGCGGATGTCGTCTCTGGTAGATCGGCTCCCAAGCCTTGAGGGCTGCAATCACTCGCATCATTTTTTCGATGGGATCGATGCCGAATTCCTTGCACCATGTGTGCTGGGACTTGCCATAGACCGTGATCTTCGCAAAGCAGTAGCCGGTCTCGCCGATCTGCAGGCGCATACCGGTGGGCTCGCCGATGATCGCGTAGTCAGCAGTGACCCCATGGGTGACCATATAGCGGGATCCCGCCTTGCCGCCGCGGAACTCTCCACCTTTATACTGATCGACCGGCGCTTTTTCCGTTTCGCCGACGACACCGGTAACCAGAACGTCGCCCACCAGCTCCACGCCTGTGCGTTGCAATGCCCGCAGGGCCGACCAATAGGCGGCAAACGCTCCCTTCATGTTCGAAGCGCCGACGCCGCTGATCCAGCCGTTCGTGACCGCAGCGCGAATCTGCCCGCCGCCGAAGTCTTCCGCGCTGTAATCTCCGCCCCATGCCTCCGCTTCACGCCCGGTGGTACTGGTATCGAAGTGGCCGCTGAACAGGAGAGTCGGGTTGCCTATTTTGCCGGGCAGGCGGCCAATCACATTGTTCCGCCCTGGTTCGACTTCCTGCAGTTGCACGCGCATGCCGAGTTCCTTCAATCGTCCGGCGAGGTAGTCGGCGATGGCCGCTTCGCCCCCGGTGGGGCTATAAAAATTCACCAGATCGACCGTCATCGCGACGAGCTCGTCTTGTGAAATTTCGTTTATAATGCGCTGCTGCAACGCGTCCATGCGCGCCTCCGATCCTAACGCTGACAACTTGTTTTGTGTGCCGATCGTCGTCGCTAAGAGAACGATGATCGGCGAAGGGAGTGGGCTATTTTTTTTCCGGGATGATCGCCACGCCTTGAATCTCGACCAGCATCTCCGGATCGGCCAGTTGAACGCCGCAGATGAGCGCGCTAGGCGGGTTTTGCGGCAGCCATTTGGCGCGGGCACGCTGGTGCGCTTGGCGAGCGCGCGGATCGGTGACGTAGGTCGTCAGGCTGACGATGTTTTCGAGCGAGCTGCCCAGGCTTTCCAAGGTCTCCTTCATATTTTGATACGTGTAATCGAATTGCTCGGGCACCGTGGTCCCGCGGATGGCCTGGCTTTTGGGATCTTTGCAGTCTTCGCCGGCAAGGAAAATAAAATTGCCGCAGACGCACGCCTTTGAGTACACCCGTTTCGGTTCGTGCTGGATGAACATCGGTTGCATAATTACGTTCTCCTTTTACGTGAGTTAGTTCTTGGACACGACGATGTCGCGCAGCTTTGTCGCAACACTCGGCGGCAGGCTGAAGAAGCCGTGCACGATCTTTTCAACTTCATCGCCCGGCAGCGGATTCAGGTCGAGCTTGGCTGTCTTTGCCTCGGCTAAAAATTGCGGGTCTTTCATGGTCGCCATAAACGCGTCACGGAGTATCTTAACTCGATCCTTAGGCGTTCCGGGTGGCAGGGTTAAAGAACGAACCATTGTTGCCGGATCGACAATGCCTATCTTTATCAATTGACGCGCATCATCGTTCTTCGCGAGCTCGAGAGCGTTCGGCACATCCGGAAGGTCCGGATGTCTTTTGGGGAGCATTTGTATGAGGACTTTTGTACTGCCAGAGTCTAGTCCCTGCCTCCACATTATTTTGATAGTCTCCCATCCCCAGCAACCCCCATCAACTTCTCCGGAGTCCGCAGCCACACGTATCTCAGCCGTTCCTTTGTATCCTTCGACAATTTGAATTGGCAGATGTAGCGCCGCCTTCAGAATTTTGGGTATGTCGGAAGTCACAGAACCCGGTGCCATTGCGCCTATTTTCACGGGCGTCTTCGCTGCCAACCACTGATCGGTGGTGGAGATACCGCTCGATTGTGAGACGGCACAGGACGAGCTGTCTCCTGCGGGCGCTCCGATCCACTCGAACTTACGCGCATCAAATTCGATCCCCTTTTGTCCGCCGATCACTTGTTGTAAGACCAATCCGCCGATCCAACTTCCAATCGTGAGCCCGTCGGGCTTTGCCTGATTGTAGAGATAATTCGCCGCAATGAGGCTTCCGGCGCCCGGCATGTTCTCAACGATCATGGTTGGCTTGCCAGGAATGTTTTTTCCCAAATGCCGTCCGATTGCGCGCGCGTAGATATCCATTCCGCCGCCAGGTGAAAATCCGACGACTATGCGCAGCGTCTTGTTGCTGTAGAAATCCTGCGCGCTGGCGTTCGACCCAAAACCCATAAACAGAGTCATGAAGGCCAGCGTAATTTCGAGCCGCTTCATATGCAATCACCCTCCGTGACGGTAAGAAGATTTCTAAGGATATAAAATTCGAAAAAGAAGTGAATTCTCGGTTCGACTTACGGGCGACCATAAGGCAAACGCGAACTACGTGTCAAGCAGGTCGGCTGTTGTTAACCGAGCTTAAAGAATCATTTTGCCCATCGCTTGAAACGAAAATCAGACTTTGGCGAGCAGACCCGGTCCGGATGACCAAGTTTATTTTTTTATTCCTTTATTCCTTCTATTTTCCTATAGGATCGCGACACCGCCACTTGTCCGCTCACGATCACGGGTTTAGTGCTATTCTTCATTCTTAAGAAAATCCCCTTGCCCTCTAACGGCCATATCCCTTAGTATCCGCCTGTCCATGGAGGGAATGCTTGGCGAAGACCATCACCATACCAGTCGATGTCTACTTGATCACGCTTCAGATCGAGAGCTACCAGGTCGTGGAAAAGAAGATCGCGGTTGGTAAAAGCACTCAGATTCAACATGAGCGCGTCAAAGAAACCCGCGACATTCCTCCTAATCAAAACGACAAAACCGTTATGCGCGCGATCGATGTAGCCAACACCATCTGGGCTCCGGCGGATATCACCTTTCAGCTGCGCAAGAGCTTTTTCCCAGCAACCGAGGCACCCGGAAATGTCGAGGAGGTCAGTGTAAGCGGATTTTTTCAGATGATTACGGCCTTGAAAATCAAGCCGATCGGCGCAGTGGCGGCGTTGTTTGTGAACCGTTTCGAGAAGAGAGATCTGGGAGGATTTGCCGCAGAGGCGCTGGGTGTCTGCATTGTCACCTCGCTTGGCGATCCAGTTCTCGGGAAGACGCTGGCACATGAATTCGGCCATCTCCTTAGTCTCCCGGATCTGCGTAATGATCCCAAGTCGGTCGCAAACAATTACAACTTGATGTACGAAGCATCACGCGCAGGCGATAAACTGACCTCGGACCAAATTAGCAAAGCACGCAATTCTGAACGGGTAAAGCTCGTATATCAGAGCCCTTGATCCAAATCTTCTCACACAGGTATCGTCGACTGTCCGGAATTCATTGCCTGGCGCTAACCCTTCTCGAGCAATTCGATGTCCGCTGCCGTAAGCCCGTTCATGATATTAACCGACGTCCATCGTTGATTGGTGGTAGGAGTAGGAATGCGATTCGGTATTGAGTTCGGCAGTTATCCGGCGGACTTGGATTCCGCCGAGGTGTGCGAGCAGGTTTCGCTGCGGGCGCAGGCCGCCTATCAGAACAATTTCGAGGCCTTGTTCGTCGCACAACATTATCTCACCGGTCCGGATGCGGCGATCCTGCAGTCGATTCCTTTGCTGGCTTACCTTGCCGCGCAGGTACCGGGAATGTATCTGGGCACTTCGATCTTTCTTCTGCCGCTGCATCACCCGGTGATGGTCGCCGAATATATCTCGACGTTGGATAATCTGTCCGGCGGGAAGGTTCTCTTCGGTGTCGGCCAGGGCTATAGAGAAAACGAATTCAATTCATTTGGCATCGATCTACGGCAGCGCAGAAGTCGATTGGTCGAAGCATTGGACGTGATTCGCAAGCTCTGGACGGGAGAGCCGGTTACCTTCCATGGAAAACATTTCCATCTCGATAACGTGATGAGCCTTCCCACGCCGGTGCAGCGGCCGGGACCGCCGATCTTGATGGGCGCCGATACGGTGAGAACCGTCGCCAGAGTGCCGGAAGTTGCCGACCACTGGATTGCCAGCCGGCGCCACTCGAAGAGTTTTTTACGCCAAGCATTGCCGGAGTATAAGGCGGCGTTGGAACGGCAGGGAAAGCCATATCGCGGCTTGTATATTTTTCGTGATCTTTGCATCGCCGATACGACCCGCGAAGCGGAAGAGCGCATCAAGGAAGGTTACGAACGACGGTACCGGCGCTATCAGCAATGGGGACAGCCGGGCGAGCGCTACGATCTGAACTTCGATGAGTTGAAGTATGACCGCCTGATACTCGGTAGCCCGTCCGAAGTGGTCGAGCAAGTGATGGCCTATCATGAAGAGTTCGGCGCCGAAGTGATGTGGTTCATGGTGGATTGGCCGGGCATGGACCGGCGCTTTACGCTGGAAACGATCGAGCGCTTCGGCAGAGAGGTCATACCCCAGATCAAACGGCTGACGCCGGAGAGTCCGCTACCGTAATAGTCGAACAGCCATTCAAAAGTTCAAACGTCAACGTTCAACGCTCGTGCAACCCGAGATCGTTAAGCGCTCATGATTTCACCTCGGCAATTGCACGATCAAAACGATCTGATCTAAAAGCCGCACCATCGCGGTGGGATCCAAGCAGACCGGAGCTATGCGCTGCGCGAACCATTGGACTTCGATGAACGGATTTCTTGACAGCTCCTTGCGGTGTGTTATTTCTACGCACACCATTCACGATATATTCACAGCAGGTTTCTCTGCAGACAGGTTGCACCGATGTCGAAACTCAAACTTACCCTGGCGTGCTGGGACTATGACCGCACCCGCCCCCTTATCGATGGCCGTGTCCAGGCCGAAGGCATCGACTTGGAGATCAAGGTCATGCGCCCGCGCGAGACTTTTCCCCGAATGCTGGAGGACAAAGAGTTCGAGGTTTCGGAGCTATCGCTTGGCTCTTATGTGAGTCTGATAGGCCGCGGCGCTTGCCCCTTTGTTGCCGTGCCGGTGGCGCTGTCCAAGATCTTTCGCCACTCGTGTATTTACGTACGCACCGACGCAGGAATTCGGACGCCGCAGGATCTGCGGGGCAAACGGGTGGGAACGACACAGCTCGGATCTACCGCAACCATCTTCATGAACGGCATGCTGCAACACGAATACGGTATTGCGATGCAGGATATTCAGTGGTTCATCGGCGGATTGACGACGCCAACGCAGCGGCCCCTGATTCCGTTGAAGCTGCCGGACAAAGTCAAGGTCGAGTTTTTGCCGGTGGAGCGGACGCTGGAGGGAATGTTGGAGAGCGGGGATCTGGACGCGTTGCTCGGGATATATATCCCCTCCATCTTCGAGAAGGGCTCGCCCCGGATAGCGCGCCTGTTTCCGAACTACTATGAAGTCGAGCAAGACTATTATCGACGCACCGGAATCTTCCCGATCATGCATACGGTGGTGCTACGCGACGATATCTATCGAGAGCACCCATGGGCCGCCCGGAGCATCTATAAGGCCTTCTGCAAAGCTCGCGACCTGGCGATCGACGGACTCTACGACACGGACGCGCTGCGCCTTTCGCTTCCCTGGTTGATCCATCACATCGAGGAGACCTGGCGAGTCTTGGGTAAAGATTTCTGGGCGTACGGGCTGGAGCCGAATCGGCCGGCGCTGCAGGCGATCGGCGAATATGTTTACGAACAAGGTTTATCGCCGGGTGTGGTCAGCCCTAACGAGCTGTTCGCAGCGGACGTGGAATAGGTGAATAGGTCCGGAGACTTACCACCGAGGCACGGAGAGCACGAGTCGAAAGTGAACTTCAACCGCAGAGACGCGGAGAACGCGGAGTTAGGATAGGAAATGTTCGGAGATTTACCACGGAGGCACGAAGAGCCCAAAGTTAGGAGATGAATCAAAAATTCACCGCAAAGGAAGGAGAGCGTAGAGTTAGGAGAAGAAAGTACTTTCTGTGCTCTCTGTGACTCTGTGCTTGATTATCCGAGACTTCACCACAGCATCTGTTCTTGCCATGATGCTGCACCGTAGAATAGGATGAGGGTCAAACGCACTGTTCGGCGAGGCACACCATGTTCGATCCTGAAAATCTAATCGTAGACAAGCCGCAAGAGGGTGTATTTCGCGTCCGTCGCTCCGCCATGACATCAGCCGAGGTTTTTCGGATGGAGCAGGAGCGGATATTCAATAAATGCTGGCTTTATTTGTGCCACGAATCCGAAGTAGAGAACGCGGGCGACTACCGGCGTCGTACTGTAGCGGGGCGCCCGCTTTTTTTTATCCGCGGCAGCGACGGCAAGCTGCGGGTGTTCCTGAACACATGCACGCACAGAGGGGCGCTCATTTGCCGTCATGATCAGGGCCACGCCGACGTTTTGCAATGCTTCTATCATGCCTGGAGTTTTAACAATCACGGCGATCTTGTCGGCGTGCCGGACGAGGCCGGCTACCCCGGCAGTTTCAACCGCGCGGCGATGGGCCTCAAGTCGCCGCCGCGGGTGGAGAGTTACCGCGGCTTTGTCTTTGTGAGCTTCAATCCCGATGTCGAAGATCTCGTGACTTATCTGGCTGGCGCTCGCGATTATCTCGACCTGATCGTCGATCAGACCGAAAAAGGCATGCGGATCATCCCAGGCTCTAATCGATACTCCATCAAGGCCAACTGGAAGCTCCTGGTCGAGAACAGTCTCGATGGCTACCATGTCAGGCCGACGCACAAGACCTACTTCGAATATGTAAACAGTTTGGGGATCAACACCAGCGGTGTGCAAACCGCATTCAGCCGGCCAGCCGTTGTTCTCGGCAACGGTCATGCGGTGGAGGAACACGATGGCATCAGGGGCCGGCCCATTGCTCGTTGGAGCCAGCTGTTTGGCGAAGAGAACAAGGAAGAAATTGCCGCCATCCGCGCAGGGCTGGTGCGGAAATTCGGCGAGCAGAAGGCTCGCCACATGGCCGATATCAGCCGAAATCTCCTGGTCTATCCTAATCTCCTCATCATCGATTCCATCGATATCACGGTAAGAATTTTCTGGCCGCTCGCTCCGGACCTGATGGAGGTGACAGCGTGGCAGCTCGCGCCAAAGGAAGAGAAGCCCGCGCTCCTGGCGCGCCGGCTGGACAATTTTCTCACCTTTCATGGGCCGGGAGGATTCGCGACGCCCGACGATGTCGAAGCGATCGAATCCTGTCAAGCAGGCTATAAAGCCGAGGGCGTCGAATGGTCCGAATTATCCCGAGGCATGCACCGGGAAGCGATTGCCGAGGACGAGCTTCAGCTCCGGGCGTTCTGGCGCCAGTGGTTTGGCCATCTCTCAGGGATGGGCAAAGTTGAAACAAACGATCCGGTGATCAGAGAAAGAGCAGCGCTCGCCCGGTAACAACGAACGCAATCATGTCGAAAACAAGCTCTGCCGGAAACGTTCGTAGCGCACCCGCTTTGCGCGAGATGGTGGAGGAGTTTCTTTATCAGGAGGCGGCGCTTTTGGACGCCTGGCGGTTGGATGAGTGGTTGGCACTTTTCACCGCTGACGGCAGATATTTCATGCCGACCACCGATCTGCCGGACGGAGATCCCCGCAAGGATCTGGT
>DASUVS010000255.1:0-7871 GCA_036378835.1 Binatia bacterium | reverse complement strand
ACCCCAATCTAATCATTTGTCGCTGTGAGATCGTCTCGTAGCTTGGCATTCACGTTGCTCTCGTGGGTGATCGCGCTCGCGCCACCTTGAGCATCGCGCTCGGCGCCATGACTGAGAGACAATCGTGAAATGAAGGCTAAGATAATCCCGCTCTGTGACGTTTCAAAAATCGAAACATCAAGTTCCCCCCCGAAAAAGCACCTGCATAGTTGCCCACTGTGCCGGGAAATGACAATGGAAAGCGACGAAGTCTGCGGCATGTCGATTGATCATGTATTTGCATGCTTGCCGTGCCTAGAAGTTTATCGATCCCGCCTGGAATGAACATTGATGGCGTTGCCGACATTGATCCTCGACCAAAGACGTTGTATCTACCGGAGCTGGGGTAACCAACTCTTGAATATTATTCTAAGCGAACCTAAACTTGACGATCATGTCTGCTGGATCTGCGTTGGGTGATTAGCCCGCCTGAAACCTTCGAAAGCCAACGGCTGCAACTGCGAAAACCGTTATTGGCTGATGCGGAGGAGATTTTTCGGCAATATGCCCAGGATGCCGAAGTCACCAAGTACTTAACCTGGCTGCCTTACGAAAAAGTCGACGAGACTCGCGCGTTCGTCCGGACGTGCCTGCTGATGTGGCAGCAAGGCGATTCCTATCATTGGACACTGGTGCGCAAAGGGGACGGCCAACTCCTCGGCATGATCAACGCCAGAGTCGACGGCCACAAGTGGGAACTCGGGTATGTTCTGGCGCGGGAGTATTGGGGCAGAGGATACATGACCGAGGCGGTCAAGAGGCTCATCGCTACCGCCTTCGAAGAGGCGGCGGTTTACCGCGTCTGGGCCGTGTGTGATGTCGATAATGTGGCGTCGGCCCGCGTGATGGAAAAGTCCGGCATGCAACGAGAAGGACTGCTGCGCCGTTGGTCGGTCCATCCTACCTCCAGCGCCGAGCCGCGCGATTCGTTTTGTTATTCGATCGTCAGATGATTGCCCAGCGCTGCTCGATCAGTTAAGCGGCTTACGATAGCCACACATCTTCCGTCATCTTTATTTTTTCCCGGCCCTGTCGCATTGCCCTGACGGCGAGCGATTCCTTGTTATTCTGAAAACCGTCCATTAGGATGGCCTGCGAATGGACATCGGTGCGCTTGGGATCGTGCGACATTCAGATCAAGAGTTTTTGTGAGGTGAAGTTCATGTTCAGCGCCGTTGTGTCTTTAGCATTCATTATTTCGTTGCTTGTCATTAATCCGTCTCTCATCTCGGCTCAGGAACGGGTGCGGGTTGGCTGGGCGGCGATGACCGCTTCGCATACGCCGCTTTGGGTCGCGCAGGAAAAAGGATTTTCAGCCAAGCAGGGTCTGTCCGTCGAGTCGATCTTTTTCGGCGCCGGTCCGCCGGCAATGCAGGCGCTGGTCGCTGGTGATCTCGATATCGTGATTACTTCGGCACCTAACGTGGTTAATCCCCGGCTCGGCGGCGCCGAAACGGTGATGATATTGTCGATCATCCCGACCTTCATCGACCATATAATCAGCGCGCCGAATATCGCGACCCCCGAGCAGTTGCGCGGAAAAATAGGTTCGGTCAATCGTTTCGGCAGCATATCCGATATGGGGCTTCGGCTTTCACTCCGCCGGCTGGGTATCGATCCGGAGAAGGACGTGAGGATTGTCCCTGCTGGCGGCAACCCGGAGCGGCTCGCGGCTATTTCAAAGAACATCTCGCAGTTTACTATTATGAACGAACCTTTCATAAAAGAAGCCGAACGCCTCGGCTATCGCGATTTAGTAAACATGGCGACCTTGAAGATTCCGCTGCACGGCAACGGCATCGTGACCACGGAGTTGATCATCAAGAGCAAGCGGCCGATCGTGACGAAGTTTGTCCGTGCGATCACCGAAGCCATTCATTACGTCAAGAAAGACAAAGAGGGGACCAAGACAGTCATCGGCAAGTACACCAAACTGACCGATCCCGAAGGTCTGGAGCGAACCTACAAAAATTACACTTCAGTTTTGTTGGAAGTGCCCTATGCCGACCCGACCGGCATAAAAACCTTGCTTGACGATATGGCGCCGCGCAATCCCAAAGCCGCATCGGCCGACCCGAAGGCGTTTGTTGATCCGAGTTTTGTGCACGAAATGGAATCGTCAGGGTTCATCAAACAGCTCTATAAGCGCTAGCGTGACTCGAAGGAGCTAAGCGCGCCGATGCTGCTTCTCTACAAGTTTGAAAGACTCGATGTTGGTAGTATTTAACCTCGGCTTTCGCCCATTCTTTCTTCTAAGCGGGATGTTCGCAGTCATCTTGATGGGCCTGTGGGTTCCTTCCTTCATCGGTGGGCGCGCCTTGCGCACCTACTACGGACAGATCAGCTGGCATAGCCATGAGATGATCTTCGGCTATGCAGCGGGGGTCATCGCCGGCTTTCTGCTGACTGCCGTGCGCAACTGGACCGGCCTGGCGACAGCGACCGGCAGTTCTTTGGCCGCTCTTGTCGCCCTGTGGCTCCTGGGCCGGATATTGCCCTTCTTTGTCGAAACTATTCCGGGCTGGTTGATCTCGGTTGTCGATTTGGCGTTCTTGCCGGCGCTAACTGCCAGCATTGCTGTGCCCCTGATCCGCCACGCGGAGAAGCGCAATCTGCTTTTTTTGCCGCTGATGTTGGCTCTCTTTGCCGGCAACCTGCTCGTGCATCTGGAACTTCTCGGCGGCGTTCCAGGTGTTGCTCGATATGGCATATTTCTCGGCCTCTATTTGATCATCCTGCTGATTGTGATTATGGGTGGAAGAGTCATTCCTTTCTTTACTGGGCGCGCTTTGTCCGGTGTTGTGATCAAGCGCCGGCCGCTCATCGAATGGCTCGCGCCTGTGACCGTGATCGCGTTTATGTTCGCTGAGCTTCTGTTCCCGAACTCGCAAGTAGCGGGTGTCCTGGCCGGGCTAGCCGCCATTATCAACGCCATCCGCGTTGTGAGCTGGTACAGCCATCGTTGTTGGCAAGTGCCTTTGCTGTGGGTGCTTCATCTCGGCTACGGCTGGATCGTGGTCGGTTTCTTACTTAAGGCAGCAGCAGCTTTCGGACTGATCGCGGCGCAATTCACGATTCATGCGTTTACGGTCGGCGGTATCGGCGTGCTGACCTTCGGCATGATGGCCCGGGTCGCTCTCGGGCACACGGCCAGGCCTCTCAGAGTCGGATCATCCATGGCAGTTGCATTTGCTCTGCTCAATGTAGCTGCCATCTTCCGCGGTCTGTTGCCGGCGTTCCTTCCGCTCTGGTTTTCTCAGCTCATCTTGTTAAGCGGCCTACTCTGGATTGCGGCCTTCCTCGTATTCGTGATCGTCTACATGCCGATTCTTACCCAGTCCAGAATCGACGGGCAGCCCGGATGAGAGCCTGGGCAAACGGCATCACCTGTAGTAAAAAGTCCGGACCTTTCGTGCTCTGGGTGGATGCGCACAAGCGTGCGGCAGTGCTCGTAATCCAACCGTTGCACCAAAGGTCAGAATCATGCGCTCCTAAATCAACATTCTTATCTCTACTCTCTAAGGCGGGTTTATTATGATACCGCGTACGTTGTTAGCTCGTATTCGTCTCATGATAATCGTTTCAATCGCGGGAGTTTCAGTTCCTACTTATTGCAACGCCGCGGAGAAACTCGTTGGCCTGCAGTCCGCGCCAAGCATGGCCATGGCGCTGCCTTGGGTTGCCGAGGAAGCGCGGCTTTACTCGAAATACGATCTCGACTTTCAATTGGTCTATATCGCCTCATCCGGCATCGTCACAGCGGCAATGAGCAGCGGCAGCGGCGCCGTGGCTATCGTTGGCGGTGAAGGACCGATTCGTGCTTTTCTGGGCGGCAATACCGATTTTGTCTTTATTGGCTCGGTGAAAAACGTCTTGACTCACAGCATCATGGGTAAGCCCGACATCAAGAAACCGGAAGATTTAAAGGGCAGGCGAATCGGAGTCGGACGGATCGGCGGCAATTCGCACTATTTCGCCCAATACGGCTTTCGCCAGAAGGGCTTGGATCTAACTCGCGACGCCAACTTCATACAGACCGGCGGTGCGCCTGAAACGTTCCAGGCGTTAGCCTCAGGAGCAGTCGATGCGGCTTCGCTGACCACGCCGCAAGACACGCGAGCGGCCTTCATGGGTTACAATTACGTGATCGACGGGCGCGAATTAAAGCCCCCGTATATCGCCACAGGATTCGTGACGTTGCGGTCGGTCATTGGCAAACGGCCGAAGGTCGTCAGCCAGTTCATGCACGCCATGGCAGAATCGCTCAAGCTCATGATGACGGATCGGGAATTGGCTTATCGGTTGATGGCGAAAAAAATCGGTTTAACCGATCGCAAGGTCTTCGATGCCGCTTATACCGCCGAGATGAAAGTTCTAGAGCCGCGGCTGGATATCAAGCCGATCGCGATACGGGCAACCCTCGAGGAAATCGCCAAAACAGACCCGCGCGCCAGGCAAGTGACCGCATCGCAATTGATCGATCGCCGGTTTCTGGACGAGATGGAAAAGGACGGGACGTTTGGGCGGTAAACAATAAAATTCGCAAAAGGTTCAACGTTGAAGCCGGAGCAGGACAATTTCTTAGATCGTGGCCTAATCACGACATAGCTGTTTTGCGTCGGAAGGGTGTACGGATATCCGCTGGCCGATATGACGCAGGATCAGGGCGTGCCTACAGCGAAATCGGTGGCTCGCCCGGTGTTGCGAGGAGCTTTCGTTATCTGGCTCAGAAATTCTGAAGTTGAAGATGGCGCCAACCAGTCGGCACTCAGGATCATCGCTGCCGACCGGCTGGTCGTGGAAGATCCCGTTAAGCCGCTGCGCCCGCAGCGTTTGGGCTGTGTGCGATGACTTCTTCCGTTTCTTTCTCTCCCGTCGCCAGCATCGCGAAGTTCGCAGCAATCAAGCCGCCGATACAAAGGCCGGCTGCCAGACCGGCGACCACCGATGCCAGCAGAACAAGCCCGCCAGCCGCAAAGGCATCTAACGCCGCTACTGCAGTTATGACTATTGTAAAGATGGCGCCGACCAAAAAACCCAACACCGTGGTTTTCATTAGGATCTCCTTCGTGCGTCGTGATGATAAAATGCTAGCGCAAAACATGCGCCAAACCGATCTCGCAAATAGGGCCATAAAATCGATCGCTAGTAACCGGATATTTCTCAACCGCGCGAAAAAGTAGACGCGGTATTCCGAACCATAAGAATGAAATTTCGCAGTCTATTTGATCGCCGCACCTTGGATTGTTGCTTTGGTTGGATCCCTGCGGAACCTTAACGATGGTCTGACATATGTCGACTTCATGTGCCCGCGAAAGCAAAAGGTTCTCGGAGCGCATGAGCCAGCAAACCGGGATGTGGTGGCACGCTTAAAAATTCGACGTTGTTTTAACGTATGCGGAAACTCGCTGGGCGAGAATCGGCGCCCCACGAAATCGCGCCGATGTCTCGACATGCGTCGCTGAGAACGGGTATGGTTCGGCGTAGAGGAATAGAACCGGGGCTAAAATCCGGTGACTTTTAACTGGAGGATACCGGAAACGTCGTCATAAGACTTCCCTGAGGAGATGAGATCGCGCTGGCGGTTGTAGTTAACATTCAATGATACGATGTCTTCACGCCCCAGGAATTTGCCGATTTTCCAGTCCATAATGGCTCGTGTGCCGATAGTTGTTACATCGGTAAGCGCGTATCGGTTAACGGTTCTGGTGAATGAGGTGCCGCCTACTAACCTGAACTTATCCTGCAATGGCGTGTAAACGATAGCAAATTCGGTCATCGGGGTTTCGGTTCGATAACCGGTAACTGTATCCCACTCATGTTTAATGCCGATACTCGGACCTAAAGATAATACGCTGAAGGGACGGTATAACCCGGTAAGCCTATTGCTGAAGACTCTCATCTCCTGATTTAGATCTGGGCCTTGTTCCACCAATCCATAGCTGGAGGTGAGAGTTCCGCTCCACACCGATCGGTTCAATTGCATGGCGGTTGTGGCGGCTCTAGTGACGCGATGCCGATTTGCATCCAGAAGCTCTTCCCATGACTCCACGAGCGAGCCGCGTAGGTGAATCGGGCCCAGATTGTATTCTCCCCAAAGCTGGCCTTCGTCGCGCTCCTCGGCGCTTGCAGCTCCTGAAATTGGGATAAATCCTTTTTCAATCGATTTGAAATCAGCCCCGTAACTTAGCCCTTGCCAGCTGGTTTTTATTCCTAACCGCATCATCCGTGGCCAATCCAAGCAGTCACAGCCGGCTGGGGAAATATTGCCTGAGCCGTAGGTCAGTTCGCCGTCGCCGCTCAGATTGGTTCCACCAAACGAAGTCGACCCGACTAAATTCAGATACCGCCGCGTACTAGGCTGGGGTGAAGCGACGGTCATTGCGTTGGTTGATTCACTTTTTTCAAGATAGGACGCCTTAACTTTTAAAAGTTGAGGTCCAAGGTTTAACGAGAAGCTATTCTCCAGGGGTTTACCCACATCTTGAATCTCCGCCAGGTGCTTAAAACGACTATCAAAGCTCGTTTGGAAACCTTCGATGAATCTGCTGGGAGTTTCGGTACGCTCCGGAACTTCGGTATTGATCGTGGCGCACGAAACCGAAAAGAATAGAAGAAGTCCGAAGATAATAAGATTAGTCACTGCGTTACTCGTGACAAATTCTAACACACTGGGTTGGATGAACGAAAATAATGTTTTTGCCCGGGATTCCGGTGGCTCAATACTGGCTCCGCGAATTTTCTTGGTTTTTGAAGTCACTAATATGAGATCTAGGTTCCTGGGCCGTGATTAAGATCATTCAGGTAAGTTTTGCAGACAAACAGTCACACCTTTAGCAGGCTTAACGAACCCCCAAAGTTGAACTTAAGGAAGCACCTACAAGCGGTCGGCTTTGCTGTAAGCCGGGCATATCACCGCGCGTGCGACAACAAGCAAGGATCAAGTTGACGGGCTCAGCTGCTCAACTAAATGCTGCTCCGCGGTGCTATAAACACAATTCGATGAGTACATAAGTACGTTTTTTAAATATACCTTTTCGACAGGGTACCACGACTGAGAACAAGCGGCGGAATCAAATTCGCGAGCCCAGCATTGTACCGCGACATCGGCGTGTACCGCAAAAGCAAGCATGGGCTCGTTTTGCCGCGCGAGTATGCCGTTCGCCCAGCTGTAGATTATAGTCGTAAGTCAGCTCCTCTTCCGGGCGGATGTCGCGACGGGCGTCGATAAAGATCCGGGTGCCCTCTTCCTCGACTTGGCAATTGGGGGCGCAGGAGTGATTGATCCAGCGGGCGGAGTTGCCGCGACGGGTCGCGTCAATTACCAGATTGTTGTCAAGCGAGAAGAGCATCGTATGGGGCGAGTGCTCATGCAGATCAGCGTACCTTCGGTCCGCCTCATCGTCGGTTATTAATTCGCCTCTGTATTCAATGATCCGCGTTCCTTTTGGAATCGGGACTAGCGCAAAGACGCCGCGGCCGTGAATGGGGGAATTTCTAACTGAATAAATTCGTCGCTTGCGATTTGCCTTTTCCATATGCTTACACAATCATATTTATTTTTAGTTGACTATCAAAAAAGACCTGCGGAGTTGCTTTTTACAATCGAGTTTCCCGTACGCCAGCCTTGTGAACCCACCGGGTCTTAGCGGCGGGCGACACTCACACAGATTCCTTGCGATACGATTCGAGCGCGTTGGCAAATATCACATCCACTGCGATGAAAAGGAGCGTTTCCACGTGCCTAAGCTGAGGGTAGCACTGATCATGTATGAGCTCATCACGTCAGCAGGAGGTGAGATGGGTTTTCGCTACGAAGCTGTCACAATCCG
>DASUVS010000254.1:0-23208 GCA_036378835.1 Binatia bacterium | reverse complement strand
CCGTCCCACGCAATTCCGGATCGCCTGCACAATCATTACCAAGAGCCATGGCCATCCGGAATTGCAGGCCGGGTACCTAAAGCACTGCGACGAGATTAGAGCAGTGAACTAACTGATTGCCTCTTCACCCCTCTCGCTGGTTCGGATACGGATCACTTCTTCAACCGATGAGACAAAGATCTTGCCATCGCCGATTTTGCCGGTCTGCGCGGACTCCAGAATTGCTTCGACAATCTTCGGCGCCATCTCCTCCGGCGCGAGAATCTCTATCTTGACCTTAGGAAGAAAGTCAACCGTGTATTCGGCGCCGCGGTAAAGTTCGGTGTGCCCCTTTTGCCGGCCGAAACCTTTGACCTCGGTGATCGTCATTCCGGTAATCCCAGCAGCGGTTAGCCGCTGCTTGACTTCATCTAACTTGAATGGCTTTATGATCGCTTCGATTTTTTTCATCATATCCGCCTCCTAATGCTGCTGATCGTGAACTCTTAAATCGGCAAGAGCGACCAGCCTCACCCCACTTAGATATCAAAATAAAGAGCAAACTCCCAGGGATGAGGCCTAAGGCGGATAGCGTCAACCTCATTTTTGCGTTTAAACTCTAGCCAGGTATCGATCACGTCCTTGGTGAACACATCGCCCTTAAGCAAGAAATCGTGATCTTTCTCTAGCGCATCGAGTGCCTGATCCAAAGATCCGGGCATCGATTTCACCTTAGCGGCTTCTTCGGGCTCGAGCTCATACAGGTTCTTGTCAATCGGTTTCGGCGGCTCGATCTTGTTACGAATCCCATCAAGTCCCGCCATCAACATCGCGGGAAATGCAAAGTATGGATTGCAGCTCGGATCGGGGGTTCTAAATTCCAGCCTCTTGGCCTTCTCACTGTCGGAATACATTGGGATACGCACGCAGGCGCTGCGGTTACGGGCCGAATAGACTAAATTGATCGGCGCTTCGTAGCCGGGAACAAGCCTTCTGTAAGAGTTCGTGGTAGGGGCGATGAAGGCACAGAGCGCATGGGCATGTTTGATTAAACCTCCAATGTAATAACGCGCTGTGTCGCTAATTAAGCCGTAACCCTTCTTGTCGTAAAACAGATTCTTGCCATTTTTCCATAAACTCTGGTGGCAGTGCATACCCGAACCGTTATCCTGAAAAAGTGGCTTAGGCATGACCGTGACCACTTTACCGCGGCGTCGGGCGGTGTTCTTAACCACATATTTGTATAGCAACACATTGTCCGCCATCTTGGTCATCGTATCGTACCGCATATCGATTTCGGTCTGACCGCCGGTCGCCACCTCGTGGTGATGTACTTCGACTGTAATGCCGCATTTCTGCAGATTCAGCACCATCTCCGATCGGAGGTCTTGGTACTGATCCATGGGCGGCATCGGGAAATAGCCTTCCTTGTAGCGGATTTTGTTGCCGAGATTGGGACCATCGTTGTTGCCCGAGTTCCAGAACCCTTCGGCCGAGTCGATGTGGTAGTAGCCTTCATGATGATTTTGATCAAACCGGATGCTGTCGAAGATGAAAAATTCAATCTCGGGACCCCAGTAGCTGATATCAGCGATACCGCTGGATTTCAGGTATTTCTCGGCTTTCTGCGTGACAAATCGGGGATCGCGGCTGTAAGGCTCACGGGTGATCGCATCCAAAACATTACAGACAAAGCTAATGGTTGAATGCTCTCTGAATGGATCCATCATGGCCGTGTCCGAATCCGGCAACAGAATCATGTCGGATTCATTGATGCTCTGAAATCCCCTGATGCTCGAGCCGTCAAATCCCAACCCTTGCTCAAATATGTCGGCTGACAATTCTGTAGCCGGGATAGAAAAATGCTGCCATAGTCCCGGAAGATCGATAAATTTAAAATCCACAATTTCCGATTTGTTCTTCTTTGCCATCTCCAAAGCGTCTTTAACTGGCATCTATCTACTCCTTCGTCCTATTTAGCACATCGAAATCGTCAATCTGTTATCACATTATCCGAAGTCCAGCTAGCCCTGGGTGCGATCTTAAGCGTAGCCACGTTCGTTGTGTTGCGTTAAATCCAGACCCATACGCTCCTCTTCTTCAGATACCCGTAGGCCCATGGTAGCTTTCAAAATTGCTAGAATGATGAATGTCATTAACAGCGCAAAAGCGATCGTCGCCACAACCGTGACGGCCTGGACACCAAATTGTGCAGGGTTGCCGTAGAAGAGACCATCATTACCGGCGGGATTAATGGCTTTCGAGGCAAACAATCCGGTGGCTAGAGCTCCCCATGTACCGCCAATCCCATGGACGCCGACCACATCTAACGAATCGTCATAGCCAAGGGCGGCTTTTAGATTGCAGGCTTTATAGCACAACATACCCCCAACCGCGCCGATGATGATCGCCGACAACGGGCCGACAAAGCCGGCCGCCGGTGTGATCGAAACAAGTCCGGCAACTGCACCGCTGGCAGCGCCGAGAGCCGTGGGTTTGCCATGGGTAAACCATTCAGTAAACATCCAAGCGAGGGCCGCGGCCGCAGCCGCTGTATTGGTCGTGACAAACGCTATGGTAGCTAAGCCGTCTGCAGCCAAAGCACTACCGGCATTGAAGCCGAACCAACCGACCCAAAGTAGAGAGGCTCCGATCACGGTAAAGGGCAGGTTGTGCGGCGTCAACGTTTCATATCCGTAACCGACACGTCTTCCAAGAAAGTACGCTGCGGCCAATGCCGAAAATCCGGAGCTAATGTGCACGACTGTGCCGCCGGCAAAATCAAGCGCCCCCATAGCCCCCATCCATCCCTTGCCCCAAACCCAATGCGCGAGCGGATCGTAGACGAAGGTGGCCCACAACAGCACAAAAACGATGAATGTCCCGAATTTTGTCCGTTCCGCAATCGCGCCGGTGATGAGCGCCGGCGTGATAATCGCGAACATCATTTGGAAAACCATAAATGCTTGATGCGGAATCGTAGCCGCATAAGCTGGATTTGGAGTTGCGCCAACGCTATCTAATCCGACCCAAGCTAGGCTACCAATCCAGCCACCTACATCCGGTCCGAAGGCGAGACTATAACCCCACAAAACCCATTGGATACTGATGAGAGCGACGACCACGAAGCTCTGCATGATGGTTCCGAGAACATTTTTGGCCCGCACCAGTCCACCGTAAAATAAAAACAATCCGGGAATGGTCATCATCAACACGAGCGCTGAAGAGGTTAGAATCCAGGCTGTATCTCCTTTGTCAACTGGCGGCTCGGGAGCCGCTGTCGGCGCGGTGATGGCTGTATCCGGCGCGCCACCAGACGGCTTCACTTCCTGGGAAAGCGCTGCTGTCAGCGGGATTGTTGAAGCAAAAAAAAGAATTAAAATTATTGCTTTGGTATGGTGCATCACGACGAACCTCTCTCTTGGCTAGGCCGAGCAATAAGGCGTAGGGTACCTGGCAAGAGAAACGCAATGAAAATGCCACCTAAGCTGATAGATTCCTCCAGAGATTCCGTGAGTTTTGGTGGAACTTGCTGAAGCGATAATCAACCCACTGCTCACGACTTAATCAATTGCACAGTTGTGAGGCACGCGGAAAAACTCAACGAGTGACGCTTGAGTGAACAGTCCAGCAAAGAGATCTGGGACGCGCCTGCTTCAATTCGCATTCATTGTGGGTGAACAACTTCGGTGGGTAAGGCGAAATGGATATTCTCTTCGATAAAACCTAGGTGGGAGACTTCGGCGCCCTGCCGTATAAAATAGTCGACCGCCTCATTTACTAAACGTTCCGGCACGGACGCACCGGAAGTTATACCGACCCGCCTCACCCCTTGTAGCCAATTGGGATCAAGCAGCGCGATTTCACTGATCAAATACGCAGGAGTTCCTTGTGAACGGGCAACCGCACATAGTTGATTCGAATTTTCACTGTTTTCCGATCCTATCACCAGAACGAGATCGACTGCGCGCGTTAACTGTTTCACCGCATCCTGACGGTTTTGTGTCGCGTAACAAATATCTTCTTTCGCCGGCGTAACCATTCTTGGAAACCTTCGCCTGAGCACATCGATGATCTCGCGAGTGTCGTCAACACTGAGAGTTGTCTGCGTCAGAACTGCGACTCTCTCAGGATCCGGCACTGTTACGTTCTTGGCTTGATTGATGTTCGCGACAACCCTAACGTGCTCAGGCGCTTCACCGCTGGTGCCAACTATCTCGTCATGGTTCTCATGACCAACTAAAATTATCCCATATCCTTGCGATGCAAACTTTTTCACCTCCCGATGAACTTTATCGACAAGAGGGCAGGTGGCATCGATCACAAAGGCGAGACGCTTTTGGCCTGCTTGCTGCCATACCTCGGGAGAGATTCCATGGGCGCTGAAAATCACCCTCGCGCCGGCGGGCACTTCATCCATGGATTGGATGAAATGCACGCCGCGAGCGATGAAGTCCCGAACAACATGCTGATTATGGACAATCTCATGAAATACATAGAGCGGCGGACCGTGTTTCTCAAGGGCCCGCTCCACTGTTGCCAAAGCCATTTCAACACCCGCGCAGAATCCTCGCGGCTTTGCAAGAACGACCTTTTCGACTGCCATAACGATCTCAATCTGGATGATTCAGCCATGGCTGTCAACACGTTCTATCGCATACCTACCGAAAATGCTTATCCGAGTAAGCTCAAAACTTTCTCGCTGGCGACTGCAGCGCCGTTTAATGAAACTGCCGGCCAATGCTTCGCCTTGGTCAAAAGCCGCTTCAGGTAAGGTGTAAGATGAGCGGATATGAGATCCTCCTGAGGAATGAAATCCGCCGTCGCGCAGTCCTCCAAGGCCTTCACCAGATAAGGATACTCCGCAAACTCGCCGCGATCGGTGTAGAGGAGCGGAACCTGATGAGTGATAATGTCACTAACAATGCCATACCCGGGTTTGCTAACAACAACATCTGCAGCGCGAACCAGGTCCACGTAGCTACGTTGAGCATCAGGAAGAATCAACAAGTTGGATTCCTTCATCAGCTCATCACCAGTACCGATAAAAAAAAACTCTTTCTGCCGTAGTAATCTGTCCAGATGCAATCGTCTAAGCCCATGACCTCCAAAACTTAAAAGCACAACGGTGGCCAGGCTTGGGATTCCGAATCTCTCTCGGGCTTCTCTCTGCGCCAATGCTGAAGACCGGGTAATAAATGGAATCCGTTCTCGCATCGGAAAAATTTCCACTGCACAGCTATAGGGAAGGGTCAGCGCCAGCGTTGTCCTACGATAAAAGTCCTCCATCTCTTCGATTAGGGGCAGAAAGTCCGGGAGAGCTTGCAAGAAGCCTCTGTAGATGCCGCTCCAGGAAAAGTTTGTAATTGCTACGGAAGGAACCCCGGCTCGCGCAGCAACTTCAAAACACAGCGGCGGGACATCGCCCATGATAAGGGTGATGTTCTGTTTTGTTATAAAATCTAGCTCTTGCTCGACTAAGGATGGGATCCGGGCTGTTAAACGCTTGCACGCTTCCAGCGTCGGCCCGAGTTCCATCTTCAGACTGTCATCTTGAACAATCCCGACGTCGAGCGCCTGCGAGCTTTGTTTTACAGAATAGTGCGGATGCTCAAACAACCACTCCGGAACGGTGCTGCGGATATGGACCGTCAATTCCGGACAACGCTCCTTCAGCTTCCAAATGACCTGGCAAGAACGCACGGCGTGGCCGTAACCATGGCCGGTGATATAGTAGAGAACTGAACTCAAGGTTCCTTGATCTATATGAATTTTAAATTTGCACGCTAAGTTAAATGTGTTTTGATTGTCAATAGTCGCATCCGAGATGCAATCCCGCTTTAAGCGCGCGTGAGGAGGAAATTATTATGACTGGCACTATCAAGAAAATAATTAAACCCAAAGGCTTTGGGTTCATCACTCCGGATGATGGCAGCGAAGAGGTTTTCTTTCACCGCGGCAGCATGGCACCGCGCAATCAGATTGAAGACTTCAATGAAGGCGACACAGTGCAATTTCAAACTCGAAAAGGGGAGAAAGGGCCCGTCGCTTTCGACTTGAAGATTCGGTGAATCCTTTCCAAGCCCACTCAAACTATTCTGCATCTCGGGTGTCGTGCCTAATCTCATTACCTGCATCCCCAACCCAATCAATCGCTGACCGGCTGCGAGTAAATTCCGCAGCCAAGGTTAGGTGTTGACACGCCTTTCTCTGTGTTAGCGTCACTAAAGGAGGGATCCAAATGGATGCGAAACACACAAATCGTTTGATTCATGAGACTAGCCCCTATCTGCTCCAGCACGCCCATAATCCCGTGGATTGGTACCCGTGGAGTGACGAAGCTTTCGCTAAGGCTAAACGCGAGGATAAACCGGTTCTACTGAGCATTGGTTACTCCGCCTGCCACTGGTGTCACGTTATGGAGCGCGAATCTTTTGAAAATGAGCACATCGCTCAGCTGATGAACGATCTCTTCATCAACATCAAAGTGGACCGCGAAGAACGCCCCGACTTGGATGAAATCTACATGAATGCTGTACAAATGCTGACCGGCAGGGGAGGTTGGCCAATGACGATGTTTCTTACCCCGGATCGGCAGCCGTTTTATGGCGGTACATATTTCCCGCCGGAAGATCGTCACGGCATGCCGGGATTTCCGCGTATTCTGCACGGCGTGGCGCAGGCTTATAGAGACAAACCGGAAGATGTTCAGAAGAGCGTTGAGCAAATTTTATCGGCTCTCAGTCGGATGTCTCAATCCGAAGATCATGAGCATGCCTTTTCCCCGGAAACAATCGGCAAAGCTGCCGCACAAATTGCGACTGCTTACGACGCGGAGAATGGCGGGTTGGGGCAAGCACCGAAGTTTCCCAATCCAGGTGTGTACGAGTTATTTTTGCGCCAGTACCATCAGTCAGGAACCCTGCATTTTCTCGAGATGGTCACACACACCCTTACTAGGATGGCCCTAGGTGGAATTTACGATCACCTAGGCGGTGGATTTCACCGTTATTCAGTTGACGGGAAATGGCTCGTCCCTCATTTCGAGAAGATGCTTTACGATAACGCACAGCTTGTTCGAATCTTGGCGCTACTCTACCGAGTTACCGTCAACGAGTTCTTCAAGCGAGTGATGGAAGACACGTTAGATTATTTAGTTCGCGAGATGCTGCACAGTGAAGGGGGATTCTACTCGACACAAGATGCGGACAGCGAAGGTGAGGAAGGCAGGTTTTTCGTCTGGAGTCGGACCGAAGTCAATCAGATTCTCAGCGAAGAAGACGGCGAAATTTTCTGCCGCATTTACGACGTCACGGAATCCGGTAATTTCGAGGGCAAAAACATTCTTCATCCGATCCTGACTGTGTCCCAGGCGGCGGGCTTGTTCAAAAAAACTCCGGATCAGATTGAAACCGTAATAGTTCAGGCAAAGCAGAAGCTTTTCGCAGCGCGTGAGACCCGACACAAACCATTTCGCGACGAGAAAATCGTTACCTCATGGAACGGCCTGATGCTGTCAGGGTTGGCTGAAGCGATCAAGATTACAACGAAGCCAAATTTCTTGGCGGCCGCCAGCGGCACTATCCAACTCATTTTCACGAAATTGATTTCCCATGGCTTGCTACTTCATACGTATAAGGATGGGACGGCGAAACAATTAGGGTTTTTAGATGATTATGCTTTTCTAGCGGTCGGGCTACTGGATTTTTACGAGGCGACTCTAGACCGTTCTGCATTAGAAAGAGCCATTGATCTTACCAACGTGATGGTACGGGAATTTTGGGATTCATCCGGAGGAGGGTTTTTCTATACGGGGAAGTCTCATGAACAACTGGTAAGCCGCAGTAAACCGGTTTTCGATGCGTCGGTTCCTTCCGGCAATGCCAAAGCGACCGAGTTGTTGCTGCGGCTTTATCATTTAACGGGAAACGAGGATTTTCTCAGCAAAGCTGAAATAGTCCTACGCTCGTACTCACACGCAATGGAGAGTCAGCCCTTTGGTTTTGCCCACATGTTATGCGCTTTGAATTTTTACCTGCGAAAACCGAACGACATTGTGCTTGTAGGCAAACTAGAAGACTCGAGAACTAAAGAGTTGCTCGCGGAGATAAATTCAATTTATCTCCCGAACATGACCCTGCAACTTGTTGGACCTGATCAATCTCTAGACGAGGTTTCACCTCTGCTTGCAGGCAAAACTCAGATCGCTGGTAACGCAACTGCTTACGTTTGCCGGAACCAAACGTGCTCAGCGCCGGTGACTCAGCGCGATCAATTGAGATCTCTGTTAGTTACTCAGTGATCCTTGTTTGATCATTGTCGGTCAACCCCCGTGCATTACATCAGGCTGGAGCGGGTTGTCATAGTACCGATGATTCGCTCCAAGTCGGGAAGGCTGTAGTACTCTATTTCGATTTTACCCTTATTGCTTCGCGCCTTCGGCAACACTCTTATCTTAGTTCCGAGCGCCCGCTGTAAGTCTTCAACCAGAGAACGGAGATCCGGATCTACAGCCGGCGACTCTCGTCGGCGTCGTCTGCCAAGCTTCAAGTTGCGCACAAGTTTTTCAGTCTCGCGTGTGGAAAGAGCTCTGGCGATGACTTCACGATAGGCAGTGATGATAACTGCTTCGCTCTGCAATCCCAGCAAGGCTCTCGCTTGTCCTGCGGGCAGGTTGCCAGCGGCCACTTCTTGCTGCACTTCAGAGGGAAGCGATAAAAGTCGCAAGGCATTCGCAACGGCAGGCCGGCTCTTGCCAACTTTTTCCGCCACTACTTCCTGGCTCCAGATAAACTCTTCCTGAAGGCGGCGGTAACCTGTGGCTTCTTCGATTGGATTTAAGTCCTCACGCTGAAGGTTTTCGATCAAAGCAAGCTGAAGCGCATCATGGTCGCTTGCCTCTCGCACGACGACCGGCACACTATTCAGTCCTGCCTTCATTGCGGCGCGCCAGCGGCGTTCGCCAGCTATCAGTTCGAATCGCTCACCCTTCGGTCGAACAACCAATGGTTGAATGATCCCTTGATTACGGATCGACATCGCTAACTCTTGAAGCTTGGTTTCATCGAACGCCCGGCGCGGCTGGAATGGACTTGGATTTATTTTGTCAATGTTGACCTCGGTCGTGGGAACGTCGCTTATAGTGCTCCGAACAGACTCCGACGGTTGTACAGGAATTAGCGCGCTAAGACCTTTACCCAATCCTGTTTTCTGTAATGACATGCGTATCTCCCTGTGCGATTAATTCTTTAGCCAAATCCAGATAATCTTGAGAACCGCTAGAGCTAGGATCATATAAACAAACCGGCTTGCCATAACTCGGGCTTTCACTCAGACGCACGTTTCTGCGGATGATCGACTTAAATAATTTTTCGGGAAAATGTTTTTTGATCTCTTCAACGACTTGATGCGAGAGCCGATTACGACCGTCAAACATCGTTATGATAATGCCCTGCAATTCCAAAGTAGGATTTAGCCCTTGTTTTACCAATTGCAAGGTTTCGAGGAGGGCACCCAGTCCTTCGAGAGCATAGTATTCGCTTTGTATCGGAATCAACAGGGAATTCGCTGCAGTCAAGCTGTTCAGGGTCAGGAGGCCTAAGGATGGTGGGCAATCAAGAACAATAAAGTCATACTCGTCAGTCAAAGGAGCCAACGCATATTTAAGGCGATATTCACGTCTGTCGACGTCAACCAACTCGATCTCGGCACCTACCAAGTCTTTGGATGCGGGGACGACAAACAACAGAGGCAGTTCGGTTCCACAAATCACTTCTGCGAGCACACGGGTTCCAGTAATAACGTCGTAAAGACTCGATGTTAGCTCAGAACGATTCAAACCTAAGCCGGTTGTAGCGTTTCCCTGGGGATCTACATCAACCAGCAATGTTCTTTTCCCTTCGATCGACAATGAAGCGGCCAAATTGATCGAAGTGGTAGTTTTTCCCACACCACCTTTTTGGTTAGCAATCGCGATGACTTTTCCCAAGCTGATTCCTATATAAATTAGGTACTTACGTGTATGTGTTGGCGAAAGTTGTAACACAAAGCAGGTCGGAAGGAAAGCAGAAAATTAATGTTTCACGTGAAACGTTAAATATTTAGGAGGAAGAAATCTTCAGTTCATGGCGGCCGAAATGTTTCTTCAAATACACAGAGAGTAATGAAATCGCCGCTGGAGTGATACCCGGAATTCTAGCCGCTTGGCCGATGGATAACGGGCGGATGTGTTCCAACTTCTCCCGAACTTCCCGTGATAGTCCGTTAATAGCATCGTAATCAATGTCTTGAGGGAGCCGAGATCCCTCCATGTTCTTAGAACGGTTAATCATTTCAGTCTGGCGATTGAGGTATCCCGCATATTTCACCTGCACCTCTAGCTGAGTTGCGGCATGGGGCGAATAGCTTCCGATTTCCGGAGCGAACCGGATCAGATCGGTGATTGTTAGCTCCGGCCTACGAAGTAACTGAATGAGAGAGATCTTATTAATAATCGGTGCGGAGCCGAAGTGCGCCAATATTGAATTTGTTTCACCGCACGGTGTGACCTGGATCCGGTTCAGCAATTCTGCAAGAGCGGCCATATCGCGCATTTTTTGCTTCAACTTCTCGTAAGCTATGTCGCTAACTGAACCGAGCTTGTACCCGATATCTGTCAGTCTGAGATCCGCATTATCTTCGCGCAACATCAGTCTATACTCCGCTCGGGAAGTAAACATCCTGTACGGCTCAGCGTTAGTTCCCTTGGTTACCAAGTCGTCTATCAAAACCCCAATGTACGCCTGATCGCGACCTAAGATTAGAGGATCTTCCCCCCGATTGCTCAAGGCAGCGTTGATTCCAGCCATAAGTCCTTGCGCCGCTGCCTCCTCGTAACCTGTGGTTCCGTTTATCTGGCCGGCGTGGTATAGCCCCCGGATAAGCTTAGTTTCCAACGAAGGCTTTAGCTGGGTTGGTTCGACATAGTCATATTCAATCGCATAACCGGGTCTCATAATCGCGGCTTCTTCCAGACCTTCAATCGAATGTACTAGATCGACTTGTACTTCCAGTGGCAAGCTAGTGGAAATGCCATTCGGGTAAATCTCTACTGTATCCAACCCCTCGGGTTCGAGAAATATCTGATGCCGGATCTTATCTGTAAATCGCACTACCTTATCCTCAATGGATGGGCAATAGCGCGGCCCACGGCTTTGAATCACACCTGAGTATATCGGTGACAGGTGAATCGCAGACCTAATCAGGTCGTGAGTTCGCTTATTGGTGTATGTAATGTAACAAGGGACCTGCTTCTGGATTATCGACCGATTCGAGAACGAAAATGGGACCGGCTCGGAATCGCCCAGTTGAACCTGCAAGCGAGGAAAGTTGATCGTACGCGCATCTAAACGGGGGCAGGTTCCTGTCTTGAGTCTCCCTACTTTGAAGCCATACTCGGCCAGATATTGACTCAATCCTTGCACGGCAAAATCGCCGGCACGCCCGGCAGAGTACTGCTGACTACCAATATGGATGAGTCCTTTGAGGAAAGTCCCGGTGGTTAGGATAACGGTTCTGCCGAAAAATTTTTCGCCGATTAAAGTCTCAACTCCTTCGATATCGCCGTTTCTAACAAGAAGTTTTTCGACACTTCCCTGGCGAAGAGTCAAGCTGTCGCAAGCTTCAAGAACTCGCTTCATACGCATTCGATAAAGAGCTTTGTCGGCCTGAGCTCGAGAGGCACGGACCGCGGGACCCTTCTTGGTATTCAACACTCGAAACTGGATGCCGGTTTCATCGATAGCCCGGCCCATTTCACCACCTAAAGCATCGATCTCTTTTACAAGGTGTCCTTTGCCGATTCCGCCGATTGCTGGATTGCATGACATCTGGCCGATGTGATCGAGGTTCAATGTCAGCATTAAAGTTTTTGAGCCCATTCTAGAGGCAGCCAGACACGCTTCTATACCTGCATGGCCGGCCCCAACCACGATAACATCGAAGATTTGATCATTTTTCATAGTTTCACGTGAAACATGCTCCCAGCGGATAATTTTAAAAAGTGTTAAATATCTATTTCCCAATACAAAAACTACTAAAAATGCGTTCTAGAACATCTTCGCTTGTGACCATCCCAACTACCTCTTCGAAACTTTCTCTCGCCTCTTGGAGACTGATTGCGACGATGTCGGGTGGATCGCTTCGCTCGAGATGCATAATAGCTGTTGCGAGAACGTCTTGGCCGCGAAGTAGCGAATTTTTATGGCGCAGGTTGTTCAAGATCACTGGCGATTCGATACTTTTTCCGAGCAGAAACTGCCGGAGCTTAGACTTCAACCCGTCTATTCCAGTACCGTCCTTAGCGCAAACGGGGACAAAGCATGAGCTGGTAAACATATGCCTAGCTTCAATAAGATCGAGTTGCTGTTGCAGATCACTCTTGTTTACGGCGACCAGACTCTTTGAGTGATCGATGTTTAACAATAGCGAGATGTCCTCTTGGGTCAGCGACTCAGAACCGTCCAGGACTGCGATAACAACATCTGCGTTTGCAATGTGTTCCAGAGACAAGCCTACACCGGCTTTTTCCACTTCATCCTCGGTCTCGCGAATCCCTGCGGTATCCCATAAAACAACAGGTAAGCCGTCCAGGTTGAGAGACTCTTCAATAACATCTCTGGTGGTGCCGGGAATCGCGCTGACGATGACACGGTTATCGCCCACGAGCGCATTCAGAAGACTCGACTTACCAACATTAGGGCGACCGCAAATACAGACTCGTGCACCTTCTTTGAATAATCTGCCCCATCGATAAGTACTTATAATACTCCCTATCTTTTCCCTTAGAGCAGCGATCTTTGCAATCAACGCAGCACGGTCCGAAAGTTCGATGTCTTCCTCCGGGAAGTCGATCGCTGCTTCAACTTGGACGAGAATATCAATCAATTCTTCCCTAAGATCGCCCACCCATTTTGATAGAACACCTTCGGCGTTTTGAACTGCTAATTGAATGCCCTGATCCGTGCGCGCACGAATCAGATCAAGCACAGCTTCAGCCTGGGAAAGATCCATTCTCCCATTTAAAAATGCTCGCTTGGTAAACTCACCGCGTTCGGCATGACGCACCCCTTGCGCGAGCACCACTCCCAGAATCCGTTGAACCAAAAAGGCGCCGCCGTGACAATGGATTTCGGCTACGTCTTCGCCTGTATAACTATGGGGCTGCCGCATTATGGTTACGAGAACCTGATCGAGGATTAGATCGGTGTGCGGATCGCGAATCGAGCCTTGGTAGAGCATGTGGGAACGCAGCTTGATGTCATTCTGACGTGAACGCACAAATATCGCACGGACAGTTTTTTCAGCGTTCGGTCCGCTGATGCGGACAATCGCCACTCCGCCTTCTCCCATTGCCGTCGCAATTGCCGCAATCGTATCTTCTTGGTACATAAAACCTAACAATCGTAGCAACTTCGATTGGCAAGGCAACCCAAAACGGCCGATTATCAAAACAGGCTAATGGGCAGTGACTTTCCGATTCCGCGAAATCGCTAATTTTGTCTAGACCATTGGCTATGTTCGTAAAATCGATAAGGCTTCTCAGGTAGAGCGACCCCCAGGAAATGATAAAATCACTGAAGCTCACGTGCCTAAGTCATCAGGCCTCTCGGCTTCCAAGCCATACCTTCGGACGAAACATTTAAGCTACCCCCTATAATTACCAGTCATCTGAGTTGTATCGATGGGACCAAACCTAATCTAGCAGAGCGTCTGCGCCGTACCCTCTACGGAAGTAGAGGATCCTTACAGCCCGGTGCACGGAAGTCCTTGCAGAAGCCCGTTCTGTTAATGAGCGGGGAGTTATAGCAGACTTAACGATTTATGCAGGACAGGAAGCCACCACTCACACACGGCTACTTCAAAAGCACACATCTCAGCGGAGGGTCAGATCAGGCGGAATTCCTGATTGTGAATGCAACCTCATGGCAACTAACACGCCGCCTTCCCCGCTGCAGCGGATCGCACCCTCACGCTCCCGCGAGTGCAACAACTGCCGAATTTATGCAATCAACGCTTTCTGCCGTACCGCAAGCTCTTCGACGCCAGAGAACGCGAAACGCGCGAGCGCATCGGCATCAAGCTCGATTCCCAATCCCGGTTTATCAGGAGGAGCCATGAAGCCGTTTTCCACTTTTAACGGCTCTCGTAATAGCTCCGCCCGTAGAGGATTGTACGTATAGTCAAGCTCCATCACGGTGCACTCCGGCATGGCCGCTGAAAGATGAATGCTAGCGGCCAGGGCCACTGCGTCTCCCCAAGTATGAAACGATATCGGCACCCGATGTTCCGCAGCGAGAGCCGCAATTTTTCTTATCTCTGTAATCCCGCCAGCGCGCGCCACATCCGGCTGAAGGAAATCGACGGCTTGTCTCATCACGAAGTTTTCAAAGGCTGAGCACATGTGCAAGTTCTCTCCGACGGCAATTGGGACCTCAGTCGTTTCGCGCAACTGCGCATGTCCGGCGATGTCATCCGCAAATAGCGGTTCCTCAAGCCAGAAGACCCCAATGTCGGCGAACGCTTCGGCCGCTTTCAATCCGACATCTACCGTGTAGCCTTGATTCGCATCAGTCATCACAATGAAGTCTCTGCCCAACTCTTGACGTACTGCACGAACAATTTCGATGTCTTGATCCAGGTCGAAACCGACCTTGATTTTCACGCCCTGAAAGCCCTGGTCAGCAAACCCGCGGGCTCTTTTAGCAACTGTTGCTGGCTCTTCAGGATAAAGAGCCGTAGCATATACAGGAACCTTGTCACGGCACTGACCGCCAAGGATTTGATAGAGCGGCTGACCATGAATCTTGCCCATAATATCCCACAGAGCTACGTCGATTCCGCTCATCGCGACCACCCCGATGCCACGAGTGCCGAATTCTTTGTGGCCGCCCCTGATATAAGCCCGATCCCACACTTCATCGATACGGGTCGGGTCCATACCAACTATCAGTGGACTCAAAATCTTCGCGACGATGAATTCAATCAGCTCACCATTGCCCGAGCAGGACCCCAATCCGGAAACCCCTTCGTCGGTGTCAATCTGAACCAGAGTGGTTGAACGATAGTTTCTCACTCCGGAACGACTGAAAACTTGTCCCTCTTGCGGGATAGCCGCACGCAAACGAAGTGTTTTAACCTCGGTGATTTTCATTTGTGCTCAGCTAAGCTCCCAAAATTTACCCTCTACAGTCTCGCCATCAACAACGACAAAGTCGATCTCTTCGTCGGTGCGCTTATTTCCGTCAGAATCGACCCGCAAAACCTTCGGTTTGGTGCCCTTCTTCGCGCTCACCCGGAACAAGGCGAGAGGCCGATCGCCGGTACTTTGAAAATAATAGTAATGATTCTCCGGCAAAATAATTCCTTCGCCCTTATTGAGAATAGTCGGCTGATGATCCTTGTTATAGAAGGTGGCTTGTCCGTCCATCACGACAAAAGTATGATCCTCTCCTGGATGCGTATGTAGTTTGTTTTTCCGTCCCGGTATGTAGTAGTTCAGGCCAATTGTCATATGCTCTGTTTGCGCCAGCGGCGTATGACTACGGCCTCCAGTAATGTGCGGAGTCTTAAGCTTGAATGTAGAAGCTTCCATTTTATGCGTCCTCCTTGTGACTCGTATATCGCAGAGAATTCAACTTGAAAAGGGCGCTCTGCCCAGGCTAATTTAGCCGGACGTTAGCAGTGTTTTTGGATCCGTAAAAAAGGAGAAACAAATGGGTAAGATCGGTCTTGCGGTTGTCAGTCCAGCGCCGTTGATCAGGCCAAACTATGTTGTCAATTTTGCTAAGAACTGTGAGGCCATGGGTGTCGATTCGATATGGACTATCGATCGAGTCGCCTATGATAATCTCGAGCCGTTGACCATGTTAGCTGCCGCAGCCGGCGCGACACAAAGAATTCGTCTCGGTACTTCAGTGCTACTGGGCAACCTGCGACACCCAGCCCATCTCGCCAAGATCGTTGCCACCTTGGATTTCATTTCCAACGGCCGCGTGACACTGGGCCTCGGTTTCGGCAGCCGGGAAAGCGATTACAAAGCCGTAGAAGTACCTTTCGATAAGCGCGGCAGTAGAGCAGCGGAACAAGTCAATCTCATCAAACGTCTCTGGACGGAAGAGAACGTCACGCACACTGGTAAGTTTTTCAATATTGAGAATGTCACCATAGGTCCAAGGCCAATTCAGAAACCAATTCCTATTTGGACCGGTGGCAGCGCTGAGGTCGCACTCAAACGCGCCGGCACGTGGGCGGACGGCTATGTTTGCGGTAGTTCGGCAATTCCGGAATTTCCCCAGACCTGGGAGAAAGTAGCTGGTCACGCGCGCGCGGCAGGACGCAATCCAGATGATATCAAAAAAGCGGCGCTCACCTTCATGGCAATTGATGAGGACCACGGCAGGGCGGTAAAAACCATCGAGAACTACATGACCCGTTACTACGGCAAGGTCCGCGGAGACGTGGCAAGCACATCCTTAGTAGGCTCTCCGGGCGCCATCGCGGACCGCATCGGTTCTTTTTTATCTCGTGGACTCGACACACTGATCATTGGCGTAGCCGATCCTGACCCGACACAATTGGACTTGTTTGGGGATAGAATCCTGCCGAGACTCCAGTAGCGAGCGATTCAATTTCTCGATTAGCTGGATTTACGCAGAAAAGGGGACCAGTTCCACTCGAATTCCGGATTGACGTATGCCTCCGGCGGCATCAAGGATGTAATGCCGCGCTTGGCCAGCTCTGCTTCAAACTTCTCGCGAACCCATTTGTCTTCATTGACGTACTCGATCTGATCTTTGGCGCGGTCTTCAACCTTTTCCGCGTGGCCATGAAACTGCATCGGGGGATGCAGGGCAAGATATCGCGCCGGCTCGCCGCCGGCATTGAAGTGCTGATGAAACCATTTGTTGGGCGGCACGAAGCAACTCGCCTCATGCCAGGGCACAACCACTTTCTCTTTTCCTTCCTCCCACATAATTGAATAACCCTCGCCCACCGGAATCACGATAACCCGGCCCGGGCCGTGCCGGTGGGCTTTTTTGTATAGGCGCGCGTCAAAGACTGACATATGGCAGGACATCTCAGAGTCGGGGAACTGGATGTAGACACTTCGGCCGCCGGCGCCGCGCCGGGCGTTGCTATCGAGCTTGTCCCAAGCGCGCATATCGGGGAAAAAATTACCGTACCAGTAGGCGCGGCGTCCCCATGAGTCATCGAGAAGACTTTGCTGCACCATCTTGGCCTCGGAATAGAAATCCAGTTGGTTCTGAATATCCGGCCCTTCGTAAGAATTGCCGAATATGAAGTTGACATCGCGGACCCCGGATAGCGTCAGTGGCATGTAATTGTAGTGGAGCAAGCGCGCTGGCTTGTCCCCCTGCATATTGCTGAACTGATGCGTGTAATTGTGCGGCAACAAGAACATGCTGTGCTTTTGCCATTCGAAAGTTTTCTTTGGCCGATTTTCACCGGCCCAGATAGTTGTCAGACCACGACCTTCAACCACGTAGACGATTTCGTCCAGGCTGAATTTAAGTGGCGATACGGTCTTGCCGGGCGGAATTTCGGTCAATCGAGCAGAAGTGACGCCTTCCTGTCCGACCAGCTGGATAAACGCCGCTTCGCACTCCCGCGCTGCCCACCACCCCAACTCCAAAGTGCGCAAATCCTCGATATAATAACCGCGGTAAATGGGAATACCTTGTGCTTCCATCCACTCGTCGTAGGTATAAATCTTACTCCACATTTTCCGATCTGCATGCGCTGCTTTAGACATGGTATCCTTTCCCCGCAGGTAACTTCATTGAGTCATATCACCATTAAAAATCGAAACAAATGCACGACCGACTGGACTGACCACAGCAATCTACCGCGACACTTTGAAAGGGCGACCTCCAAGTCAGATTTGTTTGATCATGGCGCCTGGGGTGCTGAAGCCGAAGTACATGGCCGGAAACAGCGCGCCTACGAAGGCAAGCGATCTCTCAGCTTAAGATGTTTGCGGATCGAGACCGGGAAAGCACCAGAGAGCAGAAGCTCGTCCATCGAATAGTTTAACTGCGGCTTCTGTGCGATCACCCAATTTGTCGGATGGCGTTCGGATTTAAGTGCTGCGGGACAGATCAGACGCGAAGGCCCGATCTAATCGCTGTTGGCGGTTGGAAACATCAACGACTTGACCGTGACCGGAATCACCTCAGTGATTCCTAAGCACTCACCGATATCGATATAGTCCAAATCGCCAACCTCGATACCATCCACTGCAATGATGTCGCGATGAATCTTCAGTTCGTCTCGTAAAATTCCGCCTAACGATTTGGCGATATCTACATCAAGCGTCAGATAAAGTGGACACTCATTGTCTTCGGAATCCCGCAAAACCTCGGCGATGCCCTCGGCTAACTTGCGCACCGATTGATAGTCCGGTTGTCCATCGATAGTGAGAGACAATGCCAGACCCGAAGTAAAACGCGGCAAGTCGAACTTCGCCAGCGCCTGCCTGAGTGCCGTTTCGACAGAGACACCTTTGCGCATTGCCGCTTGAATTACTTTCAACCCATGCACGGGTAAGGCCTCGAGATTGGAAACATAACTGGTGTTGCCACTGGCTTGAATAGTGTATTCGCCTGCGCCGATTACGGTCGCGCGAATCCCTTCGACCGGCTCACGCAACACTTCTTTCGGCAGCTTTTTCAGGTACTCACGCATGTGGCTGCCGAGTACCGGACCGATATCCCCGTAAGCTCTGGAATCACGGTCATAGACGTGCTCCGAAACACCCCCGGAGAATACAATATGGTGGATCTGCTTGAACCCTCGATAATTCACAAAGGACGGTGTAACCATGAGTTGTTTAGCCATGGTCGATGTCGGTCCTCGCTCGATCACTTCAAAAAGAATCTTGGCCATATATGCGCCAAAGTCCTCCTTCTGCTGCTCGGTGATTTTCTCGCCCAGCGCTACCGTGTGACCGATCTCTTTCATCATTATCCGGCCAGCGTCCTCGATCCGAGTGACGATATCCTTCTCGTCGAAGGCGATGAGTCGCGCACCGACGTTGATGGACGCTGTTTGCGAAACCACACCGTCTTCAACCAACGAAAACTTGGTCGTGCCGCCGCCCATATCAACGTTTAGCACGGTCTTGTGTTCGGCTTTTGATAAGTCCACCGCGCCGCAACCGTAAGCGGCTAGCAGCGCCTCGTGATTGTGACCAGCTGCGGCGCAAATAAACTTACCGGAATATTTGGCAAAAGCTTCGACAATGGGTTGAGCATTTTCCTTTTTAAGGGCCTCGCCGGTGATGATCACCGCGCCGGTGTCGACATCTTCCGGCGTTAGGCCGGCTTCTTTGTACGCGCTGTGAATAAAGGCATTTACCTTATCCGTATCGATTTTGGTCGCCGACACATAAGGCGTGAGCATGATCGGCGAGCGATAAAGAACTTCCCGATTGGTCACCTTGAATCTGCCGGACAGTGATGCGCCCTCACGGCGCAGTGTGATCTGTGAAAAGATTAGATGGGAAGTCGAAGACCCGATATCGATGCCCACGCTTTTAAGCGAAAACATCTCGAGCCCTTCGATATCGGTGACGATTTCATCTTCTTTGATGACGAAATTATCCGGATGATCATGATCGTATATGTCGTCGTGCATTGTTCCGCCTTAAAACTTAATCTCTCTCTGTTCTTGATAGAAACACGAATCCCCGCACGCGGCGGGGATTCTTACCTCAGGGCCTGACAGCGTTAGAGTTCTTACTGCTTCCCCATCGCTTTGGACCACTCGTAGTCCGGATTGGTGTAACACTCCTCCGGCATAATGCTTTTGATACCTCGCTTGGCGAGCTCGTCCTCGAATTTGCGCCGGATAAACGGATCTTCATTCGGATACTCAATTTGATCCTTGGCGCGGTCTTCGATCTTTTCCGCATGACCGTGGAACTGCATGGGTGGATGAAGCGCTAGATACCTCGCCATGTCGCCACCGGCATTGAAATGCTGATGGAACCATTTGTCAGGCGGTGTCACCATACTGCATTCGTGCCACGGACAAACGATCTTTTCTTTGCCCTCTTCCCACATAATCGAATAACCTTCGCCAGCAGGAATAATGATCGCCCGCCCGGGACCATGGCGGTGCGCTTTCTTATAGGTTTGCGGCGCGAACACCGACATGTGCGCGGTTAATTCCGAATTGGGAAATTGCATGAAGACACTCTTCCCGCCGGCGCCGCGCCGCTCATTGGCGTCGAGCTTATTCCAGGCACGCATATCGGGGAAGAAATTGCCGTACCAAAATGCCCGCATCCCGAGCCCTTCGTCGGCATCTTTGGCCTGAACCAACTTTGCTTCAGAATAAAAATCCCCATCGCCGACGCTAACCTTCGGCTCGTACGGATTGTTGAAGTACATGTCAGGTTCAGGCAGCGCAGACATGGCGATCGGCATATAGCTATAGTGAAAAAGCCGGATTGGTTTGTCACCTTGCATATTGCTGAACACATGCCAGTGATTGCGCGGTACCAGGAACATTGAATGCTCCTGCCATTCGAAACTTTTCTTGGGTTTGCCCTCGCCGGCCCAAACGGTCGTTAAGCCGCGACCTGCCAATACGTAAACAATCTCATCTAAAGCGAATTTGACTGGCGGCAGCGACTTTCCCGGAGGAACCTCTGACACACGGGATGCAGTAACACCTTCTTGACCATTGAGCTGGATAAATGCCGCCCGGCAACCACGCTCCTCCCACCATTCCAACTCAACCTTTCGCAAATCTTCGATATAGTAGCCCCGGTGAATGGGAATTCCCTGGGATTGCATCCACCGATCGTAGGTGAATTCCTTGCTCCACATCGTGATGACGGGCTCTTTGGTAGCGGCTTTAGCCATAAAATATACTCCTTCTTGTCCTGCTATTTTCTCGCTTCTTTGACGGCGACCTGCAGTCGGACTAGAGATTTCCGCAGAGCTTCTTGGGCGGTAGCAAAACTCTTGTCCTCGTATTGCGTTTCGCTTAACCGCTTTTCAGCTTTGTCTTTCGCGGCACGAGCCCGATTGACATCAATCTCGACACCAAATTCAGCCGCCGGCGCTAGGATGGTCATAACATTATCTAGCACTTCGGCATATCCGCCGCTAAGAGCGAGAAATCGCCTGATCCCTCCTTGTTTATAGCTCATCTCACCGGGTTCGAGAAGGGTAAGGAAAGAAATGTGATTCGGCAACACGCCAAATTCGCCCTTCACTCCCGGCGCAGTGACCTCGTCCACCTCCTCATCCAAAAGGAGCCGGCCGGGCGTCACTACTTTGAGTCTAATTTTGTCTGCCATGATCCGTGGAGAATACAGTCAAGATCAATTAACGCTAGATATCTTCTAATTAATTAACCGCGGACTGTTATTGCGCGGCCATTTTCTTCGCTTTTTCCACTGCTTTTTCGATGGTGCCGACCATATAAAACGCCTGCTCGGGGATATCATCGTGTTTGCCTTCAACAATTTCCTTGAACCCGCGAATAGTATCCTTCAACTCGACGTACTCACCGGGCGTACCCGTAAATGCTTCAGCCACGTGGAACGGTTGCGATAAAAATCTTTGTATTTTACGCGCGCGAGCAACGGTCAGCTTATCGTCTTCGGAAAGCTCGTCCATGCCCAAGATCGCAATGATATCTTGTAAATCCTTGTAACGCTGCAAGATAACCTGCACTTGGCGCGCAACTTCATAATGTTCGTCACCGACGACATGCGGATCGAGTATTCGCGACGTAGAATCAAGCGGATCAACCGCCGGATAAATCCCCAGTTCGGCAATCTGGCGGGAGAGCACGGTGGTTGCATCCAAATGGGCAAAGGTCGTGGCCGGCGCCGGGTCGGTTAAGTCATCTGCGGGCACATAGATCGCCTGGACCGAGGTGATCGATCCCTTGTGAGTTGTCGTGATACGTTCCTGAAGTTCCCCCAAATCGGTCGCGAGAGTCGGTTGATAACCCACGGCCGAAGGCATGCGCCCTAAAAGGGTTGAAACTTCGGCGTTGGCTTGAGTAAAGCGGAAAATATTATCGAGGAACAACAGGACATCACGACCTTCGTCATCGCGGAAATACTCAGCCAATGTCAATGCGGTCAACGCCACCCGAGCGCGAGCTCCGGGAGGCTCGTTCATCTGCCCATAAACCAGCGAGGTTTTGTTGATAACCCCGGACTCCTTCATCTCCAGCCACAGGTCATTACCCTCACGGGTGCGCTCGCCGACTCCACCGAAAACGGAAAACCCACCATGCTTCATGGCAACGTTGTTGATGAGCTCCATCAGGATGACGGTCTTTCCGACACCGGCACCGCCAAACAGACCGATCTTACCGCCGCGAGCGTACGGAGCCAGCAAGTCAACGACTTTGATGCCGGTTTCAAGAGCTTGAACTTTGGTTTCCTGATCGACGAATTCCGGAGTTGGCCGGTGAATGGGATAGGATTTCTTTGCATTCACCGGACCGTTGTCATCCACCGGCTCGCCGATAACATTTAAAATTCGTCCCAGGGTTTCCTCACCGACAGGCACCGTAATGCCCGTCCCAGTGTCCATGACATCCATGCCCCGCACCAAACCCTCGGTGGTATCCATAGCAATACACCGAACGGTGTTTTCGCCTAGATGTTGCGCCACCTCGAGCACGAGGTTCCATTGCTCCTGGTCGATGGCCGGATTACTGACCTTCAAGGCATTGTAAATCGATGGCAGCGAACCATTGGAAAACTCGACGTCGATAACCGCTCCCAGAACTTGGGTGATCCTTCCCATGCTCATAACTAACGCTTCCTCCGTTCGTTGCTCACTTCAACGCTTCCGCCGTACCAACGATCTCCATCAGCTCACGGGTGATCGAAGCTTGTCGCGCTCGGTTCATCTGCAGCGTTAAGCTTCCCATCATCTTCGAAGCATTCGTGGTTGCGGAATCCATCGCTGTCATGCGCGCGCCATGCTCGCTCGCAGTCGCCTCCAATAGCGCCCGCTGAATTTTTATTTCCGTAATCTTCGGCAAAAGGCTTGATAAGAGCTCCTCAGCCCCCGGCTCGTAAAGGTACTCGGTTAACTGTTCCGTTTCTTTGGCTTCGCTCAAAGCCACCGGCAAGATCTTCTCCAGGGTCGGCACTTGTGACAAGGCGGAACGGAAATGGCTGTAGATCAA
>DASUVS010000253.1:0-8307 GCA_036378835.1 Binatia bacterium | reverse complement strand
ACCGATCATTGGATTTGCAAACAACGTAAGACATGAAAAGACGAGAAACGTCAGGCAACTAAATATTTTCATTGTCTTCCTCACTGAGCGTGATTGTGCTCCTGTTCGCATATTTCATGGGCATTTGTATGTCAATCTGCGAGCGGAACAACTTTGGGTCAATCATGAGGAACCAATGCGGCGAGGATTTGGTGCCGGCATGGGTTATTGATTTATCGGATTGCCTGGAGATACGCGCAGGTAAAGCGCAATCCGAGAGTCGATTGGGAGGTGCTTTATACCAAGTGATCGTGCGGGGAAATCACCGAGGTATTTTTCGCGACGAAAGCCACCGGATCGCCTACCTTGATCGGCTCGAGCATTCCAAGAACGTTATCGCGGAGTTCTCCTTAAGGCGAATCTCGCATCAGCTGCGCGCGGGTTCTTGCGCGTCGGCTGCATGCGGCTGTTAGGCGCCATCGGAGCGTAGTGACCTTTCGATTCTGCGGTCAGGCACCAACCAAAGAAGTGCGACAGCTACATACAGGGCCTGCCCGACCCATGGCCATTGGAGCGTGGAAACGACTCCCAACACGTACAGCACAGGCGAAAGTTTGCCTTTCCAGTCGTTACCAATTGCCGTTTTCAGCGGTGACCCCGGTCCCTGCACTGCAATAATCGTCTGCTGAAGTATCCAGTAGGCAAGGGCCGCCGCCAGCAGTACCCCGCCGTAGAGTGCCGTAGGTAATGCGGCGAAGTGATTCTCGCCCATCCAGCCAGTGACAAACGGAAACAGCGAGAGCCAGAAAAGCAGATGCAGGTTGGCCCAGAGAATGCCTCCCGTGACCCGGCTGCACGTATGAAGCATATGGTGATGATTGTTCCAGTAGATGCCAAGGTACACGAAGCTCAACACATAGCTCATGAACACCGGGATAAGCGGCGCGAGCGTTTTCAGGTTCTCGCCGTGCGGCACCTTCATCTCGAGCACCATGATCGTGATGATGATCGCCAGAACCCCGTCGCTAAACGCCTCGAGCCTGTTCTTGCCCACGTTCGGTCCCGTCTCGCCTAAAGAATCGCCAGCTCACACCGCCGCCGCCGGGGGCACTGCAAATAGCAGCACCAGTATCAGCAGCTTCTCGGCGACCGAGTAGCCGACTTTGGACACAGCAATCCACATGTTCACGCCAGTAACCGCCAGCCACCAAGCCAGCGAAGCCTCTAGCGCCCAATTAGGCGCGGACGGGAAGTGCTCGAAAAGCAGTTTTCCCGCTATGAGAGCTGAAGCCATCAGCAGCAAACCCGCAAGAAACAAGATTGTTCGCACGTGGTCGATCCTTTGCCGCGTTGAAATAGACCTGAATTCTGGCGCTTAACTAAGACTATACGGACTTGTCTTTCGGATCTTAATATCGGCACTAGCCGCCTGCAAGGTTGAGGGCCGATCCATAAGGACCTTGAGTCCTCGGGCTGTGCTTGGCTGTGCCTGAACGCGGGCGGAAATATACACCTAACGGTTGTCGAAGAAAAAGCACGCGGGCTTCGAAATAGTTGGGCTTTCTTGTCAATGTTCGGTTCTGGTCGCTCTGGACTTGACTCTTGATCGCGGCCGAGGGGTGTTCTGCGCCAGGATCGGAATGATTCTCCATCGCACCAATCCTGTGAGATTTGTCTGTAGCGTCGATTGGTTCAATCCTGCCGTCTCCTTGCGATAGTGTGGCGAAATAGGCCGTTGACCACTAAGGAGATAAGCCGTCACGCCTGTCGGCTTTTGCGGAGAGTTTGATGTTGACAAACCTCGGTTAGCTGATGGACATTGTAGCTGATTTGACGTTTTTATGCCCGAGTCGTCGCCGGGATAAGCCGACCGACATTTGTCGCCGCCCGATCCTCCGAACAGGTCAACCTTCGCGCTAGGCGACGAAAACATGGCAGCGAGACAGGAGAACCAGACCTATGCCGTTCGCCGATTCAGAGGGAACACAAATTTACTACGACGAAAAAGGCAAGGGCGAGCCGGTATTTTTGTGCTTAACCGGCTGGTGTGTACACCACACAATTTTCCTGCCCCTGGCGGAGCGATTGAGTGCACAACATCGTGTCTTGGTTATAGACTGGCGGGCACATGGTAAATCGCAGGCATCCGACCAGGACTTTGGCTATGCCGAGATGCTCGCGGATGTCCATTCCGTGATTCAAGCCAGCGGCGCGCGGTCCGTAATTCCCATCGCTCAAGCGCATGGTGGATGGGTAGCCATCGATTTGCGTCGGCAGCTAGGTCAGCGTGTGCCAAAGATGATCTCGATCAGTTGGAACCCCATTTACATCACTGGGGACCCGCTTGCTTCGCCGTTTCTGAGTGCAAGGCAGGCTTTGCAGGATCAGGCCAGCTGGCGCGAGACACTCGAGCAAATGCTTACAACCTGGTTGAGCGGTGCGCCTCCATCTGTGGACGCGCATATTCGGACTGAGATGAAGAGTCACGGTTTTAAGGATTGGGCACGAGCCGGGCGCGAGATTTCCGCCATGTATGCACGTGAAGGTGATCCGCTGCGGGCGTTAAGCCGATTGAGTCCGCCCGTGCCGGTGCTCCATGTGTATGCAGAACCCCGTACGCCTGAGTACCTCTCGGCACAAGAATCATTTGCTCGGGACCATTCTTGGTTCGTTATACGCCGGTTAGATTCGGTAAGTCATTTTCCGACACTCGAAGTACCTGACGATACCGCTCGTGTAATTAGAGAATTTATCCAATAGGAGACTGGCCTAGATCCACGCAGACGTTTGACCACTGGCTCTAGACTTACGCTCGGATTATGGCTCAGCCTGGACGCTAGCGTACATTGAACTGATTTCTCCAACGGCTCAATCCTGCGAGATTCGCGATGTGTCTACCCGCTTTCGCAGCCATTCCATATTGCTCATGCGTGTTTAGCTACCCGTTAGAGGAGGTTGATCTGGTTAGTTTTGCACCTATCATACTAGTCAGACCTCCATCGACACTTAGTGCATGAGTTTGAACCAAATCCTGTTTTCCTCTTCAAATGAAGACGGATTCTCCGAGTTAGCTGCGTTAGATCCTAACGCTCGCCGTATTGTTCTATGTATCACTGGCAGCGGCTCGCGCGTGTTGAACCTGCTAACCGTAAATCCTGTACGAATCAGTTGCATTGACATCAATCCCGCTCAGACCCATCTCGCCGAATTAACCTTTCTCGCATTTAAGCATCTTAATAGTTACGAGGATCTTCTTCGCTTTATCGGAATTGAGGCAGGTAAAGGCCGATGGCGCACGTACTATGCACTTCGGCCGCACCTCAGTCCACCGGCGCGTCAATTTTGGGACCAAAGATGTAATATGATTCAACGTGGGATCATTTATTCAGGCAAATGGGAACGTATTTTTCGGATTACCGGGAAGATATTTAGCATTCTTAAACACGATGCGAGGGATCAGTTGTTCCAAGCCAGCAGCCTTCATGAACAAACATTAGCATGGAACCGGTGCGACACTTGGCGTTGGAGAATGATGCTTAAACTCTTTAGTTGGGCGCTTAAATGGCAGTGTGTTTTCAACAGATCGGGAATCCATTTGGTAATCGATAAAATGGAGCTTGATTCTCATCTTAATGCTCTCCTTAAACATGCCGCATCGCACCATCTTTTTCGTACCAACGCATTCTTATATCTGATTCTCTATGGCCGTTACAGCTCTGAAGGACCTTTACCTTTTTATTTGCAGCGATCACAATTCACCAAAATCAAAAACAGTTCGACGCAGGTTGACTTCCATACCGGTTCGTTGCTGTCATTCCTCTCGACTTCCTCGTGCCCGGAATTTGATGCTTTTTCTTTATCCAATTTCTCTTCGTACACGACAGAGGATGATTATAGACGGACCTGGGAAAAAATAGTGATCAAAGCCAAACACGGCGCGCGGTTTTGTGAACGACAATTTTTGGTTTATCGAACATTGGAGCAATATGTGGCCGGTGAGTCACTGGATCGTGATCAGGAAATGGAAACGCTACTTGAGCGTACCGATTCGACCTTGTTCTACAAATTCTTGATCGGAACGATCCACCATAAATCATAGCCGTGCAGCCTATTGCCGAGATGACTAAAACTTTTTGGGTGGAATCTGCAAGTTTCCGCAGCATGTGGACCTTAGCGGAGTAGGTCGTCATCGACGATCTTGTTTGCGATGATCCGGGCGATTGCCTGATTGCCGACTGCATCCAAATGCATTTCATCCATATATCGCTCAGCTTTGATGCCCGGCTCGTCGAGTTCGCTTAAATCCAGCGCGACAATCCCTGCCTGCTGTAAGTGCATTTTCGCCGTTTCGCGGAAGACCCGGTACCGCTGCTGCCTATCTCGATCAGGCTGCAAGACGCAGAGAAATGTGGAATGAAAGGCTTCTGAAATCCTGCGCATTTTGGTCATATTGGTCGCGTAGACTGCACCGGCCAGGCCAAGATCCGTTTCACCTGTTTGCTTTTCCCTCTTGAAGAGCCTGAGCCACAGTGGCTCCAGCTTCTTGGTAATGTTGGGAAACAGAACCCAATACAGGTTCGATACCCTCGTGAGCAATGAGTCGTCGGTCACAGATTGTAACGTTTTCAGCTGCTCCTCGATTTCCGCAAAGCCATTTGATCCGCGGAACTTGCTGGTCAGAGGGCGCTCATAATCATTCCACCCATTCAGCGCGATCACCAGATCTGGCTGTAAGTCCACCAGTTCCATTACCAGAGACACGAGTTCCTGTCCGGACGCATGACCGACGACCGCAGCGTTGATCACTTCGGCATCCAACAGATGTTCGAGGCGTTGTGCAAAGGTTTCGTCGTCAGACTCGAGCCCGGTGCCAAATGCCGTGGAGCCTCCAACCACAATAATGCGCTTTTTAGTCTTTTGGTCCTTCGGGATATTGCCGCCTCTAAACCCGAGGTGATTGATCGTAAAGTGCGGATTTTTTTGGTTCGGTAAGTTGGCGTAACTGAGGAACGGATGTAGGACTAATTTCAACGGTCCGGACCTCGTCCCGAGAGCGATGCCGTCGTGCGTCTGGAGCGACGGCCAATAATACGGCCTCACCTGCTTGGACCACTTTGCCTCTGCTTGATGACGGTCCTGGGCCAGTTTGAACTCCAACCCGAACGTGGCGAAACAAAGGATCAACGCGTTGACAAACAGAATCGGTAATATTTTCCCCGACCGTCTCATACGCATTGCTCCCGAAGGTGGAGGTTCGCGCAAAACAGGCTGTTGGCGGCTTTGCCTGAATGGTTGATGTGCGCATATGAAAGCACCATTGCATCGAACAGAAAATTGCGGTTGCGCTCGTACGCTTCTGCGTGCTTGTCCTGGTATGGGCCGCATTCGAGCAGAATACGCTGCCCGTTGACCTCGATCAGGTGCTGCGAACCCGTGGCCGCCCGCGCACCGCCGCAAAATTCTATCATGTCGCTTCCTCCAGCGGTTCTAAAAACATGATCTTCGCCGTATCTACACTGGGTATATCAGTAATACATAGATCAGCCTTTCGCGATATTAAAATCCGCAAAGGCTGCCGGCAAGGCGAGGGGTGATTCACTGCTGTGCTTGTTTTGTGTGAGACCTGGGCAGAACATACACGTTCCGTTTCCGAAGAATAAGCAAGCAGACCTCAAAAATAAGTGGACTCTCTGGTTACGTTCGCTTCTCGTCCGCCCTGGATTCGCTCTTAATCAGCGGCCCGGGGTGTTCTGCGGTGCCACGATTGAAGTGAACTGGTATCAATCGAGATCGAGGATATCGCTTGTGCTATAGGTAAAGATTGATCCCATTCCCGGTGTTCATGAATCAGCCGGCTGGATGCGGCATATGTGGAGAACCGGGACAAGCGATCTGAGTCGGAGCTGCAGCGTTGGCTCAATTCATCAACAACTCATGTCTGCTCCCGCATTCTTCATACGTTGTGCTAGATTACCGCGCGGCAAGGTAGAACGCTTGAGTATTCCAATAGCCACGTTGATTTTTGTCCTGTTTGCCGGCGCCGCGTTTCCGGCACCGGCGGCCGAGCGCCCGAGCGCGAATAGCGATGAGCGCGCTGTCGCGGATTTCTATCGCGGCAAAGTCGTGCGCATCGTCGTCGGCTTTCCGCCGGGCGGCGGCGCTGACGTCTATTCAAGGATTGTCGCCCGCTATCTCGGCCACTCGATCCCCGGTAATCCAACGGTCGCGGTGACAAACATGCCGGGCGCCGGCAGCATGGTTGCCGGCAATCATATCTTCAATGCCGGGGCCACCGACGGCACAGAGATCGGCATGCTCAACGGCGCGGTGATTCTCGAACAGCTATTCGGCAACCCGGCAGTCCAGTTCGACATGGCGCAATTTCGCTATCTCGCCGTACCCGTAACCGAGATCTACGTCATGATCGTTGCGCGCCGCTCGGGGATCACGAGGTTCAGCGAGCTCATTGGCGCCAAGGCGAAACAGGCCGTCCTCGGCGCCATTCCCAATTCGACCCTGGAGCATGCGCCGATCCTGCTGCGCGATGCTCTGAGTGCGAATTTAAAAGTAGTGTCCGGCTACAAAGGCAGCGCGGACATCCGCCTGGCCATCGACTCGGGCGAGATCGGCGGTTTTTTCAACCCGTGGAGCACGGTCAAGGCGAGCTCCTTGGAGAAATTCACCAGTGGCCAGTGGTCGGTGATCCTTCAGCTGAGCGACCAATCGCTGCCCGATCTGCCATCGGCTAATGTCCCGACGATAGCCGATCTAACGACAGAGGAAAGCCAGCGCATGCTGTTGCGCTACGGCACTCTGGCGCCGAACCAATTCGGCAAGGTTTATATGCTGCGCCCGGGCGTGCCGGCGGATCGGGCCGCGTTTCTCGAAGCGGCGTTTGCCAAAACTTTCGCTGATCTGAATTTTCGAGCCGAGGCGGAAAAGAGCCAATTGGAAATTTCACCGCTCTACGGTGGGTCGATCCGGAAAATCGTCGGCGACTTTCTAACTATGCCGCCGGCCATCAAGGAACGGCTGAAGCGTTCTCTCAAACGGTGAACAGGGCACCTGGACGGCAAGACAGTTCGCTCCTTACGCTCACGCTTCTTGTTGCCGCGTCACCCACCCGTTAGCAGGCGGGTCGAGAGGACAGTCGCTCCTGTGAGATTTTTTCTTATTCTCTTTTCAATCCTAGCGGATGTGTAATTTCTAATTGACGCGCCTCTGTTTTCAATCAATCGGTGTCGGGCTGTAGGTTCGCACCAGTCACCCATCAGGTTCAAGGCTTTGGGGTGATCTCCCGCCCCCTGGCAATTTTTATTGCTGGTCTATGACGCGCGGGAGTGGTGCGGGATCAAAGCGAAAGATTTGGCGAACACCGCAATTGCGATCCGTCGATGATCAGCCGGTTGCATGCGGCATCTGTGGAGAGATGGGATACAATCAGTCGGAGTTGCAGCATCGGCTCAAGAATAAGTCAAGAAGTGATGCCTGACGCCGCGCGTCATCCCAGGATTGCCTTCGTCAGCCATTCTACAGCTTATCCATCACGTCGCGGGCAAAGCTTTTGAGGAGAGATATTTTCGAATCTCCGATACAGGGAACTATGGTGATCTCATCGATGCCGGCATCGATAAACTCACGCACCTTCGCTCTCACCTGATCTGGCGTTCCGGCAAGTCCAAATCGGTCCACCCACTCGTCGCGAATCAGATGTTGATGCTCCGGACCCATATGATGGTAGGTGTCGTAATGTACTCTGAGGCGTTCCAGGGCGCGCCGATCCTGCTGGTCGTGAAGCTCGTTGCGATTGTATAATCTTCCCAGGTGGGTAAACGCCACGCTCGCGATTATACCTTTGATTTTTGCTCTTGCCTCGGCAGCGTCGTCGCTTAATGAACACGGCAGCCGATAAACGAAACGAACCTCGGCGTGCCGTCGGTTCGCTTGCGCCGTATATCCGCGAACCCTTTCGACGACAGCCTTCAGTGTCTCAGTCTCTCCAGTGTAGATCAGCCCATCTGCGAGCCGGCAGGCTATTTTCATAACTTGCGTGGCTCGCGTACCGATGTAGATCGGCACGTGTCCTGGCGGAAAAAGACAGCGGACATCTTTCCCTCCCAGGTTTACTGTCTCACCGGCGAAAAGCTTTGTCAGGATAAGAATATTTTCTTCGAGCTCTGGTATGGATACCGGTTTCATGCCGATATTACCTGGTCCGGTAGCTCCGACGCCGAAACCAAGAAAAGCCCGGCTTTCGCTTAGCTCGCTCAATGTCGCTATAGCACTTGCCGTGACCGTCAGATGGCGCACGGCAGGATGCGTCACGCC
>DASUVS010000252.1:0-8241 GCA_036378835.1 Binatia bacterium | reverse complement strand
CTCGCTCAGCATGCGCGGGCCCGGCAGCGGATCGAAAACCCGGCGTTCCCAGGAGAGGCCGCCGAGGACAAATTCCAAACCGCAAAGTTCGAGAAATCTGGCCGTTGCCAGTGCGCCGGCGACATCGCCGCCACCGCCGATGCCGATTACCAGGCTGCGCGAAGATTCGCCTATTATATCTTCGAGAGAAGGAGAGCCGGAACTCATTTAGGAAGGTGAGTGTCCTGACCGGGTACCGGATGAGCGATAGCTTCCTCGAGCGATTTCACGCCGTGCCATTCGTTCTGCGGCCGGGCCCGACCATCGCTGCCGACTTGATCCACGCCCCAATAAATTTCCACCGAATGGTTGTCCGGATCGCGGAATTCCACGGCGATTTGACAGCCAGCCCGGCGGCGTCCTTCGAAATCGATTTGAACTTGATTGGCGCGCAAGCGATCACGAGCCCGCATAACTTCTGCGAGTGTCGGAACTTCAAAGGCGAAGTGATGCAGCTCTTGATTGGCGGCTTGTCGCTCGCCGGCACCGACCAGGGCCAGGCAATGATGGTCTGTGTTGCAACGCAGGAAAACCATCCCGCCCGGCATCATTGTCTCAGGGTAAACGTCGGAGACTCTGAGGCCGAGCACTTGGGTGTAAAAAGCAGTGGACCTTTCCAGGTCGCTGACCTGCAGCACGATATGGCCGAGCTTGCCGATCTTAAAGTCCATTCCTGGGGGAGGAGTCATGCTCTTCAATCTCTCGATATTGATGGTCATGGTCGTTCCTCTTTCTGCCGCTAAAGCGACCGGCTCGATGAGAAACTGATGGACTAGTTCAACTCGGCGAACTAGGCAGGAGACGATTGGCGCGCAAGAAATCGATCACGAATGCATCGAAGCCGGCTGGATCTTCGATGCAGCAGGCGTGACCAGTCTTGGGCAAGATCTTGTGCACCGCGCCCGGAATCAGCGAGGCGGTGCGCCGGCCGCCTTTGAGAGAGTTGTCGTATTCGCCGTTGATCACCAAGGTCGGGACCTTCATTGAACCAAGGCGCGGCGTCAAGTCGGTACCGCCACGAGCACGGAAGATTTGGGCGATGGACTCTCCGGAAAGCCAGGGATCCCTCTCGACATACATGTTGAGCAGATATTTGCCGAGTTTGGTCTCGGGAAAATCCGGCGCAACCAGTTCCTTCAGGTGTTGAATGTGGTATTTCTCGATGCCGACTTTGGTATAGCCGTGGATTCGTCCATCGATGGCGTCGCCCGGACCGCTGCTGCCGCCGACGAGAATCAGAGCCTTGAATAATTCCGGATGGTCCAAGCCGAGCAGAAGCGCCATTCCCGAGCCGACGCTGACGCCGCCAAGGATAGCTTCGTTGACGCTCTCATCGCGGCAGACGCCGAGAACATCATCGGCCATATCCGCCAAGGTAAAGGGTGTGGTTGGCTTGTCCGAACGCCCGTAGCCGCGGATATCGATGGCAATCACTTTGAAATAGGTCGAGAAGTGCGCGATCTGATACATCCAAAGGTTATGATCGAACGGATTGGCATGGACCATGACGAAGGGAAATCCCTCGCCGGAAACCTCGTAGTAGATTTTTAGACCGTTGGCGGTGCTGTACATCTTTGGGAAATGCTTAGTTTCAAATGTTCAAGCCGTTCAATCGCTGCGCTCCGTTCAAATCGTCAGAATGTGTTCTGTACAGTTCGTTGGACGGCTTGAACGAATTGAACGGCTTGGACAATCGTTCTACTTCGCGGTGCGCGGGCGCTCCTGTTTGATCTTTTCTTTTACTTCATCGAGCTTCATGACATCGCAGTACTTGTGATGCATATCGAACAAGTTGACCTTGTGCGAAAGCGGGCTGCGATCAAAGACGCATTCTTCCACAATCGACACGTGATAACCCAGCGAATAGCCATCGACCGAGCTGGCCCGGACACAGCCGCTAGTGCTTTCGCCGCAAACGATCAGGCTGTCGATCCCTTTCTGTGTCAAATGAGCGATCAGAGGAGTGCCAAAGAAGCCGCTGGCGCGCTCTTTGAAGATCACGACGTCATCGGGTTCCGGCTTGAACTCTTCGCGAATTTCAAACGCCTGTGGATCGATCTTCACCCGCTGCCGATTGGTGGCATAAACCTTACCGGGATTGGCTTCCTTGCGCGTTTCTGTCGTGGTGTAGAAGATCGGAATTTTTAGGGAACGAGCGAGCGCGAAAAGTTCCTGCGTCGGCTTGATCGCGTTATGTGCATAGACGCCACACGAGCTCTTGTGGGTGTCGACTAATTCATGAGGCTCCTTCGCGCCGCCTTCATAAGCGAGATTGTAAAGGTCGATGGCCAGCAACGCCGGTCTCTGGCCGATAAAGGTTTCCCGATGATACGGCGTGTAGGTCTTAAGAATTTCCGGAGTTACGACGTCTTTCCAACAATGATCCTCAAAATTGTCCACTGCCATGGGTTTCTCCTTACTCGATTAGATTGTTTGTTGTATCGCCTGGCTTGAAGCCTTGTCAAGGAAGACCCCGGAGACAAAGGCATTCTAAAATCCCGTGGGCGCGCTCGAGGCGGCGACGGATCTTGTGATCGGCGTATCGATTGACACTCAAGTTCGAGGTTAGTTATATGGATGCCGACAACCATCGGCATTAAAGGGAGGATACTTGATGTCAGACGGGAACAAGAAATCGAATAGCAAAACTCGCGTCGATCTGAGCCGGCGTCAATTCATCAGATTGGCCGGCACAACCGCGGCAGCCTTTGGCACTCTGCCATGGCCGAACGCGCCACTGTTCGCTGCTCAGCCCGCGCGAAAAAGAATTATCATTCATGGCGAGCGCCAGGTTACGAGTCTCGGCTATCACAACCGGCGCGAGACCGAGCATGTGTCCATGGTGGATGCGGGCCTGGTCGGTCAAAATCCTGCCACTCTCGAACGCGTACCGGTGCTGGCCGAGGAACTGCCCTCGGTTAAGAAGGGAACGTGGAAGATCGATCCTCAGAAAAAAACCATGATTACGGTCTATAAGCTCCGTCCTAATCTCAAGTGGCACGACGGCAAGCCGTACACCTCCAAAGATTTCGAGTTTGGCTGGCAGATTGCGAAACATCCGCAATTTCCCATGCCGGATCGACTCGTGCCGGAAATGATTTCAAAAATCGAAACGCCCGACGATCGCACTCTCGTGATCCATTGGAACGATCTCTACAACGAGGCTTATGCGATCCAGTACACTCACGTGCGCGCCTTTCCGCGCCACCTGTTGCAGGACGCCTTCAACGCCGGCGATATGAAGGCATTTGCCAATTTGCCTTATTGGAACAAAAACTTCATCGGCGCCGGCCCATACCGAGTAACCGAATGGGACGCCGGCAGCCGCATGGAGCTCGAAGCTTTCAACGACTTCGCGCTCGGCAAGCCTAAGATCGACCGAGTGACTTACAAAACCGTCGAGGACAACAATACCAATCTGGCGGCGGTGCTGGCCGGAGAGGTGGACCTGTGCATGCGCAGCACTATTTCTTTCGATGGCGCGATGATCCTGCGCGATCAGTGGGAGAAGGCGGGAAAAGGCAAAGTGCATATCAGCCCTGCCTCCTGGACCTGGCTCAACCTGAGCCGAGACAACGCATTGTTCAGTGACGTCAGAGTGCGCCGTGCGTTGCTGCATGCCATCGATCGCGACGCGATGGTGCAGAATATGTTCAGGGGAGAGAAAGTGGTTTCCGATATTCCGCTCTCGCGCGTGCGCAAGATTTACAAAAAAGCCTTATCCGCGGTGACTCTCTACAAGTACGACCCGGAACGGGCAAAAAAACTTCTTGCCGAGGCGGGATGGAAGCCCGGCTCCGACGGCATTTTGACCAATGATAAAGGCGAGCGGATGGAGTTCGAGTTCCGTGTCACGGCCGAACGGCGCGATCACGAGCAGGCCGAGGCGATCATCGCCGATTACTGGAAGAAGATCGGCGTGCGCGGCAATATTAAAAATCTGCCGAACCGGCTGCTCAACTCAGCGGATAACCGCAATCGTTGGCCCGGCGCGTTCATCGGTTCGCACAACGTTACAGTGGAAGAATGGCCCGAACGGTTTCACAGCAAAAACATTCCCACGGCCGAGAACAAGTATGCTCCGGAAAACGTCTCCGGTTGGAATGATCCGCGCAAAGACGCGATTTTGGATGAGATCAACTCGATTATTCCGGATGCGCGCTCCGAGCAGCTGCAATTGGATTTTCTCAAGATGTTCACCGAGGCGCTGCCGCATCTGCCGCTATACTACTCGCCGGAAATCCTGGTGGTGAAACGAGGGCTCACCGGAGTGACGCCGCGGCAGGAAAGCGGCGGGCAAAACTCCAGCAGTTGGAACATGCAGCAGTGGGATAAGACCTGAAACGCTCGTTCAACAGTTCAAGCGTTCCAACGTTCAACGTCAGCATAAACGGGACAGATGGGTTCCAAATGTCGCGATGGAACTTGAATTTTGACTATCGAAGCAGGCCTGTTAACCCTAGTCACCTTGAACTGTTGAACCAAGTTTTTTATGGTTTTGTATATCTTCCGCCGTCTGATCCAGCTCGTTCCCCTGCTCTTCTTCGTCTCCGCGCTGATTTTTTTCCTGCTCTATTCCATGCCCGGGGATCCGCTGTATCGCATGCTCGAAGGCATTCCCAATCTGCGTCCGGAAGATTATGAACGTTTGCGCAAACTCTACGGCTTCGACGATCCTTTCTACATTCAGTATTGGAAATGGCTCTGGCAGTTGCTTCAACTGAACCCCGGTTACTCGCGCGAGTACGGGCAGCCGGTGATCGATATCATTATCCCGGCGTTGAAAAATACTCTCGTGCTGACGATTACGGCGGTGGTTCTCGGCAAGCTGATCGCAATTGCGTTGGGAATTTTTTCTGCCGTTCGACAATATTCCATCGGCGATTACTTGCTGACGGCGCTGACGTTTGTCGCCTATTCGGTTCCGGCGTTCTGGCTTGGGCTAATGATGATCATCCTTTTTTCCGTCAAACTTGGTTGGCTGCCCACGTCCGGCATCGTCAATCCCGACTTGACGCCGGGCACTTGGGAAGCGACGGTCGATTGGATGAAACATCTCATATTGCCGGTGTCGGTACTGGCGATTTCCGAAATCATTCAGGTGCAGCGTTTTATGCGTTCAAGTTTGCTGGAGGTGCTGCGCCAGGACTACTTGACCACCGCCCGGGCCAAGGGATTGAGCGAGCAGACCGTGATCGGCCGCCACGCTCTGAAGAATGCGCTGATTCCCGTAGTCACCGTCATCGCGGTGACGATGCCGCGCGTAATCGGCGGTTCGACGGTGGTCGAAACCGTTTTTGCGTACCCCGGAATGGGCCGGCTCCTCTACACCTCGGTCATGGGCAATGATTATGTCATAGCCATGACGGTGGTGATGATTCTCGCCGTGGCCGTGGTGTTCTTTAACCTGCTGGCCGACATTCTGTACGGCTGGCTCGATCCACGCATACGCTATCAAAACTGACCCATGGAGCCGCCCCCGCTTCAGATAGGGAACTGGCGCGTCGTCTGGCGGCGCTTTAAACAGCACCGCGTCGCCTATGTGGGATTCTTTTTCTTCGTTTTTCTGCTGCTTCTGGTGATTGCCGGACCTCACCTGCTCCCCTACGAACTCGACCAGGTTTCGCTCGCAGAGCGCATGCATGGACCGTCTCTGACGCACTGGTTCGGCACGGATGAACTGGGGCGCGATACCTGGGTCAGGATCATGCACGGCGGCCGAGTCTCACTTGCAGTCGGCCTCATCGTCGGGTTGAGCACGGTACTCTTGGGCGGGCTGATCGGCATTCTCGCTGGTTACGTCGGCGGAACACTGGACAATATTCTCATGCGGATGGTGGATACCATCTATACGATTCCGCGCATCGTACTATTACTGGTGCTGTCCAAAGTAGCCGGACCGGGTCTTTTGAACATCATCATCATTCTGGTCGCATTAGAATGGACTAACGCCGCCCGGCTGGCGCGCAGCGCGGTGCTTTCTTTTCGCGAGCAGGAATTCGTGGTGGCCGCCCATTGTCTGGGTGCGTCTCGCTGGCGCGTCATGCTGCGCCACCTGCTGCCAAACTCGCTGGCGCCGCTGATCGTCGCAGCAACCCTTGATGCCGGCGCTGCCATCCGCGCCGAAACAACCTTGAGTTTTCTCGGGCTCGGGATTCAGCCGCCGACGCCAAGCTGGGGAAATCTCCTCACCAATGCCTCAACCAACATCTTCATCGCCCCGCTGCAAGTCTTTCTACCGGGCATCTTCATTTTCTTCGCCCTGATGAGCTTCAATCTGCTCGGTGACGCGCTCCGGGACGCCCTGGATCCGCGGTTATCTAAAAGAAAAGGATGAGTGATGAAAGCGGAAAGCTGAAGAGCGGAGATCAACAACCTTCAAATGGGCGGATGCGAACGATTACAGCGCGTGAGTAAGGAACACGGATGAGTTTCGAAACTGGAAGGATGAAAGGAGACTTGAAAGTCAGGACGAAGGAATTTGCGCTGGCAGTTGTTCGCCTTTATTCTGGCTTGCCCAAGAGACGAGAAGCGCAAATCATCGGCGACCAGGTATTAAGATCAGGCACGTCTGTCGGAGCGCACTTCCGGGAAGCGCAGCGCGCGAAATCAAGACCAGATTTCATAAGCAAAATCGAAGGTGGCATGCAGGAATTAGAAGAGACAGTCTATTGGCTCGAGCTGCTTGAAGAGACTGGATTTGCGACACTAAAGACACTGGGAACACTGAAAAGTGAAGCGGACGAGTTGATGGCCATTTTTGTTACAATCGCTAAGAAAACGAAGGCGCAGCTGAAAAAATAGCTCGATTCGACTTCTCATTAGGATAAAGTCGCAGATATCAGCTCTCATAAATATCTTTACGAGTCTGTTCCAATTTCCGCTTTCCGCTTTCATAATTCATGTTTACTGGAGCCAGTATGCCATCCAGCTTCGTCACGACTCAGGAAATCATTACCCAGGCGCGGCGCAATCTTAGCCAGCATGCCTGGCATTATCTGACCGGAGGGGCCGAGTCGGAGACCACCATGTGCCGAAATCGGCTCGCGTTAGATAGTCTCGCATTTCGGCCGCGCGTTCTCGTCGAAGTGGCGAAGATCGATCCCTCGACAACGTTTTTCGGAAACAGGCTCAGAATTCCAGTCATGCTGGCGCCGATCGGTTCGCTGCAGATCATGACGTCTGAAGGCGCCGTGGCTGTCGCCAGAGCTGCGCACGAGTTCGGCACACTTAACTTCGTCAGCTCGGTTACCCAGCCAAGCCTCGAGGAGACCGCCGCCGCGACGCCGCACCCAAAGATCTTTCAGCTTTATGTCCAGGGCGATATGAGGTGGGTCGAGACTCTTCTTACTCGGGTCAAGAATGCCGGTTATCGAGCTCTCTGTTTGACTGTGGATACCGCCTATTACGGCAGGCGCGAGCGTCAGATGATGGATCGCTGGCTGCCGCCGAGTCGCCGCCTATCGGGCTACGAACACCGCTCGGCGATCACTTGGGAGACCATGGCGGCAATCAAAGAGTTCGCCGGATTACCGTTTATTCTCAAGGGGGTCGCGACCGCCGAAGATGCCGCACTGGCTGTCGAGCGTGGCGTCAGCGCGATCTATGTATCCAATCACGGCGGCCGGCAACTCGATCACAACCGGGGAACGCTCGCGATGCTGCCGGACATCGTCGAAGCCGTGGCCGGCAGAGCCGCGGTGGTTTTAGACGGCGGCATCGTGCGCGGCAGCGATGTGTTGAAGGCGCTCGCGCTTGGCGCCGACGCTGTGACCATCGGCAAGCTTCAAGGGTGGGGCCTCGGAGCTGGAGGGCAGCAAGGGCTAATAAGGGTATTGGAAATTCTTGAAAGTGAGATCATCACCTCGATGGCGCTTCTCGGCGTAACCCGCATCGATCAGCTAACGCCCGAATATTTATGTAAATGTCAGCCTATCGCGCTGAGCCATGAGATGAGCGCGTTTGCGCACATGCCGAGATTATTTTAAGCGCGCTATTGCAGCATGGGGTGCGCCGCGGGATTGGGAAATTTTAAAATGGCTGCGCTCGGTAGTGGCTTAATTGCGCAGTAGAAGGGATGATCATGCGAAGAATAGTTCTTTGTTTCGACGGCACTTGGAACAAACCGGCCGATGAAAACTTGGCTGTCAACGAGCAGGTTGAAACCAACGTGTGCCGGTTTTACAAGTCGGTGAAGGAAAC
>DASUVS010000251.1:0-10596 GCA_036378835.1 Binatia bacterium | reverse complement strand
CCTGGTCGGCGCCACCGACGCGATCTGGTCGGCGGCGCGCGGCACGATTCTGCAATTAACCACCCCGGAAAGATTTCGCGGGCGAATAATGGGGGTCTTTCAATTGAGCAACCGCGGCCTTCAGCCGTTGGGGCAGACTGAAACCGGACTGATGGTTCCGCTGATCGGCGCCCGTGAAACAACTGTAGTGGGCGGGCTATTAGTCTCGGCGGTTACCCTGATGATCGCCTGGCGCATACCAAGCATCATCCGTTTCCGATGGAATGAAGGCGAGGACCGGGATGGCCGTGAAGCTCAGGGAAACAAAGTCGCCGACCGACAGAACGACGGGTAAGCTATATCTGAATGTGAAAAATCACCGGCTCGGCAGTCGAACGGCAGATATGAGCGCAGCAAACGTTTCGCAAGAGACAATCAGTTTCCGCCTCTGAGAACGCGGCGGCCTGTCAGGTTGGGTTACGTAATTAGATCCGCGCTGCTGATGTTCGATCACTCGCCCTGAAGGCAGCAGAATAAAATTACGGATCGCAGCAGCAGAATCCTAATAGCCTGCTAGGCCGCTGCTTTCTCCGTGCAGCGCGGATGCTGACCGCCCATGGCGCAGCGCGCGCCGACTTTCTCGAGTTCCTGTTCGAATTCTTTGTGGATCTGAGGATCCTCGTCCTCGTACTCCATTTGCGATCCGCCTTTTTTAACGTCTTCATCCACGCCGTAGAGTTTTGTCAGGCCTCTGAACTTTTTGCCGCTGGCGCGCAGCGCTAAATAGCGCGCCGGCTCGTTGCCCGCATTGAAATGTTGATGGAACCAGAACTCGGGCGGAACGACGATCGAGCCGGGCTGCCAATCGAAGCGCTTGATCTCCTCACCCTGCGGCCACAGGCACGAGTAGCCCTTCCCGGCGATGATGATCACATGTGCGCCGGGACCATGCCGATGCGCCTTCTTGTAAGTGCCAACTGGAAATTCCGAAATGTGCGCTCCCATAGTATTTTCCGAAAGCTCCAGCATGATGTTTTTGCCCCCTGCGCCACGCTCTTTCCAAGACTGGAGCGCCATCGTGTGCACGTCGGGAACAAAATTCGTGTCCCAGATTCGTCCCGGGAACGACTCGCCTTTACCGGAAAAATATTCCTCCTCGCCGGAGAATCGATCTGAAAAAACATAACTGTTGTTGAAGACAAAATCGGCGTTGTGAAATAGATTCAGCAGCACAGGCGCGTTGGTCACCGCCAGCATCCGCGCCGGTTCCGAACCGCTGCCGTTGAAGTGCTGGTAGTGGCAATTGATCGGCGGTGAAAACAAACTCCCGGTTTGCCATTCAAAGGTTTGTTTTTTGCCGTTGGCTTGCCAAATCGAGGTCGCGCCCCGGCCGCCGATCACATAGATCATTTCCTCAAATAGATGGTGCTGCTCTCTGCCTTTTTGGCCCGGGGAAATCTCCAAGATATAGGCGTCATTGGCTTCGCCGGTGCCGATGAGATTCAAGTAAACGCCTGACCCGCCCATTCGATCCCAAGGTTCCAGGGCAACCTTCGTGATGTCTTGAATGAAAAATTCTCGGATGATCGGAATTCCTTCGGTTCGCACCCACTGCTGGTAGGTAGATTCATCGGTCAATGTGGCTTGTTTGCTGGGAATCATCACTCCCTCCGTTTGATAATTCTCGTGAGTCGATTCTATGAATTAAAATCGGGTATATCCGCGGTGATTACTTTGCGCAAGAGACCGAGCCCGCTCGGAATCCAAAAACCAACTGTGAATTCGTCGCAATCGATGCCACTCGTCGGTTGCTTGAAATAGAGATCTGCAAGCGCGCGAGGTGCCGCATATCATCTGCTCTTTGTTCTAGCTAAAGACTAGGCCGGGGTGGCGCCAGCAGGTCAGGGAGGGAGAGGAAAGCTAAATTGACTTGCGAGATCAGAGAAGTTTTCGCAGCTCGCGTTTAACTTGCGCCACGACCGGCTCCCAATCTCCCGCCTGCTCCTGTCGAAACAGACGCATGGTCGGGTACCAGGGGCTATCCGTGCGATCACTCATCCAGCGCCAGTCCGCATTCTTTTGAAGCAGTGTCCAGCTGCGGATTCCTAATGCACCGGCCAGATGAGCGGGCATGCTATCGATGGAGATGACCAGATCGAGCGCCAGCATGACGCGCGCCGTAGTCAGAGCATCGGCTCCCGCCGGCAAAATCATTTTTAACCTTTGGTGGTGTTCGAATGCACTCGTCTCTTGTTGGAGCGCGTAGAAGCTAATCTCCTGAAGCTCCGCGAGTTGAGTGAGCAGATCGAACGGCACATCCCGGCGTTGATCCCAATCGCCGCCTCTCCAGACGAGACCTACTTTCATCCTACAATCCTCGAGGGCAGACGCATCCAGATGAAAATAAGGAACCTGAGCCGGTATGGTTTCGATGGTCGTGCGAAACACGTACGGCAGTTCCATCACTTCAACGTCGGCCTCGTAGTCGCAATCCGGCGTTCCGTCGTGGAGCGGAAACATGCGGTCAATTCCGCAGGCTGTGCTTAGCAGCGTTACCAACGAGGGCTGCGCCCAAACGGTTACGTGTCGGGCAATGGCTTTTAACAGCGGAATGTAGCGGATGAACTGAATGGTGTCGCCGAGGCCATGGTAGCACCGTACCAGCACTCGCTTACCCTGCAGCGAAGCGCCGTTCCAAATGACCTGTTGATGACGTGGCACATCGTGAGCGTCGCGTGGCGCAGCCAAGTGATGTCGCAGCAGTATGTCGCTGTTGCGCCAAGCCTCATCGAACTCGCCCCGGCGCATGTGCTCCATCCAGCGAGCTGTCAAATCGATCAGTTGATTCGGATTGCGAGTCACTAATTGATTGAAACGCGATTTTCGAGCACAGACAAGCCATAAGAATCTCAGGCAAGATTCTCGAAAGATTAAATCGGTATGGTCTTGCGGATTCAGATCACATCTGCGGCGGCCGGGGTATCCGACCCACTTGGAATGGTGGATTATTCGCGCAGCAAAGTGCGGAGTTTAGGGATTGATTTAAACCGGCTGAACGCTCGGGCGGCAAACCAGGACATGCTTGCGCGAGATCAGTTCAGTGTTGGACCCGCGACCCTCGCTAAGCGCCATCGTTCCAGTCCGCCGTGGAGTTAGCCAGCCGTCTATGCAGAAATGCTTCCCCGTTGAGTGTCCCGATCGGTTTTGCCGCAAGTTCAGCTACCCGCCACGACCAATGCGGGACGCCGCGGTCACTGCGATGTAATTCGTATGTTTCGTCAGCGAGGCGGTCTCAGGAATTCAGCTTCGGCGGCGGCCATCCGTAGATCCCTAAGGTCGATTTTCCCGCCATCAGATCCCTCTTTGTCTGATCTTCTTTGGCTTCGCGCTTCTGCGCCGCTTCGAGAGTTGCGGCGATCTCCGCTGCCGGGATGACGATCACGCCGTCTCGGTCACCGACCACCAGATCACTCGGGTTGATGGTGATGTCGCCGAGTAGGATCGGCCAGTTGATGTGCCCGCCGCCCTGCTTGTCCGTGCCGCGCACCGATAAGCCACGCGAGAACACCGGGAAGCCAAGGTGTTCGATCAAATCCGCATCACGCACGCAACCGTCGATCACCAGACCAGCGATCTTTCGCTGCTGCGCCGCAATCGTCATGATCTCGCCCCAATAGCCGCCTTCGTAGCCGCGATTTACCTCCGCCACGATGATCGATCCAGGCTCAGCGGCGTAGATCGCCTGATGCAGCATGAGATTGTCCATCGGTGGGGAGCTGACCGTTACCGCCAGTCCCGCAACCCTCATGCGCGGTGAAATGGGTTTGATGCGATGGGGCAAAGCACCCTTCCTGCCCATTGCCTCGTGTAATGTTGCCGTGCCGAAGTGAATTGCACGGGAAATAACTGTTTCATCTAATGAAGAAGCCATAAACCTTTCCGTATTACTTGTCTGACGTTATTTATTCGCGTCCAAGTGTATTGTTCGATCGCCGCCAAACGATCTATTCCGCCCGTAACTGATCGGCCACTGAATCTGGCTCAGATGAATCAGCTGCTGCCGCTCGACCGTTCCAACCTCTGCATCGACAGACTCGCGGCCAATCATGGAATCTCCAAACGCCGGGTCCTGCACGTTACTTTGTCTTATCTGCTTGGAGCATTCGCTCGTAACCAAGCTTCTCCAGCATCTCGAGACTGGAAGAACCCTTGCGAATTCCTTCCGCCATCTGAGCTTCCTTGCGAAAAACCATCTCCGCCGCGTCGAGCACCTCTTCTTCTTTTTCCTTTGGAATGAACACAACACCGCTACCGTCGGCGATCACCAGATCGCCGGGATGAACCTGCACACCGGCGAATTGAATTTCCTGATTGAAAGAATCCTGCATCACCCGTCCGCGCGCCGTCATCGGCACCACGCCGCGGGCATAAACAGGAAACTGCAGGTCGCGCGCCTCATCGATGTCTCGACAAGCGCCGTCGATCACGACTCCGCTGAGCCCTTTTAACTTCGCCGACAACGACAATAGGCCGCCCCAGGTGGAAAACTGCCGCTGGCCGCCATTGTCGATGACGATAATATCGCCCGGCTGGGCCGCTTCGATGGCCGGCGTGCCGAGATGCTGGGTCGGCTGCTGTAAACCCACGGGCTTTATCTTAACTGTCACTGCGCGCCCGGCGATGCGCGAGCACAGCCATTGCGGCCGTACTCCCCATGTCGCGCCGGCCAGTTTCAAACTGTCCAACCCATCCGAAACCGAGCAGGTATCCAGCTTCCCCAGTCGTTCGACGATCGCTTCTCGCTGCATGTGTCTCACCAAGCGAGCTTGTTCGATGTGAAGCATAGCTCATCCGGAACCTCGCTGTAGCTAGCGGGTTTGACTTTAAGCCGCTCACTTATCTACGAGAGATCTATCTGGAAAGCTCGGAGTGTGTCAAGCGGGGAGAGCGATCAAACCGCGCATCGTTTAGCGGTGTTTACCATCGGATACGAATTTTCTCTCCGCAATTCGGAAATCATTTCATCCGTTCCACCCGAGATCACTGAATGCGGTGCGCGGCCTTGAAGTGGATGAGGTGGAAACAAGCAGGAAAAACTTCGGTTTCGATTCTGAAACGTAGGGAAAATGGCGAAACCTGAAATATCCACCTCCCCTGGCGGTGCGGGGTCAACATAGAGAAGAAAATTGTCGAACAAGTACTCGCGCCCGGCGCAGCCTATTGCCTATCCAGCTTTTAATTCCCGCTCCAAACGCTCGGCCAGCCAAATACGAGCAAGAGTCGTTGCATCCGTGGTGCGTTCGCGCGCGAGCTTGCTGAGTACCGCCTTCATCGCCGGTGGAAGCCGCATGTTCAGCTGGGCGGTATTGTCCTGAAAGATCGCTTCATAGAGAATCGCGTTCAAATCGGTATGGTTTTCAATTATTTCAGATATGCCGGCTTCCAAACGATCAAATACATCATTGGATTTTGCCCAGCGGATAATTTCTTTGTCGCTAGCGTCCCTATTTAACCGGGAACTCTTTGCGTTAGGTTTTTTCATTTCCGGTACCTCCGATAACGCCTTTTCTGTGCTTCTGTCATAGAATTTATATGGAATGCCCGTAACGTACGATCGGGCAACACCCGATAGATCACATGAAGATAGGTTCCACTTAGATTTCTTCCGAGTAACTCATAGACATCATTGAGTCCGCGCTGGCTTTTGATTTTTAAATAGTTTGTCGCCAATAATTCATATAAATCTTGTTCGGCATAGCCATGCCGGAACGCGGAAGGGGAAAAAATCACTCCCATCGCGCGGATTGTAGCAGTTGCTATACGCCATCGCAAACCTTGCGGTAAGGGCGATTATCCTCTTATAGCAAAGCAAAAAAATCACCACAAAAATCGATTCGACCGGATCTGGAGTTTTTGCCAGCGGGCCACCTTGCAATAATAATGCAGTGCGGCTTTCAGGAATGATGCTTGACATGCCGGCGGACCGCAGCGTTACGGCCGCGAGAACCCTGATGGAGATGTCACAAGCAAAGCTGGCTCTTACCTGACTATGCCCAGCGGTGACATTTTCGCTGATCAGTTAAGGTGAGATCTTGGCTGAACTACCACGCCCTGAAGTTTCCGGTTGACGGCCCTCCCTGAGCGCGCCTAATGTGCAATCTCAGACTCGCTTGATCCGGCGCGTCGGAGGCTTCGAAGGGAGGTTCCATCCATGTATATCGACTGCGACTCGCATTATTTTCCGGTTAAATTTCTCGAGCCGGTGAGCGCCAAATTCCCGCACTCTCCGCGCGTGGTTCGCAAGGGCGACGATGTCAGATCGGTTCTGCCCGACGGAACTTTAATTAAAAACCAGGCGCCGAAAGGCCGCTGGCATCTCGATACCCGCGACCAACATGTCGACTGGGAGGGCTTTGACGTTCACGTTCTGATTCCCGAAAACCGCGAGCTGCTCTACACCTGGGATCGCGATCTCGGTTGCGAGCTCGCCCGCGCCTATAACGACGCCGTGGCACAAGACCTTAAGGAATGCACGCATCCGGAAAAATACATCGGTGTCGCCTGGGTGTTTCTGCCGGATGTCGAGGAATCCTGCCGCGAGGTTGAAAGAGCGGTAAAAACGCTCGGACTTAAAGCAGTCAAGTTCATGGGCGGATTTGAAGGGGCCAACCTGGGCGCGGAGAAGCTCTGGCCCTTCTACGATAAGATCGGCCAGCTCGATATTCCGATTCTCGTTCACGATACTGCGTCCGACCGCGATGGCCATCCCAATCCCGCGCTCGTCGGCATAGAGCAGTTATTTCTGGAGGCGGACAATAATGCTCTGGCTTTTCTGCTCGCCTTCCCGTTCCGCTACATGGTCGATATCGGCAGTCTGATTCTGCGCGGCGCGCTGAAGGAGTTTCCCGAGCTCAAAATCTGCTTCGTCGAAGGATCGGCGGCGTTTGTTCCCTGGTTGATGGAACGGCTCGATATGGATATCAAAGCGAAGGAACGGCTCGGCAAGCTGCCGAGCGAATTCTTCAACCAAATCTGGGTTTCGGCATTCGCCGCTGAGACTTCGCTAAAATATGCGTGCGATTTCTGGAAAGACCATAACCTGACTGTGGGCAGCGATTATCCGCACGGCGATCCATCGGCAACCTGGAACATAGGCACCGTCAAGATGATAAAAGAGATGGACGGAATGTCGGAGGTCGACAAGGAAAAAATCCTCGGCGGTAATGCCATGCGCTTATTTGGCATGTAGCGGGGGAGAATTCCGCGCCAGTCGATGGGCGGTCAAGGAGGCGAGCTATGGCCGGTTATAGGATCGGTATTCTGGCGGCTCTGTTTCTTGGGCTGGTGGCATTTGATCACCATCGGATCGAGCTACACGCTGCGGCTGCGCCTCCCAAAGTTGTCATCTCGTTTGCCGGCGTGAACCCCAGGCAAACTCCGCTCTGGATCGCGCAAGAACAAAAATTTTTCACCAAGCACGGCGTCGACGCGGATGTCGTCTTTATCCGCACGGGACCGATTCAAGTGGCAGCCGTAAGCTCCGGCGCCACACAACTTGCCTATTCCGGTCCGGCATCGGTGCTGGGCGCAGCCGCCGGTGGAACCGATCTCCGGCTGATTGCTTCTTTCACCAACAAGCTTACTTACACAATGATCGCGCGGCCAGAAATCAAAAGGGCCGAAGACCTTCGCGGCAAACGTTTCGGCGTGCAAGCCATCGGCGGATCTGTTTGGATGGGAGCAGTCTTGGGGCTCGAACACCTCGGCCTCGAGCAGCGGCGCGATAACATCAACATCATCAACGTCGGCGATCAGACGGTGCTGGCGCAGGCGATGGAGAGCGGAACCATCGATGTCACCGTGCTCGACGGCGTTTTCAGCCGCAGGTTAAAGCAGAAAGGCTTCTCCGTCCTGGTCGAGCTTGCCGAGACGACCATTCCCTATGTCAGTAATACGATCGTCGGAACCCGGACATTTTTCCAACAGCAGCCGGAACTGACCGAGAACATCATGAAAGGATTAATTGAAAGTTTGGCATTTATTATGGCGCCACAGAACAAACCAATCGTCGTGAATTCTATCATGAAACGTCTGAAAATCAGCGATCCGTCGGTGGCCGAGCAGGGATATCAGGACCTGGTTCAGATCTCCGACCCAAAGCCGTACGTCTCCTTGGAAGGCTTGCGCAATATACAGCGGCTGATCAAAATCCAAAATCCGCCCATCGGCAATGTTAAACTGGAGGAACTAATCGACAACCGGCCGCTGAAGAAACTCGAAGACAGCGGTTTTATTCAAAAGACTTTTGCCGCCTACGGAGTCGCAAGATAGCTAGACAGGGAGAATGAAGAATGGAGAGAAACTTCGGTGTTAGGGTTCGACCCGCGGATCCGAACATCGCAGAACTGCGTCTATAGCGATCGCGTTCACAGTAAACAACGATCGATTCCAGAGCGTGATTCATTCGATCGCTCATCCTCTCTTAGCTTATGCGATGGCGAGCTCGTGAAGGTTAAATGACCTTCCTTCCCGAACTTCTTCTCTCCGTCTGCGACTTTGCACCAGGGCTCCATGCTCGAGCTGTTCAAACGTCTACTCGGGCAATCATCAAATCTTCTTCTTGGGAATTTCGCGCCCCTTGCCCCTGCACATGAAGTTCGATGACATCTCGAACTTGTTGATCGCCTCGTCGACCGTTTCACCCTGACTGAAACAGCCGGGAGGGATGGCACATCCACCCAATATCGGCTCCCTCAGCACGGTGCACGACGACTGTGTATTGCGCGGCATCTTCGCTTTCCAGAGCCAGTCCAGGAACTGTTGCTCGGACAACCGTGCTTGCGGATAGGCTCTCAAGCAAAGCGATTTTCACTCCTATGCATGGAATTGTAATGAGCTGTCCACGCGGCATTTTCATCGTGAACTCTCAAATATTCATCTTCGCAGCGTGTAAAGCATCCCGCATACAGACGGTGCAGCGTCGTCACAGCCTTCGTGGCCGTGTGATTTGACAGTCATGATGAAAACCTAACCCTCGATTCCAATGCTCAATTCCCGATTTCACGCTCTTTGTTCATATTCGTTGCCGGGCTGAAGGCCATCATTTTCGTACGATGTCGTACGAACCCACCCGATTTTGGGTGCGTTTTTGTCAGTTAATCCGCCCTATCGCGGGCTTTTGCGCCTCCCCGCCGCCGGTGTCCATCAGTGATTCAGGGGCATGGTCATTGCGGAACTAGTTTCGCGGTGAGTCATGCACCGTTCGTTTACAAGATCATCAACTTTGCCGAGTCATCTGTCCTGCTTTGAGTCGCGGATACGCGCATGGATGATGATGGCCGCGCTGTTGTCGACCGCTGCAGGCTGCGGCGCCATTTCAGATGAATCTCATCGATCGATATCGAGGGGCGCAGTGTTGCCGGCTGCGAGTCTAAATGACAATCCCTCGGTGGACGAGCCACAGGCTGACATTCCGCGTGAGAGTTCATCTGTAGCGAATATCCCGCGCTCTCCCGAAACCCAGGAGGATTCGCCGCCGTCAACTGTCCCGACGCCTACGCCTTCGACGATCATAGGGACCGGGCTAGCGTCGTGGTACGGAGCAAAACATCACGGCAAACGGACCGCGAGCGGCGAAATTTTCGACCAGAAGAAATTCACCGCCGCGCATCGAACTCTTCCGTGGGGCAGCATCGTGAAGGTAACCAATCTCGACAATGGAAAATCAGTTGAAGTGCGGATAAACGATCGCGGGCCGTTTTCTAAGGGCCGCATCATCGATGTCTCGCGCGCCGCGGCAAGGGCTCTGGGCATGGTGGAATCGGGAGTTAGCCCGGTGCGAATGGAATTGCTTCCGCCTGGCGAAACGTCAAACGAACTGGTGCTGCAGAATAGCCAATCGCCTTCAACAGAGGGTAATTAGCCCCCTCATCGTTACAGATCTTCGATCATTCAGGCATCGCCGAGTCCAAGTCAACCTGCATCCGCCAGAAAGCGCCTCGGTTATCGTTGCGCTCGCTTTTTCCGCGACGACCAAGCCAGCTAACCAGGCTACGTACCGGAATCTCTCGACTTCACAGATAGCTAGAAAAGGGCTGACGTTAGAGTGAAACGTCCGGCCGTTTAGTTTCCGGCGAAACCATCCAAGCCGGTCAACTGCTAACAGTTCTCGCTAAAACCGACCGTTCGCCCAATCGCGCACGTAATTCCAAAGATTCAGCGGAACGTTCGTGTAAGGGCCAGTCCCATGGTAGTCTGCGCACGCATTGCAGTTGCCAAGCCCGTGGGTCGCTCCTTCCACTACCACAAACTGCTTATCTTTGCTTGCCGCACTTTCATAGATAGATTCACCGTCACGAATGAAGTAATGCCCCTGCATGGCCATAACCAGGGTTGGCACCGAAATATTCGCGACCGCGCACGGTGTAGAGTTGTTAGTGCTACACCAATCGATTTTGCTCTCATCCAGCGAGTGCTTGGATCGGATGGCATTGGCGGTCAAGAACGAAGTGAGGGATAAATCTTCAAACTCGTTTTCATCTTCATCATCCTCCCTGATCTCTGGCTGAGGAACTCGGACCGTGTGAATGATCTGGGGAACAGAGAGGGTCCCGTGCT
>DASUVS010000250.1:0-15651 GCA_036378835.1 Binatia bacterium | reverse complement strand
GGCTTCTCTGTCGGCACCCCGGCGCAACGGTCTCATAGCAAGTAAATCAAGGGCCACTCGCACATTGGAATCGAAGTGGCTCGTCGAAATATAACTGGAGCTTGCCGCTTTACGTTTGCCGGTGAGAATCTTGGCCCGGGCGGACGTTGATAACTCGCGCGCCTCTCTGTCCGCCCCGAAAATTCTCGTACGTACCGTGTCTTCCAGAGATAATTGGGAAGCTCTAAGCTCCGCTTCGAAGCGCTCGAACAACTCATCAGTCTGTTGCTCGACTGTGCCTGAACTCCGCGCCTCACCGCAAAGCAATATAAACTCTCTGTCCAGCCAAGGGAAAATGATTTTACGCATAACTGATCCAATCCTATCTCAAGCCAAAAACTTTTTGGAAGTCCTCGTTATATTTCGTCGTTGTTGCAATCTCAGGATCGAGCGGAACCAAGCGCAACTTCTTGGGATCCATGTCCGGAACCAGTGGTGGCACATCATCCCTAGCGGAAACCCGATTCCGCTTGCGGAGAATCGTTTGCCCTTCCCTCGACACACTATAGTTGTAGAAAAGCTTTGCAGCATTTGGATGGGGTGCCTTAGCCGCAATCACCACTAGGCCAAGATTTACCAGTATCGGATCGGCGGTTCTGACCCAATCGACTGGCTCGCCATTGGTCTTCATCTGCTCGATGCGATCAGGATAGACGATCCCCATTAATGGAAACTCACCTGTAGACATAAGATTTGCTAATAAACTGTGCCCCGATCGCCAGTGGATCTGCTGGCGCGCTAGTGACTCCATAAAGGTTCGTCCTTTTTCGTCGCCCCAATGTTTGAGCATTCCCGCGTACCAAAAGTATTCCTCCTTATCCATCCCTATTTGCCCCTTCCATTTGGGGTTGAGAAGGTCCGGCCAATCTTTAGGTGCGTCCGCTTTAGAGACGAGCTTGCTGTTGTAACCAATCGTGCTGTAACCGTTATAAAGTGAGATCCAATGGTGTTTAGGGTCTTTGAATCCTGCCGGATAATGAGTCCCCTCCGGGGATTCATATGCTAAAACCATTCCTCGATTCTGCAAAGCCTTTAAGGCAAAGCCATTTAGAACGTCAGCAGTCCCTTTTCCCGCGAGGGCTTCTGTGACGGCGCGATTAACCAACTGCTCGCTGCTGGCGCGAAGAACATCGACTTTGACGAAGGGATATCTAGCCTCGAAACCTTCTACCAGCGCCTGATTGTCCTCGTTCCTCATGGCGGACCAGAACATCACTTTTCCCTCTTGCTTTGCTCCTCGAGTCAGTTCGGTCTCGCTTTGTGCCCACGCCATCGCCATTTCGAGCAACAGAAATGATAAAGCAACCAATGTCGCGTATGTTCTGTAACGGGATTTCATGATGCACTCCTTTCTGAGTTCGCTCGATTCCTCGTTCAATGCTGATCAGAGAATCTAACCCAAGCGACATGCTTAAACCGATGCGCTTCGTTGTGCCCAAGTGGTCATAGTGGCCGGACTACCACCTACAGGTTAAGAAGCTTAGCAGCGTTGCCACCTAGAATGCTTTTTGAACCTGATATTCCGGCGCGCTCCAACAATCCAATCGGATCTTGATCCCCGGTATTGTCGTAAGGATAGTCTGTCCCGACCATAAGATGCTCGGCGCCGGCTAAACCATGCAAAAACGTAAGCCCGCGAGCGTCGTGCGTCATCGTATCGAAATAAAAACGTTGAAAGTATTCCTCAGGAACCCGCGGCATGGTTCGTATCTCCGGAATCTGAGAATAACCGCAGCTTATCCGCCCCAGAAGGTAGGGCAGCGCGCCGCCTCCGTGCACGAGGCAGACGTTCAGTGTCGGATATCGCTCCAGCAAACCGCCAAAAATAAGCGATGCCGCGGCTATTGCGGTATCCATCGGGTTTCCGATCAGATTACTTAGAAAGTATTTGCCTAACCGGTCTTTGCCTGCGACCTGATCCTGATGTGGATGTAATTGTACGAGAACACCCAGCTCAGCGGCTCGAGCAAAGAACGGGCGGAAGGATTCTTCGTCTAAATTTTGCCCATTAATATTCGTTCCAATCTCAACCATGCGGATCCCTAGACTGTTAACTGCGTAGTCGAGTTCCTCGACGGCCGTTTGGCTAAATTGCATAGGCACAGTGGCAACTGGGATGAACCGGCCGTTGGATGTCTCTGCAAATGTTGCATTGGTCTCGTTGTAAAGTCTGGAGAACCCTTGCGCTTGACGCTGTGGCAGACGATAGCCGACCATGCTCATTACTGGAGCGAGAACCTGACGGTCGAGCCGACGTTCGTTCAAAGCCCGCATGCGCCGCGGTACATCGGATAGAGATGGCGATAATCGGAGCGGTTTACTTTCCCCGGTGATGCTAATCTGCAGGTGACCGGCGGAGTCTTGTTCGATCTTACACCCACACGCCTGACCATTTTTGCGCAAGGCATCAATCCATTCGGTAGGGATAAAATGAGCATGCATGTCGATGATCATGATTTCCTCGGTATCACAGATTCAGCTTACGTCGGACGTGATCACAACTCTGCTGTGCATGTCAAGATTTACATGCAAGCAATCGCTAGTTAACTGACACCGATGATAGACAGATCAGCGGCGATTGGATATAAAACCGGCATGCGCATGCACGAAAAACCCAAACGTGAGCCTCGCTCGATAAACCCTGAGACACGTTCTCCCCTCGTTTACGCCGGAATTTCTACAACTCGAAACCCGGAAAAAAATACGATGACGCACTGCTTCAGATTGGTCTGCGTTGTAAGTTTGTTCGCAATTTCAGTCGGAACGGCAGCAGCTCAAGATAAACTGTTAGTGGCGACCCTTCGCAGTGTTAGCCAGGCGTGTTTTTGGGTGGCTTTGGAGTCCGGCTTCTATAAGGACTACGGCCTCGAGGTACTTCCAGTAAATTTTAGCGGCGGAACACAGACTATCACGTCTCTAATGTCTGGGGACGTCCAGATAACCACCACCGGAGGATCCACCGCCATAAACGCAAAGCTCAAGGGCGGTGATGCGGTTTTGATCAGCACCACCTTGGGAACCTTTCCTTATGCATTTTACGTATCCCAGCGTATACGGGTTGCAGATGATCTGAGGGGCAAGAAGATAGGAATCCTCAGCTTCGGCGGTACTGCTTATCCGGCAACGCGCTTTGCTTTGCAAAAGCTGGGTCTCAACCCCGATACCGATGTTGCGTTTATCCAAACCGGTGATCAAAAGGCACGTTTCGGAGCCTTGATTAGCGGCAGCATTGACGGAACTCTTATTCAGCCTCCCGACACACTGAAGGCGAAAGAGCTTGGGTTCAAGCCGATCCTTGATCTGGCGCAGAGCGGAATCAAGTTTCCCATGAACCACAATTCGACCACGAGCAAGTTTCTAAAGACTGATCGGGACAAGGTGAAAAGATTTATGATGGGGTATATTGCCGGCCTTGCAAGATTGAAAACCGATAGAGAGTTCTCCGAGAAGGTCTTGGCAAAGTATTTGGGAAATCCGAGCAAGGCGATCTTGGATGAAACCTATGATTTCTGGTCCGAAATTTTTCCGCCAAAACCCTACGTGGATCGCGAGGAAGTCGAAAATTATCTCGCAACGTTGAAGGACAGGGGTTCAGCTAAAGTCGAAGACTTCTTCGATAACTCTATTGTTTCTGAGCTGGATCGTGAAGGCTTCATCGACGCGGTGTATAAAAGGAAACTAAAAATAGCGCCCAAGGAGAAATAATTATGGAGGAGCACGTCAGGAGGCTCAATCGCGAATACGGATTCAATTTGAATGAGGACGAGATCAAGCTGGTTGCGCGACAGGCGGAAGAGGCGGAGCGTTTGTTTCAGAGCTTGCAGGAGATTGATCTAACTCACGTGATGCCCATTTTGAAGGTCGATAGTAAAGGGTAAGAGATGAACTCATTAGATCTGGATCGAGCGACGATCAGCGAATTGTCACCGTATTTAGAAACCAAGAAGATCTCCCCTCTTGAGCTCATTAAGTTTGTATTAGCCAAGACGAAGAAGCTGAATCCGGTTCTTAATGCTTATGTCACGGTTACGGAAGAGGTTGCGCTCGCTGATGCCAAAGCCGCGGAACGAGAGATCCAACAAGGCAAATATCGCGGCCCGCTCCATGGAGTCCCGGTTTCCATCAAAGACAATATAGCGACTCAAGGAATTAGGACAACCGCCGGATCGAAGATTCTGTCGGATTGGATGCCGAATTACGACGCAACAGTTGTGGACAAGTTAAAGGCGGCGGGCGCCATCATTATCGGCAAAACCAATATGCACGAATGGGCCAGTGGCGGCACCACAATCAATCCGTACTACGGCACCACGTTAAATCCTTGGGATACAACGAGAATTCCGGGAGGTTCGAGTGGTGGCTCTGCCGCAGCTGTTGCGGCTGGTCTGTGTCTAGGCTCTATCGGCACAGACAACGCGGGCTCGGTTAGGAATCCCGCATCTTTTTGTGGAACCATCGGGCTTAAAGCAACCTACGGTAGAGTGAGCCGATTTGGAGACGTTCCCGGAACTGGCGGATTTTCTACTGATCATTTCGGGATCTTTACCAGAACCGTTAAAGACGGCGCCCTCGTTCTAGCAGCCGTAGCTGGAAAAGACCCGAAGGACCCGCTGAGCTCAAAGGAAGTTGTCCCAGATTATTCGAGCAGCCTGGGCAAATCGATCTCAGGTTTAAGAGTCGGCATTTTGAGAGGTTATGCGGAAGATAATGTCTCGAATGAGGTCAGGAGCGCTGTCGAGAATAGCGTTAAGGTTTTGCAGTCACTGGGTATGCAAAGAGCAGAGATTACTGTCCCTCATTCTGATTTGATCGCAGCGGTTCAGATGGTTACAAGCCGGGTCGAGAACGTTTCAAACCTCGATGACTATTTAAGGACGCGTCCACAAGATTTCAGTCGATCTTTATTACTTCGCCATATCGGTTCTCTTATGATTTCCGGTTCAACTTACGTTGCGGCTCAACGTGTAAGGCGAGTTATTTGCGAAGAATTTTCACAGGCTTTTGAGAACCTGGATGTAATAGTAACACCGACCACGCCTTTAGCCGCCCCAAAGATTGAAGAATGCAAAACGGGCTACGTAGAAGTGGACGGCAGAAAGATCCCTTATCAAAACCCAACAGGAAGCTTTGGCACAGTATTTACCATACCTTTTAATCTAACCGGGCTTCCAGCAATGAGTATCTGCTGTGGTTATTCGTCGTCTGGATTACCGATCGGAATTCAGATCGTGGCTCCAGCTTTTCGGGAAGCAATCATGCTCCAAGTAGCACATGCCTATGAGCAAGCAGCTGGATGGTACCGAACACGGCCGGTGATAAAGCAAGCCTAGACGTTCGCATCTGCGACGGCACTATGCAGTTACATGCGCCTACAGCGCAACCTTGAAGATTGCTGACGTGATTGTCGTATCTCAGAATACTCTCAGGTTGAAGATGGATCAGATAATCTCGGCCGGGCTGTCTCGTAAATGGATTCCTTTACGCGCCTCTCGCGTTCGAGCTAGCGAGAAGCGACAACTGCACAAACACCGACAAGATCACTCCAACAGCCAGTTCCAATTCACTGCGCTCCTTGACTCGGACGATTCCCACTTGCGCCCATCCCCTCAATAACTAAGCTCAGCATAATTCTCCACATCAAATTGCCGTTTCCCACTTTCAAGCTCGTGAATCATTTCAGCGAGTTTTAGACAAAGGGGCGTCGGCATTTCCAGGCGCTCCCCTTCCCTCACGACGTGACCAACTATGAAATCGATTTCAGTGACAATGCCACGCTGTATTTGACGAAAGGGGCCTTTTCGATTCTCGGGAAAGTTCCTCGCCATTTCGGCCATCCTGGCGAGCCGCGCCTCGAGGGAATGAATGGGGTGAAAGTCTAGAGGATTGTATTCAGGCAGCGGGATGAATTGGGCGCCTGCTGCCTTGCCGACCGCGATGATTTCAGCAAAATAGTTGACAAGGACACGGAGATTCGAATTCTTTTCGCACACCTGCTTGAGGGAGACATCTGCAAGCGCCTCGAAGAAACAGACACAGGTGTGGGTCAATTTGCTCCACAGCACGTCTAATATTTCGTGTGAGATCTCGGTCGGTATCACAGAATTGAGAAGCTTGCGCAGTTCTTCCAACTGCGGCGTCGTCTTGCGATGCAGGTGACCAACGTAAAGATGGCCGCGGTGTGACGTCTGCAGCTGCCCGGGGCCGATTTTTTTACAACCCATGCGGATCGCTACCCCGACGGTCCGATCAGCCCCTACCTTTCCTTCCATGATTGGCGGGTTGAAGCCGTTCTGCAACGACACGAGCAAACCGTCATCCGCAAGGCGCGGTAGCGCCGTTGACAGTGCGCTTGGAGTATAGTTGGATCTCACCGCAATAAACGCGATATCGAACTTGCCTTCGGTCTCGCCGGGAAAACCGACGCGAACTCTGACATTGAATGATCCGTCCGGAACATCCACCTGTAAACCGCTTTCCCGAATCGCCGCGACATGCTCTTTGTCGACATCCACGAATACAATGTCGTGTCCGGCGCGCGCGAGCCGCCCGCCGATTATTCCACCAATGGGTCCGACGCCCACCATCAACATGCGCATTTGCTCACATTTCCTTTGCCATCCAATGTCTAATCGATGGCATCAAATCGTCGGCCACTTCTCGCCTCTTTTGACCAAGCCTTCATAGTATTGGAATTCAGTCTTGTGACCAATGCTTCTCAGCTTTTTCTCTTGCTTGTGGTTTCCCGGCGCCCGATAAATCGCCGCAAACATTTTTCCAACGCCGCGCGGAACCGGTGCCGGTCTTCCCAGCGCGGCTGCATACATCATCATCTTCGCAGTGCGTTCCATTCGCGCCATGTTCATGCACGCCTCTTCTATATTCTCGCCAACTACGACGGCCCCATGTCCTTTGATCATCAATGCGCAGTTCTCTCCCATCAACTTGACGGCACGATTTCCATGCGCGCGCATCGTTCCGTATATCCAAGGGGATATGGGTACTCCGTTGCCGAAATGAGCGACATGTTGGTATAGCGGAATGATTTTGCGGCCGGTGGCGACAACTGCGAGAGACATAGGAGGATGACAGTGAATAACAGCCCCGACATCGTTTCGGTCCTTGTAAGGACACAGGTGAAAATAGATTTCATCGGGGACGTTGCGCCGGCCCGATAATAGCGTGCCGCTCATGTCGAACTCCAAGACTTCATCGACGGGTATTTTTGGATCTGCCGGAGGTCGCAGGAAAGCAAGCAGAAAGTGTTTCCCATCGGGCGTCTTTGCGCTCACATGGCCCCACATGTCGCAGAGTTCCCATTGCAAAATTTTCACCGTCGTTTTTAGTTTGTCTTTCAAAACCGCAAGTTCATCCACGGTAATCTCCTAGATGCCGGCGCATTTTTAGGACGTGCGTTAATCTTCGCTAGAGACGGTACAGCACCGTCCCGGCTGGAAGGTTAGCTGGACAGAATCACCCTCTTGGAAAAAGTTAGACGGATGGACGCGCGCGCGCATCCTGGTTCCCGAAATTCTGATTTGATACTCGATTAGGCCGCCGAGGAATGACACCTGGTCGATGACTCCGAGCCATTCGGAACTATTCGATGATTCGATCGCCGGCGTCAACTGAATATCCTCTGGACGAACAGACACAAGAACGTCGATGCCGACGTTGGTATTTGCAGGTTGCGGGATGGCACAAATCAGTGAACCGTGCTTTGTTTCCACTCGACCAACTTCAGCACTGGTTAACGCTGTCAGCTTGCCGACGATCATATTGGCGGATCCAATAAAATCGGCAACGAAATTATTCAGCGGTTTTTCGTAGATTTCCTTGGGAGAGGCCAGCTGAACGATCTTGCCTTTGTTCATCACGGCCACGGTGTCCGACATGGACAGCGCCTCGGTTTGGTCATGGGTTACATAAACTGTTGTCAGACCCAGGGTCCGTTGCACCCGCTTCAACTCCACACGCATTTCATCGCGCAGTTTTGCGTCCAAGTTGCTAAGCGGCTCGTCCAGCAGCAAGAGTTTAGGCTCTCTCACAACCGCTCTTGCAAGAGCGAGTCTTTGCTGTTGGCCGCCGCTGAGGTTGGTCGCCGGTCTTTGCCCGAGATCCTCGAGCTGGACCAGGTGAAGCGCCTTTTCTACCCGTTCTTTTATTTCACGACCGGACGCTCTGTGACCGATTTTCAGGGGAAAGGCGACGTTCTCGAAGACGTTCATATGGGGCCATATCGCATACGACTGAAACACCATACCAATACCGCGACGGTACGGTGGCACGAACACGCCTGGTTGCGAAAAAACCAGGTGCCCGTCCACTTCAATCTCGCCCGACCCCGGCCGTTCGAGTCCGGCGATGCAGCGCAGGGTTGTAGTTTTTCCGCAACCGCTGGGGCCGAGCAGACTGAAAAATTTGCCATGAGCGACTTCAAAGCCGATATCATCGACCGCTCGCACGTCCGCCAAACCGGTTGGAAAACTTTTATAAAGATCCCTTACCCTAAGCATATTCGCGACCTTGAGCGTTCAGTATCACACACGCAGCCCGTAACGCCGGCTCAATCTATGAAATAGGATCGCCATGCCGACAAGCAGCAGACTTACGGATACACTAAAAGCCGACAATTCGCCCAGAGTACCGAAATCCCACATTTTAAAAATGGTTACTGAAATCACCTGCGACCCCGGACTGTAAAGCAAAAGCGCCATCGTGAGCTCTCGAACGCTCAATAAGAATATATAGATCCATCCGGCAAATATTGACGGCATCATCAACGGAACGACGATGCGACGAAAGACAGTAAACCAAGGAGCACCGCTCATCTCCGCGCTCTCTTCCAACTCCTTATTGATCTGCAACAGACCAGGCGAGCAGTAGCGAAGCCCGTACGGGATGTAGCGCGTGATGTAGCCTAGGACGAGAATCCAGATGGTGCCATAGACCGGGATGGGAAGTTTAAGGTAGGTCAGCAACATCGCGACTGCGAGAACCACACTGGGAAAGGCCAGCGTAAACGACGTGAGGTGCTCCAGAATGCCTTTCCCAGAGATATTGCTCCTGACGACCACCCACGCGACCAGTGCGGTCAGCAGAATTGTCAGAGAAGCACTGGTTAAACTAATGATCAGGCTGTTTTTCAGAGCCAGCCAAACATTGGGGCTTTGAAACGCCGCCGAATAATTGATCGTCGTCAACTGGCGGAGCGCGTCTACCGACGGCGCCATGTAATAAGGAAGCACCGAGGTCCACATCAGGATCAGCAACGGCAAAGCTAGCAACGTCGGCAGCACGAAAACAATCATTGTCGTGACGACTCTCCACTTTCCCATTTCGATGGTTCGCGGCCTGAAACCTTTGCCGGTGATGGTATAAAACTTTTGCGACTCACGAGTGGCTCTCGAATAAAAATAAAGACCGATTGAAACCAAAAAGATTAGAACGACTCCATACGCGCTCGCCATGCCATATTGCGGCAGAAGTCCGCTTGAGAGTCTCAGATAAATTTCGCTGGTCAGGACCAACACGCGCCCGGGAATACCGATGAGGACAGGAATCTCGAATGCTTCCATAGCGCGGACAAATGTCAGGAGAAGCACCGAAAGTACGCTCGGTAGCGCAAGTTTAAGAGTGACGTGGTAGAACGTTTGCACAGGTCCTGCGCCAGACATGAGCGCCGACTCTTCTAACGATGGATCCATTGAACGAAACGGCGCCGCCATAAACAAAAACACGACCGGCGCCCATACCACCCCCTCTACAAGGATCATTCCGCTAAGCGTGAATATGTTGAATGGAGAGTATTGCAGGTCAAAGAGTTCTTTCAACCAAACATTTATAACACCCTTCTCAGGACCAAAGAGCATGATCCAGCCGATAACTTTCACGATGCCGGGAATAGCAAATGACGTGAATGCCGAAAGGTAGGCTAGGTTCTTGAAAGGCGTGTCGGTTCGCTCGACCACCCAGGCAAGAAGAGTTCCTACGGTAAGGGCGACCAGTGAACTCCCAAACGCAAACCAAAGAGAATTCACCAGCATGACGCCGGTGTCGGGTGTTGTGAGGAAATCCGTATAGTTCTTTAGCGATAGCTCCGGCTCGATGAAGCCGCGATCGACATAGAGACTCGATTGCATCGTGAAAAATAGCGGTGGTAGAACCAAGTAGCAGAGTATCGTCAGCAGGACGAAGAAGAGTATACGTTGAAAATTGAAATTAAACCCAGTCCAGCGGGCAAGACGATCGTAAACCATCGTTTAGATCGTTGCTGATGTGATGCCAGGCTCAAGAAGCGCTGCGGCAGCTGCCAGGAGTATGTCGCGATCAGACGAAATGTTCGGCCTCATTAACAATGACCGAGTGACGGACTAACTCTTCTTCACGTAACAATCCAGATACCACTTGGCGATCTCACCTTTAGTACAGAACCAGACATCGGAGAACTGCTTGGCATAAGTGATACACTGCTCGTACATGCCGATATAGTTGGGCCGGCCGCCAATATGCGCGTGTATGAGAGCATCGATCAGCTTCGGACTTCCATCGTCTCCTTCGGCATACATTCGATCGAACGCGGTCTTAAAACATTCGAAGAACAAACTCGGAGAATTCTTTGGACGGAAAATGAGGCTTAGGTCATTGGCGTAATCGAGGCGCGGCATAACCACCAACGGGCGGCTCTCGACATTAACGTGATACGGGAGATCATCTCCGGGCAAATCGCCACTCCAGAAAATCCCCTCATCGACGAGAAATCCAAACGTCTTATCCGTCATCAAATGCGCCGGGCTAACCCAACCAACCGGACGCTTGCCGGTCACTGACGAGATCGCGTCCACTGTCCGCTTGATTACCCGGCGTTCCTCTTGATCGTCCAGCGCCGTAGGAGGGACGTCGTTGGACCAACCATGACCGACGATTTCATGGCCCAGGCTATGAAGTTCTTTGACCGCGTCGGGATACCGCTCAGCCGCAAGCCCATTCGTGTCAATCGTGCCCTTGACCTGGTGTTTAGTGAAAACGTCCAGAATTCTCCAGATGCCCACCTTACCGCCGTATTCGCCGAACGCTACCGAAGCATAATCGACCCGATCGCCGCTTCCCCGGTATTGTGAATACTTGACGAAAGATTCGAGTCCGACAAAAAAACTGACGGCGATTTTCGCTTTGTTTGGCCATTCGATTGACTTAGGTCTCATGATGTTTCCTCTACCCGTGGTGTAGTTTGAGCGCAGCGCTTTCGGCGGAACAGTTTCGCTTAAATATCAGCATTGTATTTCTGCCGCAAGTAAGTCGATATAAACGATGAACTCGTAAGTTTGACAAGACTGACACCGATTGTTATAGCAGCAAAAAACGCAGGTTAGGTGATCACAATTGGCTATCGAACACCGCTCTGTGAGTGAAATCAAATGGCCTTCGGGAAAACGTCTTCCAGTTGTCCTTACCTTTGAGCATCAGTCCGGCGAAGGAGCCCCTCCTCTTCCTGGCGATCGTCCCAACTTCATGGTGTCGGGAACGATGGAGTATGGTGGCCGCACGGGCATATGGAAAATCTTGGAACTCCTCGACCGATTCCAAATCAAGGCAACTTTTTTCGTTTGCGGCACAACGGCGGAAAGGTACCCACAAGCTATTCGCGCCGCTCATGAGGCTGGCCACGAACTAGCGGGCATGAGTTATAGTTTTGAAAAGGTGCGAGGCTACAGCACTGAGCGCGAACAGTCGGTACTGCGGCGCTCAAGTCAAGCTTTAGAAAACGTCGCCGGCATCAAAATCATCGGTTGGCGTTGTCCAGACTATCGCACCAGCCCGCAGACTCTGGATCTTCTAGCCGAAAACGGTTTTACCTGGGATAGCAGTCTGTTGAACGACGATTTGCCCTATCTATTCGATTGCGACGGCCGACAATTGGTTGAAATTCCATTCACGACCAGCACTGCGGACAAAACCTTCATTGGTTATCCCTACCCCCAACGCGGCGGCTCCGACGGCTTGAGCAATGTATGGAATAATGAGTTCGATATGCTCTACGAGGAAAGCGAACGAGCTTCTCGGCTCTTCATCTTGAGCCTGCAAACCTGGGGCGTCGGCCGTCCGGCCCCGCTGCGAGCTTTGAAACATTTTCTCGAACGTTTAAGCGGCCATGAGGAGCTTTGGTTTGCAAAGTGCAGCGAGATCGCACAGTGGTCCAAACGTTGTCTGCAGCCGAAATCCGGGAGCTAACCATGTGGAAAGAACGCCGCATTGAATCACTGCCGCGGTGGCCGAATGGAGTACGGCTGCCGATCATCATCAGCCCGCACCATCAATCCGAGGAGATGAGCTCGCTCTATCCCGACGATCAACCCGACGGTTTCGATTTCAGCGAGCGCCAATACGGCGGACGCCGCGGCGCTTGGCGGCTGCTGGAAATTATGGAGAAGCATGAAGTCAAAGGAACCTGGCTCATTTGCGGCGCCACGGCCGAGAAATATCCGGAAGTGTCGCGGGCCGTCAAGAAAGCCGGAAATGCGATCGCGGGTCACACCTATGAGCATGAAATGATGTGTAATCTGCCCGCCGCCAAAGAGCTCGAGCTGATGAAGAAAACCGTAACGGTTTTCGAAGATCTTTTGGGGGAACGTCTGCGCGGTTGGCGGACCTGCTTTGCCAGCCACAATACCATCGATTTAATCTTGAAACATTTTGACTTCGAATGGGATGGCAGCATGTGGAACGACGACTTGCCTTACTTGCTTGAAGGACACGGCCGGCAGCTTGTCGAAATCCCTTTTGCGGCGTATAGCGACGTTGCTCTATGCTCCCAACGATTTCAGTTCAATACTTATAGCACCTGGAACTGCACCACTCCCGATTTTTTCTTGCGCGGGTTAAAGGCGGGGTTCGACGCGCTCTATGAGCGCGGCGCACAAGAGCCTGTGCTGATGCCGTTAACCGTCCATGATTACGTAACAGGCCGGCCATCGAGAGCGAAGAGCTTTAGCGATTTCATTGCTTACGCCAAACAGTTCGAAGGCGTCGTATTCACGACCCATGAAGACGTCGTGTCGTGGTGGCGTGATGGCACCAAAACCAATCTCACGGGAGAAAAATAGAATGATGCGGATGGTTGGTTATTTACCGAAACAGAGATCTTGGCGTATAAATCTAGCATCGGTGATGCTCTCCATCGTAATGTTCGTAAGCGACTGCACTAGCGTACTTGCCGCCAGCGTCGCCGAGATCGCGTTGTACCGCGGCAAAGATCGAGAAACGAAACTGATCGAAGGTGCCAAAAAAGAAGGCCAGTTAATGTTCTACAACTCCAACACGTGGATGGAGGTCGTCGCCCAGGAATTTGAAAAAAAATACCCCTTCATCAAAGTCGGTGTATGGCGGAGCGAAGGCAGAGACGTCCTTAAGCGGGTCCTCGAAGAATATGCTTCGGGACGTTATATCGCTGACGTTGTCGAAACCAGCACCGGCATCGAAATTTTACAAAAGCGTGGCTTTTTGCAGGAACACTTTTCGCCGGAGATCGACGCCTACAGCGATGATGTAAAGGAGAAAGGCAAGAGCGGCGGTGTTTTCTTCTGGGCGAATCGCGAACTGTATATTGGGCTTGGATTTAACACAAAAGCGGTTCCGGCAAATGACGCACCGAAAGACTACGCCGCCCTCCTCGATCCCAAGTGGAAAGGCAAGATGACCATGGCCGGAGGCTCAAGCGGTCCGCGCTGGGTTGGTCATATCGTAAATACCATGGGCCGTGAGTTCTTGGAGAAACTCAGCCGACAGGATGTCAAGGTCCAGAACATCGTTCCGGCTGCACTTGCCAATCAGGTGGTCTCGGGTGAAGTTCCGCTCTCTCCGACCATTTTCGATTCGAATATGGTTACGGCGAAAAGAAAAGGCGCCCCTGTGGAATGGCGTCCATTGGAACCGGTGCTGACCAATGTGGGATCATCCGGCATGACGACCCGATCTCCGCATCCGCATGCCGCGATCTTGTTTCTCGACTATCTCCACTCAAAGGAGGGTCAGCAGGTCGTCATGAAGGGCGGCCTCAATTCTCCCAGAGATGACATGGACGTCGATCAGAAATTCAAAAAGAACTACTTGGAAAATCGATACTCGTTGGAAGAGTTCGAGAAGCACTTTGCCGAGTGGCAGGACTTGATGAAACGCTTGTTTATCAGCGGTAATAAATAGTAGCAGCTCCCAATTTAATGGGTGGTTACCGCCGGTTCATTAACGTCAGGCTACGTCCTGCTATTCAAGGTAGTATCGACACCGCTGGTCGTATTATCTCGATTCATAGTAAGCCTTCTCCATATGTTCCTTTCCCAGCCAGTATGAACGATGTTTCTATAAGTTAATCGTCATCGTTCAGAGAACGAATGCCATGAGATCCGAGAAACTCATTCTCGTCGAGCAGGTAGGCGAGCACGCGCTCGAGCTTCTGCTTGTTGAGAATCGACAACATGCGCCGCCCTTTATAGCCGATGTAGCCGTCATGCCCGCTGACCATCAAAACGGTGGGTTACGATGGGCTAATCAAAATCGGAGCATGTCGCTGCCCGAAGGACGGACTGAAGTGGCTCGCGCTTCTCGCCCGTAAAGGTCTTCATCGACCTAGAGCTTTTCCGTCATTGTTGATTGGCAGCGTAAATTTTCTGCAACGGCTGTACAGCCGAGTAACCCTAATACGATAATAATTGGTGCAGTAAGCCGCCGGTTATTCCAGCACTCGGCTCATCCCTTCTACGAAGCTCATGGAAGCTAATTGTATTTGCAGCTAGGAAATCCACCTACTTCTTCGCAATTTCGTATCTCGCTCCGAGACTGTCGGCCACTATGCGAATTATTCGTAAAGCGAGTTCTTCCTCTTTTGCCTTGCCGCCCGTACTCTTTGGAACGTCGGCCACCACGACGATTTCGGCTTTTTGCCCGTTCAACGACACCGCCTTGAACGAAGCGGACTGCAGGCCATCGGTAATCTCGAGGAGCCGTCCTGAGTCGTCCCGCTTGGTAATTTTTATCGTCGAGGATCTGGCTTCAGCTTCCTTGATGGCGGCGCGATAAACTGCGTCAGCATCGACACCGACCTCAGCCGTTGCCACGTACTCTCTCGTGCTTTGGTAATATTTAATCGCCACCGGGATGGCGAGAAAACAACCCATCGCAAACAACGCAGCACCGATTGCCACTGACCCTAAAAGATTTTTTGTCGTCATAATCTTTCCATACAAAACCCTCCTTTTAATCGGGATCGACAACGGTGCCGCATAGACCCTACTGACAATCACTGCGGCTGCGGACACCGAAAATCCAGCGAGAATCTAAAGACAATCACTGGAATGACATAATGTACTTTGGTTTTCGGGCTCATCTCGCGGACGTTAGGCCCTCCTGAGTGCGTTACTCCTGTGCGGCGAAAATAGATAAACCAATAAAATCACGGGCACCGCTGACCAAGCCAACACTTCCAACACAGAAGCTCCGTACGCTAGACCAGGAAGAACGAGCAGCAGGTTCAGCACGACGGCCATAAGACCGGTCCACCAGGCCCAAGGTTTTGCCAGCAACGCGCCGAAAACCGACAGCATATACAACAGCGCAACAACC
>DASUVS010000249.1:0-5313 GCA_036378835.1 Binatia bacterium | reverse complement strand
ACCTTCACCGGTTCCTGGCCGTGGGCCGCCGTCATGAAAAACGTTGCCAAAGCTAACGCCTTAATAGTACAAGGGAGTTCAAGCAATCGCCGGGTCATTTTACGCTTTAGACGAATCATAAGTGAAATAGTTACACATTTAGCCGGAAAGAAAAACGCGCCGCGATCTCGCTAGAAGCGCTTGTAACAATCAACTATGGCCGTTGTTATATTTGCGGTCTAATCCTCTAAAGGAGATTAGTCATTGTGTTATTACTTGCATTGAAACTAAGAAGGGCGTTGTTGTGGTTGGCAATTTTTTCCACAGCTCAAGTTGGTTCGAGCTTTGCTCAGGCGCAGCCGGAATCCCCAACGTCATCTGAACTGCCTTCCATCGAGGCGCTGAAACTTTGCCTTGCCGGCCCCGACAGCGCTGCGTGCCTGGATAAGATTTTCCGCGACGTCTTAAAAACGGAATCGACGAAAACTGCTTTACAGCTCATCCAGCGCTTTGAACTCCAGGATCCTGAGTTGCGCCGGGATTGCCATCCGATTGTCCATGCCGTGGGTCGCGAAACCTTCCGAATCAAGGGTAACATCCACGATTCCTTTTCGGCCTGCGATCAAACCTGTCATTCCGGTTGCTACCACGGATCAGTGGAGCGTTTTTTACGGGGAGATGATATTTACTCGCAAGTCGAGCGCCATCCAAGCCAGGCGGAGCTCAAGGAGAAAGCCGCGGCCGCCTGCGACTCTGATGTGCCGGTAAGATTGCGCTTTCAATGTCTGCATGGTCTCGGCCATGCTCTGATGTTCTTTTCACGATATAAGCTCGCGCCGTCGCTGGAAGCATGCGATGCCCTTACCGAAGAATGGAGCCGCCAATCGTGCTACGGCGGGGTGTTCATGGAAAATGTCTCCAGTTCCACACCGGAGCTACGCGATCTCAGCCCCACCGATTACCATTATCCTTGTAATCGGATCGATGCCAAGTACCGGGCCGAATGCTACGTGATGCAAACCTCCAGGATGACTGAAATGGGGCTGTCGGTCTCGAGAGTTTTTGAAGAGTGTCAAAAGAGCGGTGAATACGATTTGCCGTGCACACTTTCCATCGGACGCGACCTTTCCAACGATGTTCGGATGGGCCAGACTCACCCCACGGCACAGAAATGCGAGTCGGTGGCAGGCGCGCGCCGGCTGGCGTGCATGCGCGGCGTGGTTTATGCTCTAATCGACAACACCTGGGATGGTCGTTATGTGTTGCCGTTTTGCATCGCCTTCGAGCAGGACAGCGATCAACAGAGTTGCATTAAGGAAAGCATCGGCTACCTGAAAACCACTTTTCAAAAATCTATCGAGGAGATTACCAACGATTGCGCACAATATCTTGGTCAACCGAAGCGCTGCCTGGATCTGGCATCACGTTAGCGAATGCTTCACTATATGCAGCCCTAAACAGCATGCGCTGCTTGGGCGCTTTGCAGGGTGTAAATCGAGTCGTTCAGGATCAAGATCAAGAGGGTGTCTCTGAAAACGGTTAACCCAAGGGCATCTGATGAGCAGGAGTTAGAGTTTGTGGTTCTCTAGCCGATGACTTCACCGACTCTGCTCATTGTCGACGATGAATTTGGCGTGCGTGAATCCCTCAAGATGGTTTTTTGCAAAGAGTTTCGCCTGATGGAAGCGGATTCGGTGGAGACAGCGATACCGATCGTGCTGGAGTCCAAACCGGCTATTGTCCTGCTCGACGTGCTGATGCCAAAAACCGATGGCATGGAAGCTCTGCGCCGCATCAAGGAAATCGAGCCTGCCTGTGAAGTGATCATGCTCACGGGAGTGAACTCACAGCAACTTTCGAGCAAAGCTTTGAATTTTGGAGCCTTCGACTTCGTCGCTAAACCATTCGACGTCGTCGATCTGCGTCAAAAAGTCGCGCGAGCGCTGCGCAAGACCCAGGAAATCAAATAAAGGCTGATTGGGCGGCTCATCTGCCGGATCATCCACTGCGTCCCGGGCAAGCCTCACAATCGACTAACCTTCGACTTCAGCAGAGGCTTCTAAGCAGAGAGAGTTTCAAGGTGCCGAGGATTATTTCGACTGACTGGCTTTTGGAAGATCGGCAGAACTAGGCGCGCTCGAAGGCTGCGCCGGCTCGACCAATTGGAACGAGTTGAAAACTGCCCTCATCAGGGCGTTTTCCTTTTCAGCGCCGGGATTGAAAAAGGCCGTCATTATAAAGCTGATCGAATATGGCTTGGAAAAAGGGTACAAATGTATACCTGCGACAATGATCGGTTCCCCTGCTTTCATCTTGTTAAGGCTCGAGACATAGAACTTGATAGCGGCATCGTTTGAGAGATCGGTCTTCTCACCGAATTCTGTCTCCACAGCGCCGAGATTTCGCGCGATTATACGGTAGATTTCTTCCGTAGTCTCATCGATCAGCTTATCGACCCGGCCACTGCGCTTGGGATCGGAGTTAAACTCCGCTTTCGTCGGATTTTGACCGCGCTTCTCCACGATCACCATGAAGGAGTCGCCTCCGGGTGTTTGCAGCGAGACTCGAATGTCATCATTAGCCGCTCCTTCCGGCAATTTCTTCAACTTCCAGTGGGCCGGATACTGGAAGCTGTAGGCATACTCAGGATCGCGGTACTCTGCGATCGCGGGTTGTTCCTGGGCGCCAAGCATGCTCACGCAGCGCACCATCAAAAACAAACCGAGCAACAAAACTGCGCATGGTTTGATCAAAATTTCTGCTCCCATCGATTGCGTTACGAGACTGAGACTAGCACACGCGACCGACGATGAAAGACCGGCAGGAATGAGACGGTTACAGTGAAGCGACTAAATGTCCAGGAGCAAAAACATTGTCCATCATCGCTTGCCGATATGATCCAAAATAGGTAATTTACCTCGAATTGGAGTTTGCTTGACCACAGAATACATTCTCAAAAATCCTACGGAACCTATCCGCAACCGCTCGGGACTCGATTACCGCAAAGAGCTAAACGAGGCGCAATATCAGGCGGCAAGCACGGTCGAGGGGCCGCTGCTGATTATTGCTGGTGCCGGCACCGGAAAGACTCGCACTCTGGTCTACCGCGTCGCTCACTTGATCGACAGCGGAGTCGATCCACGTTCGATTTTATTGCTGACGTTTACTCGCCGGGCCGCGGAAGAAATGATTCGCCGGGCTGGACTGTTAATCGACAGCCGTTGCCATCAGGTAGCCGGTGGAACATTTCATTCTTTTGCCAATCTCGTGCTCCGTGAATACGGGCGGCGCATCGATCTATTGCCTTCTTTCACGATCATGGATCGCACCGATAGCGAGGCCGTGATCCAAGAGATTCGAGCTGAAATGGGTTTAAACACCAAAGACCGGCGTTTTCCACGCAAGCAGACCTGCGCCGAGATATTCAGCATGGCGCTTAACAAACAGACGCCGTTGGGCGATCTCATTGAATTGGAATACCCTCATCTTATCGAATCCAACGAAGAACTGATCGATTTAAATCGACGTTACGTCGAATACAAGCAAACCAAATCGCTGGTCGACTATGACGATCTTTTAACCAAACTAAAGGACCTGTTGGCCGATCATGAACAGGTCCGCAACCGACTGTCGGAGCGGTTCCGATTCATCATGGTCGATGAATATCAAGACACCAATCACCTGCAATCGAAGATTGTCCGGCTCCTCGCGGCGACCCACGACAACGTTGCTGTGGTGGGCGACGACGCTCAAAGCATCTATTCGTTTCGCGGCGCCGATTTTCGCAATATCATGGATTTTCCGAAGCACTTTCCCGGCGCCCGGATTATCAAGCTCGAGGAAAACTACCGCAGCACCCAGCCGATCTTGAATCTTACCAACGAAATCATCCAACGCGCCGCCGAAGGCTACGAGAAGCGTTTGTTCACTCGCAAAAACGCCGGCCCAAGGCCGCGGCTGGTGCAGGCCGGCAGCGAACAAACACAATCACAGTTTGTTTGCCAGAAGATCTTGGAGTTGCGCGAACAGGGCGTGCCGTTATGGGACGTGGCGGTACTATTTCGCTCCAGCTTCCATTCCTTCGATCTCGAAATTGAATTGGCGCGGCAAAACATTCCGTTCGTCAAACGCGGCGGTTTCCAGTTCATGGAAGCATCCCACGTCAAGGATCTGCTTGCGCATTTGCGGATTTTGGCAAATCCGCGGGACGCGATTTCCTGGACCCGGGTGCTGCTGCTGCTCGAAGGTATCGGACCGGGGGCAAATCAAAAAATTATCAAATGGCTTCTCGACGGCGGTAATCCAATCGAGCGGTTACGCACCTATCCGGCTAGAGGCAAGATCGCTCAGGGTTTGAAAACATTGGCGCAAGTCCTTGAAGTCACTTCCGAGGCCGAGCTGCCCGCCGAGCAGGCGCAATATTTAATGCAATATTACACGCCGGTTTTGAAGCACAATTACCCGGATGATCATCCAAAGCGTTTGCGCGACCTGGAACACTTTCAGGGCATGACCGAACGCTATCGCAATCTTGAACGTCTGCTCAGCGACATGGCGCTGGAGCCTCCGAATGACAGCATCGCCGGGGTCCTCGCGGTTAATCCCAACGAAGGTCCGCTCATCCTCTCGACCATTCATTCCGCCAAAGGGCTCGAGTGGAACTCGGTTTTTATTATTTGGGCCCTGGAAGGAAGATTCCCGTCCATCTACAACACCAATACGACCGAGGAGTTGGAGGAAGAAAGACGTTTGCTATACGTGGCGGCAACCCGAGCCAAGCAGAATCTTTTTATCTCTTATCCGACCAGAGTCTTTGACAAGAGCTTGCGCATGGTGTTGTCTCGCCCCTGCCAGTTCGTCGACGGCATCTCGCATCGGCTGCTCGAACCGGTCTCGCTGGTCCCCGAGGGGAGTCTTTGGAGTTGGGAGAGTTAATTCATGGTGCACATGTTGCTCGGTTTCGTGGTGTTCGTTAGTGGGGCGGTTTTGATGTCCCTGGAGATCGCCGGCAGCCGCATTCTTGCCCCTCATTTCGGCAGCTCCATCTTTGTCTGGGGCAGTCTGATTTCGGTGGTGATGGCCTCCCTGAGCATCGGTTACTACTGGGGCGGCTGGCTCTCGGCGCGGGATCCCTCTTACGGCCGGCTCTTAACCCTGCTTCTGATTCCGGGCATTGTGATCTTCTTTCTTCCATTCGTTTATCCCGCGGCAAACGAATGGGTAGCCCGCAACGATTTCGGCATGCGTCTGAATCCGCTGATTGCTTGTACCATCCTCTTTTTATTGCCCGGCGTGTTTCTCGGAACCATCTCGCCCTATGCGATCCGGCTGGCG
>DASUVS010000248.1:0-21992 GCA_036378835.1 Binatia bacterium | reverse complement strand
GAATCTTGTCGGCGCCGGCAATCGGCGGGTAGACACCTTTGCGGTTGACGAATTCGCCCTGTTTAGCGAGCATCGTCATGCTTTCCTGACCGAGAAAAAAATCGATGAAAGCTTTGCCGGCGTTCGGGTGCGGCGCCTTGTTGCCAAGAGTCAAATAATGGCCGTCGCCCATCATCTTGCCGAGCCTGACGTAATCGATCGGCGCGCCTCTCTCACCGAACGTATGAACGTATTTTACATAAGTGATGCCGACAGGTGTTTCGCCGCTGGCGACGCGCTCTGCCGCAGGCAAGAGAGACTCGACCATGATCGGTTTGGTCGCGGCCAAGTCGCGAATGAATTTCTCGGCGTTGTCCTTGCCGAGCAATTTTTCCAGGCTCGCGACCCACTGAGTAGTGGTCGTGTGCTGGGTCGGATCGGCCATGACCAGCTTTCCCCGGTATTGCGGCTTAAGTAGATCTTCGAGCGACTTGGGCTCCGCGCCAGGTTTGATAATGCTCTTGTTATAGAGAATGCCGATCATGACGTTGCGGTAGCGAGGTCCGAGTTTGGGATCGATGGATTCCTTGGTGAACTCTTTGGCCGAAGGCGATTCGTAATTTGCAAAGATTCCTTCTCTCGACATGATCTGCATCGGATTGTCGTTGGTCAAAATTACATCGAAGCCCGGTTTGCCGGCGCGATACTCGGTCAGAGCGCGATCCATGACTTTGGTCGATGATGCTCTCCAGTACTCCAGGTCGATGCCGGTCTTTTGCCTGAAGACCTTGAAAACAGCCTCTGCGCTGTCGGTCTCAAGTGATCCGTACACCGTAACTTTGCCCTCTTTTTTTCCGGCTTCTACGAGTTTGGGGTCCTGGGCATAAACCGGCGCTACGATCAAGGCGGCGCCCAGGGCTAATAACAGACGTAGTTTTTTGTGCATCGATTCCTCCCGGGTGTTGGCTGAAGTTGCTGGGCATCGACTATTACAATGGTTGATGAACCTAGCACTGATGGCAGCATTTCGCCGTTGAGTTTACCAGGGCCAATGAGTGGCGCAATGACCTGTTGGGCGGTTTTGCGATCTTTAAGTCGCCGCGCAGTTCAAATCATGAGTCGCGCGAAGATTGAGGGCTTCGGGCGGTAGATCATGGAGGGCGTACCTAAACATTGTTGGAGGGTGCAGGGATGCGCTAACGAAGCGAGTGAAAATTCGATACTCCAGCAGTTTGAGTCGTGCAACAGCCCCGCTGGAGGACAATCGCAATCAGGGTACAGCGCCGGCCGCGGGCCGCTCGGTGGCATCGAAGCCGCTGCCGGCGCCGTTGGATTCCAACGCAAGCAATAAAGCGTCGTCGACGGTTTTTAGAAAATCAAAGTGCATCTCGCCGCGGGCCGCGAGTGGAATTTCTTCGATATCCCTTCGGTTCAGGTCGGGCAACAAGGCATGTGTGATCCCGGCGCGTTTGGCGGCCAACATTTTTTCTCTGATTCCTCCGACCGGCAGGACGAGGCCGCGCAGGCTGATTTCGCCGGTCATGGCGACATCTTTGCTGACTCGCCGTCCGGTGAGAAGTGAAACCAAAGCGACAAAGAGCGTGATGCCGGCACTGGGACCATCCTTGGGAATTGCCCCAGCGGGCAGATGGATGTGCAAGTCGTTCTTTTTAAATACTTCGGGGTCAATGCCGAGGGCTTCGGCGCGTGACTTGATCAGACTCAAAGCGGCCTGCGCGCTTTCCTTCATGACATCGCCCAACTGGCCGGTTAAAATCAATCGACCCTCTCCCGGCATTTTGGTGACTTCGACAAACAAAATATCCCCGCCCACGGGCGTCCAGGCCAAACCCGTGGCCACACCCGGTAAGCTGGTGCGGAGCGCAATCTCGTTAAAAAACTTTTTCTGACCCAGATAACTAATGATCGATTCGGCATCAATGGTGATCGTCTCTGTAAGACCTTCGGCAACCCGCGTCGCCACGCTCCGGCAAACAGCGCCGAGCTCGCGCTCGAGTTGACGGACGCCGGCCTCTCGAGTGTACGACCTGATGATTTCCCGGATAGCCTCGTCGGTGAAATGAATCTGTTCTGGTTTGAGCCCATTCTCGACCGTCTGTCTCGGGATAAGAAAACCCTTGGCGATAGCTAATTTGTCGTCTTCGATGTAGCCCGGCACTTCCAGAATTTCCATGCGATCGCGCAGCGGGCCGGGAATGGTATCGAGGACGTTTGCCGTGGCGATGAACAGCACCTGGCTCAGATCAAAAGGCACACCGAGATAGTGATCCTGAAAGGTGTTGTTTTGTGAGGGATCCAGGACTTCGAGCAATGCGGCCGAAGGATCGCCGTGGAAACTGGCGCTGAGCTTGTCGATCTCATCGAGCATGAACACCGGATTTCTGCTGCCGGCCTTTCTAATGCCTTGAATGATATTGCCCGGCAGAGAACCGATATAGGTGCGGCGATGGCCGCGGATATCCGCCTCGTCATGCACGCCGCCCAGGCTTTGGCGCACGAATTTGCGATTCATCGCTCGCGCGACGCTTTGTCCGAGGGAAGTCTTGCCGACTCCCGGAGGCCCCACTAAACACAGGATCGGACTTTTTCCCTCGGGCATGAGCTTATGGACCGCAAGAAATTCGATGATGCGTTTTTTTACTTTCTCGAGGTCGTAATGGTCGGCATCGAGAATCTCACGCGCCTTCGGCAGGTCGATTTCTTCTTTGCTCAGAACACTCCATGGCAGTTCGACCAACCAGTCGAAGTAGGTGCGCAGCGAACCGTATTCGGGTCCGCCCTCCGGCATGCGCTGTAACCGGTTCAGCTCATTGAGTGCTTCCTTTTCGACGTCGGGAGGCATTTTCGCATCGTAAATCTTCTGGCGCAGATCCTCCGCCTCTACCCCTTTGCCGTCCTCCTCACCAAGCTCTTTTTGAATCGCCTTTAGCTGCTCACGGAGAAAATACTGGCGCTGCGCCTTGGTCATCGAGTCCTTGGTTTCTTCGCTGATTTTCTTACTTAGTTCCAGGACTTCGATTTGGCGCGCCAATTTTTCTGAAACTTTTTGGGCGCGGGTTACCGGGTCCAGAGTTGCGAGTAGTTCCTGCTTCTCCGCCGTTGTTATATCGAGTGTCGAGGCAATCATATCGACCAACATCAAAGGATCTTCGATCCTCTCGATGGTCGTTTTCAGCTCGTTCATTGGCTCCGGCAACAAAGATAGTGCTCTGGACGCTTCTTGACGCAGGTTAACGATTCTTGCCTCGAACTGTTTGGTCTGCGGGATTGTCTCTTCAACCATTGTGACCCGCGCGATCAGCAAGGGATCAACCTGGAGAAACTCGGCTATTTCGAAGCGACGGCGTCCTTGGGCAATGATTTGCCGCTGGCCATCCGGCAGGCTGAACATCCTAAGTATGTCTGCTGCCGTGCCGATGTTGTAGAGATCTTCGGGCCTTGGGTTCTCCACTGCCGGATCGCGCTGACCGAGAAAGCCGACCGGCAATTGCTGCCGCACGGTCTCTTCGATCGCCTGCAGACTGGCGGGGCGACCGACCACGAGCGGCATGATCGTCGAGGGAAAGAGCACCGCATTGCGCAGCGGCAAAATGACCATTGCCCCTTCCGGGATGTTGATCCGAGGTTTGGACTTGGGAGTTTCCGCCGGTTCAGCTTTCATGAATGTTTCCTTAGCTGAATAATTAGCAGGCCGTCCTTCAATGTGACCTCGCCGAGAATCAGCCGGGTTTCGCCTGCGATGACCCTGAGACGCCGCTCGAAATGGCCGAGCGGAATTTCCCATATTTTCAGATCACCATCGTCGCAACACTTCGGCAGCGGCCGATGGCCGGTGATAACCAGTTCGTTGGCTTCGATCCGTACTTTTACCTGGTCCGACGACACTCCGGGAATGGCAGAGATGACCCAGAGGCTTTCGTCGGTTTCGATCACGTTGACCGGAGGCTCCCAGCTTGGAGCTCGCCCCTGAGATGAGCGATACTGCGTCGCCGCGGCAATTTGTATGAAGTTGCGTTGGATGCGCTCTGCTTGATGGAGCAAATCGTTCGCTCGAGACCAGATGAATAAATCCCAATCGTGCTCAGCCATTTTAATCGCCGCCTCCAACAACTAAGGGGCACATTCCGTAGCGCAATAAAGTCTATCGTCCGAATGCGATTCGGTATGCAATGCCCCTTGTCATTTCACACCCCGTCGCGATGCTACTGTATCAACAGTAGGAATGGCGGCAGTCAATGTCAAGAAAGGGATGCTTATTTTCAGCCCGCACTTTTCTGGACGGCCGATCAGACAGTTAGCGGAGCAGTAGCTAATCTGCCGAGGCGGCGTAACGCGTCTGCCATCGACAAGTGATGGCTCGCGCGATGTGCGGTCCCAAGTTCCTAAGATTTTGAGCAGTCTTCTGAGCACTCGTGCCTGTGTCAAGTGGCAAAAACGCATAATAAGCAACTATCGTCGAGTAAAAGCTACAATGGCTAAGAGAAAACGGCGGCGGAGTCTGCGGCTTCTCGTACTTGATCCCGGCCTTGCAGGGTAGGCATCGGGACCCGATACAACTTTTAGGCGCTACATTTTGTATTAAGTCTTGATGATCGCAGATATATCAAGGAAGATGCCCGTCCATGACCCTCGCTGAAGCTGCTTGTTGCGCTTTGAACAAATTGTTACGTTGAATGTAGATGATACGTATTCTATTCCTCATCTACATGTTCCTTCTGGGTTGTGCGGGTCCTACTCAGATCAGCAAAATCGACCCGATAAGCGTTGGCGAACCAACATTTTTTCCAACCATCGCAGCGCATACCGATGCGCCCATTATGGGCGGTAACAAAATCGATGTGCTGCTAAACGGCGAGCAAACCTTCCCAGCCATGCTCAAGGCGATCCGCGGTGCGCGGAAATCGATTACCTATGCCCAGTATCTCTATCAAGATGGCGCGATCGCCTATGAGCTTGCCGAAGCATTTGCCGAGCGCTGCCGCGCGGGCTTAACGGTGAAACTTTTGCTCGATTCCCATGGTGGCAGCAAGATCCCCGAAGACATTCCTCAGCTTTTAACCGATGCCGGCTGTCAACTCGAGTGGTTTCGGCGCGTCAGATTATTTCAATTCATCACCCCGTGGGAGCTGTTGAATTACAACTATCGCAACCATCGCCGTATTCTGGTGATCGACGGCATCCTGGGTTTTACCGGTGGTCACGGAGTTGCCGAAGAATGGACGGGGGACGGGCGGACTGAGGGTAAGTGGCGCGATACTGACGTTCGGGTCGAAGGCCCCATTGTCCAACAACTACAGGCCGCGTTCGTGGAGAGTTGGCGGGATACCACCGGCCATGTGCTCGGTGGTGATCTTTATTTCCCGGCGCTAAAACCCGTGGGCAAGGTCAATGCCCAGGTGGTTAAAAGCTCGCCTCTGGGCGGCACCTACGAATCCTACATGCTCTTGCTGCTCTCGATCACTTCGGCGCGCAAAAGCATCCATCTCTCGAACCCGTATTTTTTGCCGGATGAGCGTATGCAAGAGGCGCTTTTGGAAGCCGTGAAGAGGGGAGTGTCTGTGGTGGTGCTTACGCCGGGAAAAATCGATCACAAGCTGGTCTACTGGGCCAGTCGCAGGGGATTCGAGCCTCTGCTGCTCGGCGGCATTCAAATTTACGAATATCAAGCGGCGTTGATGCACGCCAAAACCATGGTGGTGGATGGCGTCTGGGCGCATGTTGGAACCACCAACCTGGACAACCGTTCGTTTGCTCTGAACGAGGAGATCAACCTGATCGCCTACGATCGCGCCGTTGGCGGCGAGCTCGAGAAGGCGTTCGCCGATGACTTAAAGCATTCGAAGAAACTGACCTACGAAGGCTGGAAGGCCCGGCCCTGGCGCGAAAAGTTTCTCGAACTGTTCACAATTCCCCTCAAAGAACAGCTCTAATAGTCAGTAGCTGGAGAACTGCCGTTCGCGTACCTCATCCACCGCCGAGGCGCGGAGTGCACCGAGTTCGGAAACGTTTTTCTCGGCGGCCTCTGTGTCTCTGCGGTGCCATTCTTCAGGAACTCATCAGGGCCGCGGACTTGAGCGGTTACTCCAGATCAAGGACGGACGAGAGTCCATGTCGTTTCAGCGCCGGCTGGAGAATAGAAAGGCGCTAATAAATGATCAGTGTGATTTTAATAGCATCGCGCGCAGGAGAACGTGCGTCGGTAAATAGATGAACAGCGGCGCGCCAATCAGCAGCAATAGCAAATAGACTCCGGCCGGTATTTTTCTTTGCGGCGGAGTTCCTGGACCGAACACCCAATTGATATTTTCTTCCGGTCGGGTGAAGAAAAAGCATACCGGCATGACCAGCCAGAACAGACTGGTTTGGACGATCCAGGCCCTCGAGTCGTACCCGAAACAGCAAACCTGCCAAAGCAAAATCACCGGCAGTGGAACGTGAAACAGCGACAACCCGCGCAGCCATAATGGCTGGTCGGCTTTGAACATGTACCCGGCCATGCCAAGGATCTGCTTGCCGGCTATCAAGCCGACGAAGAACTCGATATTCCATAGCAGCTCGAGCAGGAGCACGGAAACCGCTTGCATGCTCGCCAGCAAGGAACTTTCCAGCCAGAGAGCCGCCAGCCCGATAAACAGCGCGAGGTCGGAAAACCAAAGAAAATTTGCCGGGCCGTATTGGCGCCAGTAGAGCGGCACTAACACGCAGACGAACAACGTGTAGAGAAGATTGATCGAGAATGGAATTGGGCAGCTAAAAAAATCAGTTAACAAAAGATTGTAGCTCACCGATCGTTCGCGGGATATAGCGGCATCCGCTGCTTGGCTGCGATCATGGCGGGAATGTCAGAGGGCTATCACTTTTGAGCCTTAGAAATCGACGAGCAGTGGATGCCGGTATGTGCGGCAGAATGTGATGCGTCTCTATGCTGTGACGACATCGCCGCGACTGACCGAAGAGACTTCCAGCCAATCGTTCGGGCCGAGATCCGGGTTGCGTATCTTCAAGTTGCCCCTGCCGGTTTCGTCCTGAGAGATTTCAATCGATCTGGACTCGCCACCTTTCAACGTGAATGTTCCGACCGGCCGATTACAGACCTTATCAAATACTTCAAACTCATTGGTGGTAAGCGTCGAGCTGCTGTTTCGTAGGATGACCGTGATCTTTTCCGCCGAGGCCATGCCCGGATGTTATCAAGCTTTGTCCGCGGCCGCAAAACTACGAGCCGAAAAGGTAATCAGGCGACCAGCTGAGCCTCGAATTCCTGCTCGTGAGTTGGGCGGCTACCCGAGTGCTGCCCGCATGTTATATTGCGGTCATGAAAAGCCAACTTAATCCGGGTTTATCCCGTACAGCGACTTACCAGACAACGTTGGAGATGCGGGCGCGACAGCTTGCCCGCGATGTTTTTTCAACCCCAGCGATGATTGGCCTGATGGAAAGGACCTGCGTTGAATTGACCGAGCCTTACCTGGAAGAAAATGAACAGACAGTGGGGATCCACGTGGATGTGAGGCATCTAGCGCCGACGAATATCGGCCAGAGCGTTACGGTCACTGCCGAGCTTGTGGAGAAGAAGGGCAACAAGTTGCGTTATGCGGTGTTGGCGATCAACGATCAGAATGTCAAGATCGGTGATGGCACGCATGCTCGAGCAGTGATCAACACAGCTCGTTTTGCAAAAGATCCGGAGAGCTAACCGAACACAGCGCCGTTTCTTCCATCCTGAACTTAGAGTCCGTCATTCGCGAATGCTGCGATCGGAATCCAGGTGACGGCTTTGGAATAACGCGTCCTCTGGTAATCCTCGCAGATCGCTCCGGGTGATTCACTGAGGCAAGAAGTCTTCCAGGCGAACGGTCTCCCATCCCTTGGGCTTTAGCCGCTGAAAAGGTTGCCGCGCCTGTTCCCCCGCGCAAAGGGGAGGCTTGGTAGCATCGATGATCACCTTGCCGCCGACCCGGTGCCAGTAGGGCCCTCCCGGCGGCACCGGCTCGAAGCCGGTCGGATCCATCGGGTGAATGCGGGTACCGGGAATGACGACGATGTCGTCTTGCGGATTGCAGCGCGTATTGATCGCCCAGATCACTTCCCAGTAATTAAAAATATTGACATCTTCGTCGACGGCGATGGCGATTTTCGGGTGCAGGATCGGACTCGATAGAACTCCCATCAAAATCTGCTTCGCCTCGCCATAGAAGCGTGGCGTCATTTGCACGACGATCCCGAACAAGCCCGGTAGCACCAGCAGATTGTGCAGATTGACATAGCCACCGATGTTTTTGATGTGGTTGTAGACCGCGACGCCGAAAGGAACTTTGTGAAAGATGCAGCCTTCGACTTCCGAGCCGTTCTGGATCGCTTTGAAAATCGCATCGTGGCGTCTGGTGATGCAATCGATTTCGATCACCGGATTTTTTCCCATGCCGGCAACGTAATAATCATGGAATTCTGAAAAAGGCCCCTCGTCCTCACGCACGTTAGGCAGAATGCGCCCTTCAAGAACGATCTCTGCATCGAAGGGCACTTCGAGGTCGTTGGTCTCGCACTTCACGACCTTGGCGGATTCGCCGATCAGGCCGCCGGCTAATTCCAGCTCATCCATTTCGAACGCACCGGTGCTCGCCGCCGCCATGTAGTAAAGCGGATGATGGCCGATAAAAATAGAAACCGGCATCGGTTGATTGCGCGCCTCGTGCTTGTTGAGAATCTCCCGAGTGTGCCGCGGCACGATCAAAGCTCCGGTTTTTCTCGGCCCTTTGATCTGCAACCGGTGGAAGGCGACATTGCGGATGCCGCTGTCCGGATCCCGGGCCACCATCAATCCGGAGGCGATGTAGGGAGTTTCTTCACTGCCGGCTACATGCGCCGGCAATTTAGTCAGATCGACCCGATCTCCCTTGAGGATGACTTCTTTGACGGGACCGGTGGAGACCAGCTCGACCGGCCGTCGCTTGAGAGTACGTTCGGCGGCGCTGGGAATCAATTTCTCAATGCTGGTATCAAAAGCAAGCGCCGCATGGCGCAAGTTGGCGGGCGCCATGCCCAGGCTGCGCCAGCCTGGAAAGCCCTCGAGATTTTCAAACAGCAAACCTTTTTCACGCGATTGATATAACAGCGCGCCCATTTGCGTGTGCGGGTGCACCGGCTTGGCGATACGGATGAGCTCGCCCGTCTCTTCCAATTGCTTGATCCAACTGCGCATATCTCTTGGCATTGGTTATCCTCGCTGCTTCGGAGTCTCACACTGAAACGATCGTTCAATTTTGCTAGGACGGAATTTAAAGCTTGGGCCGCCGGTTCTCGGATTCAGCTTCATTGCAACTATCGTTAGCTGCTGTGTAACCTGAATTCATTCGGGCTAGCCATCGCCATAGAGCTTCTTAACAAAAGATGATTCCTCGATCTTCTTCAAGAAAGAATGGTCGATAAAATCTTCGGCGCGTCGAGCCTTAGCCTCTGCTGAACTGGAGAAGTTCAGCACTCCTTGAACCGACTCGCGCGCAACATAAGGCACGCGTTGTTGAAATGCCGGTAGAAAGGTCTCGTAAGTGACCTTGAGCGCTTCAGGGTCGGTGATCTGAGTGTACTTGGCGATAGCTTTCATTGCGAAATCCGGTTGTTCCCGGGTCATTTTCATCGCTTCGATATAGGCCTTGAGAAAGGTCTCGACACTTTCCGGATTATTCTTTGCGAAGGCGCGGTTTACGCCGATCGCGGTGTGGACATAGCTGAGCTTGAGCCCGCCGATGTCGATCAACTCTTTGTAGCCCATCTTCCTAGCCCGTAAGGTTGTCGGTGCCGAGAGAGTCGTCGCATCGACGATGCCTTTTTCAAGAGCACCTAACTGCGGCACGGGACCGCCGAGATAAACCGAGCTCACGTCTTTACCGAGAGTCAGACCGAACTGTTTCAGGGCGATGATCGTCGCCAGTTCTATGGAACCGCCCTTGGCATCCACGGCGACGGTTTTTCCCTTGAGATCTTCGGGACGGGCGACTTCCGAACGTGAATAAATCGAGAAGATCAGGTGATTGGATGTGCTGGCGATATACGCGACGTCGGCGCCGCGAATCGCCGCTTCAACCAGAGCGCCGCCGAGCGCGGCGAGCGGCGCCGTAGCGGCGACCAGCATCTGTGCCGCTGCCGGCCCGGTACCGCGGAGCAAAAGCAACTCCTTGACTCCCAGGCCATGCTTTTTGAACAAGCCTTGCTCCTGGGCGACGTAGAGCGGCGTCATGACACCGCTCGGGGATGCATAGCCGATCGCGATGTCTTCGTGTTTTGCCTGGCCTAGAGCTGGTTCAACGAGAGTCGTCGCCCAGATCACGCTCAGGATGATGGCGCCAAAAGCGTGCTTTTTGAAGCTACTTCCGAACATGGTTCCTCCTCATCAGCGCTGGATGAGCGTCGCAACAAGCCCGGCCCATGTCAGAGGATGTAAGTCTAGTGACTGTAAGGCCAACGGCAAAAGAATCGGATGCATTCACGCGCTGCTAACGCGCCGAGCGGACCTCCATCTCGAGTCCGTGCGGATCCTGGACGAAGATGGTAGTCAATTTGCCAGACGGGTCCCTGTTTTCGCGCAGGATTCTCGCGTTCTTTTCTTTGAATTCTTTTGCCGCTTGCTCGATGTCATCGCTGATGAAACCGTAATGGTGCACACCGGTTTTGTCGGACGATTCCATCAGCTGTATCGACGGGGCGCCATCGATGGTCACAAAACAGAACGAGTAGCCCGCGGCGCCTTTTCTGATAGCGGTAGGCTGGCCGCCGAAGTGGGTTCGGTAAAACTCGATCGATTCGTTGATATCTTTGCAATAGATCGCCACGTGCTCCAATCGATTGCTCATAAAAGTCCTCCTTCTCAGATTGCTGAAAAATCTCTTACAGGCTGCTCAAAAAGATCCAGAGGCAGTTACAAGCCTGAAGGTGGAAATCTGACAGCGGAAATTTCAATTTTCAGCTTTCATAACTCATCCTTCAAAGCATAGGGGTCTTTATCAGCAACCGGTTAGAACCCAAGTCTCTGCGCATTCAAATAATAGATCTTCTGTTTATCGCTATCGGGAATATCGAGCTTGGACATCGCATCTAAAGTCATCGGATAGAACTGATCATCGCGGCCGCCTCTGCCGTGCGGATAATCGGCGCCGAACAGGATTTGATCAGGGCCCACAGTATCGTAGACCAGTTTGATGAATTCGGTGCGGATTGGACCGGCGGTATCGTAGTAGATCTTTTTGAAGTATTCCTCCGGCACTCCCCGGCACTCTACATTGCCCTCGCGCCAGTTGAGCCGGTCGAGGTAAAGCAGAATCATGCCGCCCAAGTGCGAGGCGATCAGTTTGATGGCTGGATAGCGATCGAATAGCCCGCTATAAACGATTCGCGATATCGCTAAAGAACTGTCGGTGGGCCAAAGGAGCTTCTGGTGCAGCGAGTACTTGTTCCAATTGGCTTGGCACGGCGCATTGGCGGGATGAAGAAACAGCGGTTTTGCGCCTGCTTCAAGCGCATCCCAGAAAGGCTTGAATTCCGGCTCATCGAGGTATTTTCCGGCGAGATTGGTCGACAGGATCACGCCATGCATGTTGAGTTCACGATAACAACGTTCGAGCTCGCGGACACAGTCATCAAGGTCGACCATCGGCGGCCGGGCAAACGCTTTGAAGCGGCGCGGGTGCTTGGCGTGAGCTTCGGCAAATGCATCGTTGATAATTCTGCACAGCTCCAGCGCTTTGCGCCGGTCGCCGCCTTTTTCGATGCGGCCGCCGGTATTTGAAAGCACGCCAATATCGATGCCGTGTTGATCCATCACATCGAGATACTCCTGATGGTCAAAGCCGTGGAATCCCACTCCGCGAACATCGCTTTGCGATTGCTCGGGCACGAGGTCGAGAAATTTCTTGGGAAAGGCATGAAAGTGCGTGTCGATAATCATGCAGCCTCCTCTAGCAAACGGGTCACTTCAAAAACGCCGGTACAGGCGTCGCCAAGTGTCCGCGCGATGACGCGAGTGAAAAAGTATATATGACAATCAATGGTTATATCGCCGCTTATCGCATAGCCCAGGCGAGTGTCAACCATCGCTTGCATCCGAGGCGCATGGGATCTTGAGCTTTATGTTTAGACCCGCAAACTTTTTCGATCAATCGGAAATGTTGCCGCCGCGGCTCTCAGGTGCTACAAGGCAATCACCCGGAGGTGACTCTTATGAAGCTCTTCTCTTACGGCCCCTGACCCTACGCTCACAGGACAAGGCTTGTCCTGGCGGAAAAAAAGATTTCCTATGATTTGATCGAATGCGACCTCGGCAACAAGCCTAAAGATCTTCTCGAACTAAATCCTTACGGCAAAGTGCCGGTGCTGGTCGACGGTGATGCGGTCGTTTACGAGTCCGCAATTATCGATGAATTTTTAGAAGAACGGTATCCCGAGGTGCCGTTGATGCCCAAAGACCCCCTCGCGCGGGCGCGCGTGAGAATCTGGATCGACTACTGCAACACCCGCGTGCAGCGCGCCGCCGGTTATATCGCGCACAACTACAAAGTCGAAGAGTCGGGGAAGGAGCTTCGGACATATCTCGAAAATCTCAATCGACAAATGCAAGGGCGAGAGTACATAGCGGATGATTACTCTCTCGCCGATATCACTTACATTCCATTCTTCCTTAGACGCGAGAGATATCAGGTAAACATCGGTGATGACTTGCCTCACGTCAAAGCTTGGATGAAGCGTCTGCTCGAACGGCCCGCGGTGCGCGCGACGCCGTAACCCGCGACGGATAGATCTGATCTCGAATAGCGAAGCTCGATTCCCCGAGAGGACTCGTCTCGCTAAGTGACACGAAGCGCGCAAACACGCCCCTGATGGCTTAATAATGCGTACATCCAAATAGAAACTTGCCAGCTCGCTGTTTATCTGCAGCGCTTGATCGATCAAAATTTTCTATCGATTGGTGCTAGGTGAGCCTCACAGAAGCTGTTTCTATAGCGCAATTTGCCGCCTTAAGCTGAAGTTTTTGTTGCTTAAAATACAATCTTGGTTTAATTTGTCCCGGCATGTCGTGTAATCTGCTTCTGGTTGAAGACAACCCGTTGTCCCGCCGGAACTTGGCGATGTTTCTTCAGCAAGCCGAATTCACGGTTCACCAGACCGACAATGGCGAGGCTGCATTAGAGCTTATTTCACAAGTCAATTTTGACGTGGTGATCTCTGACTTTCGTCTGCCCGGGAAGGTGAATGGTCTCGATGTCCTTAAGTATCAAAGTTGTAGGGGTTCGGGAAAACGTCTCATTCTCATTACCGCGTTCGGTTCCGAGCAAGCTCAAGCAGAAGCCGCAGCAGTAGGCGCGCTGTACTTCGAAAAGCCGATCTCTTTGCGCGATCTGCTCGATACAATTCAAATTACGCACTAACAAGCCATCGCCCGTTTTCATAGCCGAGTAAGTTCGCGCCGGTTGGGCTGCCTGCGGGGGGAATGACTATGTTCGAAGTTTTAAGCAACATCTTTACGTCCGAAGGCTTCGAGCCGCACGGCCACTGTTTTCTCTGGCAGAGACCACTTCTCTGGTTGTACGTAGCGTCCGATTCTTTAATTGCCATTTCGTATTACATCATACCTATCGCTCTGATTATTTTCGTTCGTAAGCGACGAGATCTTGCGTTTAACTGGATGTTCCTGATGTTCAGCGCTTTCATCTTTGCATGCGGCACCACACATCTAATGGGAATATGGAAGCTCTGGGAGCCGGTCTACTGGTTGGATGGAAGTATCAAGGCAATCACCGCCGGTCTTTCGGTGGCAACGGCCGCGACTCTATGGCCTCTGATTCCGCAGGCGCTGGCGCTTCCGAGCCCGCGCTCGCTCGAACTGGTCAATCAGGAACTGCAACAACAAATCCTGGAGCGAGAACTGGCCGTACAGAAATTAAGAGAAACCGAGACGCTTTTCCGCTCTTTGCTAGAATCGGCGCCCGACGCGATGGTCATTGTCGATGCACAAGGAATGATCACGCTGATAAATTCACAAACCGAAAAACTGTTCGGTTATGATCGACAAGAACTTTTGGGCAAGCCGGTCGAACGACTTGTTCCCGCGCGGTTTCGCGAGCGACATCAGGATCACCGCGGCATGTTTTCGAAAAATCCGCACGTTCGGCCGATGGGAACGGGCATGGAGCTCTTTGCCGTTCGCCGCGACGGCAGCGAGTTCCCGGTTGAAATCAGCTTAAGCCCGATTGCAACGGGGCGGGAAGTTCTGATGAGCGCGGCGATTCGCGACATCACGGAACGCAAGCAGGCGGAAGGATTGCTTCAGGAAAAAGAGCGACTTGCCACGTTGGGCACAACTGCCGCGGTATTCGCCCATGAGATCGGTAATCCGCTCAATGGTATTTCCACGTCCTTACAAATTGTCAAATCGATTCTAGAAACCGCTGACAAGACGGATCCGGTTTTACAGGAAACGCTCGACATCGCATTTCAGGAAGTGCAGCGGCTGGCGACCTTGCTTTCCGATTATCGCACGTTTGCGCGACCGCAGAGGCTTAACCTGCGCCCGGCTGATTTGACGCAGATTATCGAGGAGGTGCTGAGTGCCCAGTTGCCGACCTATCGAGCGACCAAAGTCGTGCTTCAAACGCAATTGGAAAACGTGCCGGGCACGATTGTCGATCGGGAAAAAATCAAGCAGGTCATTTTAAATCTCTGCAAGAACGCCGTTGAAGCGATGCCGAACGGCGGAACTCTGACGGTCAAGGCCAGTGCTGCAGACGGGGGGATTATTCTGGAAGTGACGGACACGGGTGAGGGGATAGCGCGCGGCATCGATGTATTTCAGTTGTTCAGAACTACCAAACCCGAGGGCACGGGCTTGGGACTTCCAATTGTGCAGCAGATCGTTAGCGATCATAAGGGAACGATTACATACCGCAGCGAAATCGGCAAAGGCACAACGTTCACGATCGTTTTGCCGCTCGGGCTTTCGATTGGCGGTGAGGTCAAAGCCGAGCCTCCACTTGATTCTATACTGCCGAGAGGTTTGTAGCTGGGAATTCTCTGATGGATAAGTTTCATGAGTGCAGCTTACGATCGCAAGGCGGGAAGAACCTCTTTCAAGTAGATACGGAGCTGCTCAGTTAAATCGTCGCCGATCGGGCGAATGGTGACGTGGTCGACACCCGCCTCGATAAAGTCACCTACACAGTTGACGCAGTGTTCCACCGGCCCGCAGGCGTTCCAGATTTCAACGCCCTGGCGCGTAAAGTCCTTTTGATAGTAGGCATCAAGAAAAGTTTTTGCTTGGCGAAAAGCGTGAGCGCGATCGGCATTGACCGAGATGCCATAATACAAAATGGTCTTGAAGGCATTCGGATCGCGCCCCTCGTCCAACAACATGCCACGTAATCGCCCGAGGTAATCCTTAAACCTTTCGAGCTCGATCTGATTGGTCATCCAGCCGTCGGCGTATCGGGCGATTCTCCGCAGCGAAACCTCCACTCCACGATCGCCAATCTGATTGGATCGCGGGGTCCCGGCGATGTAGATAGGGCAAGGCTGTTGCGCCGGCTTGGGCAGAAGATTTACATCTTCGAATGAATAGTGCTTACCTCGGAAGCTGGCATGTTCGTCGGACCAGAGCACTCGCAAGGCTTGGATCATTTCTTCCAATCGCGCCGGCCGCTCTTTGCTGCCGATGCCCATCACCTCAAGTTCCTTGGCCGCCATCGGATGCTGGCTCGCCGGGTATCCCATGCAGGCGGCTAGCCACGTGCGCCCGCCCGACAGAACATCGAGACTCGCCCACTGCAAAGCAAGCAGCACCGGATTACGCTGCGCGATCGTGGCCATGCAGGCCACGCCGAGCTTAACCGTCGAAGTCCGCGCGGCGATCGCGCCAAGGAGTGGAATGCACTCCAAACGGGGCTTGCTAAGGATGCTGTCGCCGACCCAGATAGCATCGATCGCGCCGCTGTTCTCGGCCTGCACGGCCATGTCGATCAGGTCCTTGGGTTTCGTCCCCATCGTAACCAGCGCGCGGTTGGACAAGGTCAAGCCGAACGTAGTTCTCTTCTTCTCCATGCCGCCGAACATAGGACGAGGCGGTGTCATCTTTCAAGCGGGAGTGATCGAGCGTTCGCGGGCGCCAATGCCAATGATCCAAGACTGCTATTCAGAACTAGCTCTATTATCGTCGAAGGACAGATGAAATATCTTCAGAATTCTTCCGGACGAATTGCTGGAGCGCAGTTGAACAGGGGTAAGGCTGCGAAAGCTCGAGCCGAGGAATTCGTCGACTTCACTTTCTCGACGAGCTCAAGAAAAGCGGCTCTTTGGACAAGCTTTACGGCCGGAGTTAAAACCACGCCAGCGGTCGTCGTCACTGGATGACGGCGATCGCTTGTATCTCGAGCATCATCTCGGGGTGGGCAAGCTCCTTGATTCCGATCAGAGCGCTTCCGGGATAACGGCCCTCGGAGAAAAAGCCTCTGCGCAGTTCGGTAAAACGATCGCCATTTTTCATGTCAACGATAAATACGGTCATCGAAACAATGTCGTCCAGCGTGCCGCCCACTTTGGCGAGAACTGCGCGGATGCGCTCGAAACAAATTCGCACCTGAGCGTCAAAATCTCCCGGATACCTTGTGCCGGATTCATCGCTGTAACCGCCGTGTCCGGCCAAATAAACAGTTCTCCCTCCGGTTGTTATAACCGCCGGCGAGTATCCTCGGCTTGTCTGTCTTTCACTACCCGGTAAATACTCTCTTGTTCGGTTCACATCTTTCATGATCGTCTCCTTGATAAGAGTAATGTGGAGGTTTTTAAATAGCCGACAGCAAGCTAGCGTGCAACGCGACATGGAGAATAGATCGAATCACTGAAATCAGGGGTTTTGATCGCTGCGCTGGGTTCAGAATGCTCCAATGAGCTTGACGGAAAAAGCTTTCCCGCCGTATTGTGAGATCCATCGGGAGGTGCTTTATGGCAACAAACCGCGAAGCTCTGCATCTGGCCACTCATTCAGGTTGGTATCGCTATGACCGATCGGGTGAGGACTGGCGTCCGGCAGATCGCGCGCTCACGTTCTGGCAGATGAGCTGCATCCAGGTGGACCCGGGAAATCCCGAACGAGTGTATATCGGCACTGAGCGCTCGGGCATGTTCGTCTCGGATGACGGCGGTAAAGAATGGTTGCGCGCCAACCCCAACGTGCCTTGTTTGGCGATGTCCTCGATGCTTGCGTTGCCGGGCCGGCTTCTCGTCGGCACCACGCCCGCGGCACTGTACGTGAAAGCGGATACAGGTTGGCAGGAAGTTAAAGGCGTGCGGACAGGCGCGGTTGGCGGAACATTTCCGCCGAATCCCGATTTTCCGGCGCGTACCCGCGTTCTCAGCCGAGAGGACAAGCTTGGCGGCAGGCTCTTTGCCGGTATCGAAGTTGGAGGCATTCTGGTCAGCGACGATGAAGGCGCGAGCTGGTCACCCGCCAATGAAGGGCTGACGGATCCGGACCTGCACCAGATTCTGCCTTCGAAAAAATACCCGGACCTCGTCGTTGCCGCCTGCGGTGAAGGCGTATCGCGCAGCATCGATCGGGGCTCGCGGTGGGAAAAGGTCACGCCGCCGGGCGGGCGTACCTACGGCAATGCGCTGGCCGAAGATGAAGACGGGAATATTTATTTGGGAATCACCCAGGACCGCCCGCGCACATGGACACGCGCCGGTCGGGCCAAGACCGCGATATTCAAATCGCGCGACGGCGCCGACTGGGAGCTGCTGAATGAAAACATGCAGGGAGGAGTCATGGACATGTGCGCCGCGCCCGACGGCAAGGGAGTGTTGGTCGCCACTGCCGACGGTGAGGTTGTCGAGATCGCGCCATCCGGCCGCGCGCGGACGCTGATCGACGGCTTGCCCTGCATCACCGCGATCGCGCTGGGAGCGTAAACAGTCGCCGGGTGCAGCCCGCGTTATTCAGGCGCGGGAGAAAATGCCTTTGCCTGCACGATTTCGATTCACGGCAACAAAAGTAAGGGGATGCGATTGGTTTCCGCCGTGTGCTGGCATGATACGCGAACCAAACGCGAACTTGTGCAGCTAAATATTCAGGTCAATATCTGATCAAGGCCGCTTTTCCCCACGAGGAAGCACTTCATATGAGCGAGAGCAATAAGAGCAACGTTGAAGTTCGCTTGGATTTGCCTTACGGCGGCGGGCCGGAAGGCAATCTTTGCGTCGACATCTACCTACCTACGACTGCCGGGCCGAATCCGGCCCTGCTGTGTTTACACGGCGGCGCGTGGTTGCGCGGCTCGCAACGACAGTACAAGAGTTGGGGACCCTGGCTGGCGGAGCGAGGCTATGGCGTGATCGCGGTGGATTACCGCCTTTCGAGTCAAGTCAGTCCAGCCTGGCCGGGTGTGTGGGAGGATGTCTGTCGGGCATTGGATTGGCTGATTGCGAACGCAGCCTCGCTGCATATCGATCCGGCGCGCATCGGGACGGTTGGAGATTCCGTCGGCGGCCACATGGCGGCGATGCTGTCGCTGCACGAAACGACAGCGAAACGCATTCGCGTTATGGTCGGAGTCTACGGCATCTACGATCTGCCGGATTGGTGGCGCGTAACGCAGCCGCCCAAGCGTACCGACGATCCCGTCGTCAAGCTTATGGGAAGACCTTACCCGGAGGCGAAAGGGGATTACGAGGATTTCTCGCCACTGCATCGATTGCAAAAATTCGCCGGTAAGCCGGCGACCAGGTACCTCATCATACACGGCGACCAGGATGCGATAGTGCATCACAATCAATCCGAGCGATTTGTTGCCGGGCTGCACGCTAAAGACGCTTCAGTCGAAGATATGTTGATTCCCGGAGCCGGTCACCACTGGTTTACCTTGGCGGATGACAATCCGGCGCGCCGCCGTGTAGACCAAGAGCCAAATGCCGCCATAGCGCCTGTGCTCCTGCGGTTTCTTCAGCACGGAGTATGACGTGGCCGAGTGAATCGCGAAGATGCGTTTACGCTGTCGTTAAGTTGCGGCGCCGAGGAAACTCCGCGGCCGCGCTGCGTAATGACGTTCGTGGAGGTAACGGTAAGTGAGTTATCACAATACCGATACGAAGCCTGAGACCGGAGTCTATTCTCGGCGATACAAGAGTCCAAACCTTCGAGGAGGAGAGAATGTTGCAACTGGTTTTGCAGGCGGCACTGACGATCGCCGTGCTTGTTTTTACGTTACCCATGACGGTTCTGGCGCAAATCACACCGGAGCTGATCGAAGCGGCGAAGAAGGAAGGCGAGGTGATGTTCTATGGCGCCATTACCGTCAGTTCATCGAAAGCCGTCGGCGATGCCTTCGAGAAGAAATACGGCATCAAGTTGCGCCACTGGCGCGGCGATGCGACTGAGCTGATCAATCGTTCGCTAGCCGAGGCGCGCGCGGGCAAGCCAGGATTTGACGTGACCCTCGGCAATGAAGTCGTCATGGCCAGCCTCGATGAGAAAAATCTCTTTGCTGTCTTCGAGCCACCAGCGGCAAAAGGCTATCCCAAGCAGTTTCTCGATGCGGACAAAAAAATGACGCCCTGGCGCGTGCTCCCGTACGGGATCAACTTCAACCATCAGCTATTGAAAGCGTCGGAGGCGCCGAAGACCTGGGAAGAACTGGTCGATCCCACGTGGAAGGGCAAGTTCGGCATGGCCAATCCTGGGATCCATGTGACCACACTGCAGTTCGTTCTCAACCTCGACAAGATTATCGGCCCGAAATGGCTCAAGGTCGTCGAAGGTTGGGCGAAAAATGATCCTCGGGTCGGACGGAGCCTTGCGGATACGATCCAGCCGCTGACTTCCGGAGAGGTTCAGGTTGCGCTCGGCTACATCAAAGATAAATACCAGTACCCGGGACCGATCGAATACGTTCGCATGAACAAATACCTGTCCTCGCTGAGTTTCGTGGCGATCAACCGGCAGGCGCCGCGCCCGAATGCGGCGCGCCTGTTCACGGATTTTTTTGTTGGCCCTGAAGCGCAAACCATCTTTGGGAATTACGGCGAGTACGTATTCCACCCCGAGGCCGACCACAAGTTCAAAAAAGATGTGAAAGACGACCAAATCGTCGTAATGCGGCTGCCGAGCAAAGAAGAGCTGGAGGACTGGAGCAAGAAGTTCAGGGAAATGTTCAGATAGGAGAATGGAGTCTCGAGCTCAGAGTTGGAGCTAAGGGGCGACCGCTGACCGGCGCGGGGGAGAATTCTGAGCACCGAATCAATGGCTCTATCCCGATGACGCCGAGCGATCGAAGCAGCTGTCCGAGCTCAAGGAGAACCAGATCGCGAAATCGCGGAACTTCCACGCAGGCAGTTGGAAGTGCGGGCCAGGTTGAGCTGACGATCTGATGCACGTTGCCGATCCGATGTCCGGTCTCGGCAAGAAACCGGAAGTGATCGAATAGCTTGAGACCTTCACGCGGAACACGGATTCCTGCTATGCACCGTCAGCTAAGCCTTAGGCGCCGTTGGGGGGCCGATTCAACCGGCCTGAGTAGATGTACGAGCTTTGTTGACGATCACGGATCTTGGTAAGGCGCCAAGGTTGTGAATTCGAGCTTCATTTGCGGCCGATTTCCCGGAGCAGCTTCTCCCATCGTTCCATCGATTGTTCGTACTGGGCCATAGACATCCCCGCTTCAGGGTACCAAAGTTTGTAGGGCGTAGGCTTCAGAGGACCGCCATAGTTCAAGTCGCCGAGAATCTTTGCCCCTTCAGGGCTGAGAAGAAAATCGGCCATCAGCACCGCGGCATGCGGCCGCGCCGCCTGGGCCGTGATCGCTACGCCGCCGGTATTGGTCGGTACGACATCCATCGGTACCCAATCCACCGGAGCTCCTTTGCCTTTCACCTCGATGGCATGGTCCCGGAAGATTGTCGGGGAGAGGGGAACTTCACCGGAAACAACCAGGTCCGCCATCGCTCGCCCGGATATGGACTGCAGAATTACCTCCTGCGCCTTAAGTTTCTTGACGAACTCTTCACCTTTAAGCTTGACCATCGCGCCGATCGCTCTTACTCCGGTTTCGTTGGAAACGAAGCCGATTTTCCCCTTGAGCTCGGGTTTTAAAAGATCGTCATATTTCTTTGGGACAGCAGAGGCGGGAATCAGCCTCGTGTTGTAGCCGACGCCGCTGTATGTCTCGCGATCGACCGCCCAGTAGACGAGCCCTCGACCGGCGTCTTCTTTTGTGTTGGCGGGGAAATTTTTCAGATGGGGAGAGGTGTAGGCGACAAGCAGTTTATTTTCGCGCAAATAAGTCAGCGGCGGCACCGTCGTTTCCAAAACGTCAGCGAGGATCTGTTTGGCCTGGGCCTCGGCCGTGATCCGGGTCATGATATCGGTGCTCGTACCTCGATAGGTCTCGACTTTAATTCCCGGATACTTTGCTTCGAAGCCGTTGGCGAGATCTTTGTACGAGCTGCCTGCGAGCGAAGTGTACCAAACGACCTTGCCTTCAGCTCTGGCGCCCGTGACCAGCCGCTGCTCGCGATCGGCGCCGGCGTAAGCGGCGAGCTCGGCCGTGGAGACCGGTTTTTTGCTTTGCGCCCAGGCGCCGGCGATCCACTGATGCGTGAACAAAAAAACTGCGATCAACAATATTTTCAGTCGGGTAAATCCCATAAATCTCCCGTAGCCGATTGAAGGACGGGCGGCAAATCTTTGGCGGTTCGCTAAAAACTTTCGATAGCATAAGCGTCAGATGCAGGTCAACGCGATCGGCGTTTTGTTTCAATCACCGCCAACGACGGATTGACACGGCCAACGAAACTCATTTAGAGTCGATCATCTTTGAGATGACAACCGAGGAGGTCGTATGATCGTCGAGAACCATGCCAAGGGGCAAATCGCGTGGCCCAATAATAATCGAGTTGCGGTCGCCATCACCTTCGATTTTCAGGGCGGGGAGCCGGTGCGGCCGGGACCGAAAGGAAAA
>DASUVS010000247.1:0-4692 GCA_036378835.1 Binatia bacterium | reverse complement strand
CATAGGACTGGGGTATGCTGCCTTTGGGCACCGTACTCGTATTGTAGCCGAACGCGGCGTAGTTGGTATAGACCGAAGTCCACGCTCCTTGCGGGTCTTTGTAGCCCTCTTTGAAAAACCTGCGCTCGGGTGAATCGTAGGCTGCAAACAGACCTCGTTTGGTTAAGTTGTGACCGTAGAAACTTGTCGTCACAACGACATCCCAGAGATTCTGCCCGGCGCGATTTTCGGTCAAGATCCTTTCCATAATAGCGGCGTCGGTAGCTCGGTAGAAGGTGGCGTCGATCTTTGGATAGGCTTGCTTGAACCCATCGGCCAGCATCTTCGAGTCGACGGCGTTGAAGGTGGCATAAAACATCAACTTACCTTCAGCTTCAGCCTTTTCTCTTACGCTCTGCGCTCTAACGGTTGAAGCCGGCACCGATAGTCCGACAGCGACCACAAACACAATAACCGTCAGGATCCGAATCCTTCTCATCACTTCAACGCTCCATCATGGATTTTACGGCATCTCCGCCAGCAGCCGGCCGTAACCGGTTACCGGTTCGTTGAGGTGCAGAATTTTCTTGGTGGCCCACACCTGCGCGGGAATGCTCGACACCACCGTAGTCTTGAGATCTCGCTCGAGCATCTCGATCACCGGCAAATTGTTCCAGCCAGCGCCGAGCATGTAAATGCCATCTACCGGCCGGTGTTCGATAAAGGTCTTTTTGGCGAAATTATAGATCGCTTCGGGCGGAGTTTTGCCGGCATCTTTGAAAGGAACATCGATCCCTTTCATCGCTTTGACTTCGAAACCGTCGTCCCGCAAAAACCTTGCGAACCGCTGGTTCATATCGTCTTGAAAATAAGTAATGCCGACCAGTTTTTTCATTCCCAGCGCCCGGAAAGCATCCACCTGAGCGATGGTCGCCACGGTCACGGGAATTTTATATTTTTTGGTCAACGAATCGGCGATCGCACGGTCGGCACCGTGGCCGCGCACCATTGTCGGCGGCGCCCCCATGATCATCACCACGTCCGCGCCCAATTCCGCCAAGCGAGCCACTTTCTTTTCGGCAACCGTCAAGGCTTCTTGCAGCTCCTGTTCATTGCCGGCGCGAATGCCTGCGTGAGCGGGAATAAAGCCGACCCCCTCCGGCATGAGCTTGATGAAGCTTTCCATGGATCCCGGCCGGTAGGTTGGCTTTACTAACCCGACGATTCCTCGCGCACCGTAGTACATTGGGCGTTCTCTCCTTAACTCTTACTCCGCTTTAATTTCTACGCCGCCGCTTGCAGCCCGTGGCCGTTGCCGTTTCCCAAAACACTACCAGGAAGCGCGCCGGTATGATCGCCTTTTTCTACCAACACTTGGCCATTGACGATCGTCATCTCAATGCCGGTCGCCTTCTGGATGAAGCGTTTCTCGTTCCCCGGCAAGTCTTGCACCATTTCCGGTTCGCATTCGCGGATCGTCGTCGGATCAAAGATGCACAAATCCGCGGCCATCCCGCGCCGCAGCAAGCCGCGCCATTGCAGGCCAAAAATCGATGCGACCATGAACGTCAGCTTGCGCACACCCTCTTCGAGGCTCATGATTTTCTTCTCGCGCACCCAGTAACCGAGCAGGCGAGTCGAGTAGCCAAAGCCGGCATCGTAGATTAGATGCGCCCCAGCGTCGGACTGGCCGACCAGCACATAGGGGCTGCGGATGATCTCGGCCACGGCCTTCTCGTCCCCATTGGTGCTGGAGGTTTGGAATTCAGTGTCCAATCCTTCCTCGAGCGAGAGATCGAGAAAAGCATCGATGACATCCTTGCCACGGATTTTGGCGATTTCCGCCACGCTCTTCTTTTCCAGGTGCTTGTTTTCCGGTTTGACGGCGTTGATGAGATAAACCAGATCCCAGCGGCGCGAAAATCGCGAGGACTTCTTTTCTTCTACCGCCTCATAGCGCATCTTCTTGCGGGTCTCCGGATCTTTGATCGCTTCGATGCGCGCTTCGAGCGGTAAGAACAGGATTGCTTTCCAGGTCGGCAGGTCATCGAATACCTGAGCGTTCTTCATCGTGAGCCGGTTGTTGAACAGACGCGCATTGCATAACGGATAGGATTGCACACCGCGGTCGATCGACTCTTTGGCGAGATCCAAAAGCTGGCGCCATTCGTTGGGCTTATCCCAGCGGTGCGTGATGCTTTGCCAGATCACCGGCCGGCCCGAACGACTCGAGATCTCGTCGAACAACTGCACGCTCTCGCGCATCGGCACGGAAACACCGAGGGAGCCGCGGGAAATCTGCACGGCGCCCTGGTTGATTTCGCCAAGCGCGCAAGCGAGCTCAATAATTTCTTCGTCGGTGGCAAAGCGACTCTGGATCGGCGTGCCGTCGGCATACATGTGAACCGGATTTTGATTGGTCGAAAAACCGGCGGCGCCCGCGCGCACGCTGGCTTTTAGCACTTCTTTCATCTGATGAATTTCCGCCGCGGTCGCGGCGCGCTCGATGGAAGCCTGGCCCATAACGAATTGGCGCAATGCACAGTGGCCTACGAGCGATGCGACGTTGATCCCGAGGTTACCGCGAAGGGCGGCGAGGTACTCCCCAAACGCAGTAAAGCCCCACTTCACTCCGGCTTTCAGAGCCGGGAGCGTAATCGCTTCAACGCGCTCGAAGCTTTTCAGTATCACCTCGCGATCCTGTTCCCTACAGGGCGCCAAAGACAGCCCGCAATTTCCGGGAATGACGGTCGTGACACCGTGGTAACAGGAAGAAGTGGCCAGTGGATCCCATAAGAGCTGGGCATCTAGGTGCGTGTGAAAATCGATGAAGCCCGGCGACACCGCAAGTCCGTCGGCATTCACGACTCGATGGGCGCTGCCGTCGATCCGGCCGATTTCAATGATGCGGCCGTCTTTAACCGCCACATCGCCGAGATAGGAAGGCAATCCACTGCCATCGTAAATGCGGCCGCCTTTGATGAGTACGTCATAGGTCATGAGAGATCCTCCTTGGTCCATCCAACCGACTGCGTGAGCTTATAGAGACGAGTGCGCAAAAGTCAATCGGGAATGGCTAACGGAGAGGGAGACGAGGTTCCAGATTGAATATCGCCGCGACTAGAGCGGTGACTACAATTGTTTAAACTTCTCTGTAGTTTGTCTCTGTCATATGGAAAAGATCGGATTGGTTCACCGCCGAGACAGAGAGCGCTGAGGCGGGGATAGTTTCATATTGCAGACCCGGCAGCCTGTTTAAGTTCGATTCAGCATTGTTAGATACCAACCCTTGTGCATCGAGCTATTGGCTTATCTTCAAACCGTTGAACCCTCGAGTAAAACTCTCAGGACAGTAACAGCTCGAGGTCTTCCCGGGTTAGATTGTGCAGCAAGCTGTTATCCGCGGTAATGATGGCATCGGCCAGATCGCGTTTACTTTTCTGCAACTCGAGCACCTTTTCTTCGACGGTATCTCGCGCAATCAGACGGTAAGCAAATACTTGGCGGGTTTGGCCGATGCGATGGGCGCGGTCGATGGCCTGAGCTTCTACTGCTGGGTTCCACCAGGGATCAAGAAGGTAGACGTACTCAGCGGCGTGCAAATTGAGTCCCAGCCCGCCTGCCTTAAGGCTGATGAGAAATAGCTTGATGTTCGGATCGTTCTGAAACTCCTCCACCCGCGCCTCACGGTCGCGGGTCCGGCCGTCCAGGTAGGCATAAGCAACTTGGTCACGGTCGAGGCGATCACGGACAATGGCGAGCAAACTGGTGAACTGGGAGAACACCAGAATTTTATGTCCCTCCTCGCGCACTTGCTCGAGTTGCCCCATCAAAAGATCGAGCTTAGCGCTGGGTTCGCCAACTTTGCTCTTGTCAATGAGGCCGGGATGGCAAGCAGCCTGTCGCAAACGCAGCAGCGCCTCGAGAGCCTGGAACTTCACGCGACTACGGTCGCCCTGTTCGAAGTCTTTCAACAACCGAGCACGGTAGTAGGTGCGCAACTCCTCATACTGTTTCTTTTCGCGCCCCTCCAGATCACAGTAAATCGTTTGCTCGGTCTTCGCCGGAAGCTCACGCGCCACCTGGCTTTTGGTGCGCCTGAGCACAAACGGCCGCAGCGCCCGCGCCAACAAATTACGGGTGGCGGGATCGGGGTTGCGCCCGGCGCGGCCAAATACGGTGGCAGTGCCGAAGAGACCGGGGTTGAGAAATTCGAACAAACTCCAGAGCTCACCCAAATGGTTTTCGACCGGAGTGCCGCTCATGGCTAGGCGGTGGTCGGCGCGGAGCAGGCGCGCCGCTTTGGCCGACAATGTTCCGGCATTTTTAATTGCCTGCGCTTCATCAAGAACACAGTAGTCGAACCGCTGGGCTTTGAATTCCAAGGCATCGCGCCGGAGCGTGCCGTAGGTCGTGATGACAATATCGTAGTCGCTGAAATGCTCGCCGGGCTTTGCGCGGAATGAACCGGTATGATCAAGAAATTGCAGCTTAGGCGTAAATCGCGCGGACTCTCTCTTCCAATGAAACACCAGCGAACGCGGGACCACAACCAATGAAGGCCGCGGCGTTTGGCGTTCGCCACGGGCATAGGAGTCGCGGCGCGATTCCAACAACGCCAATACCTGAACTGTTTTGCCGAGTCCCATGTCATCGGCCAGACAACCACCCAATCCGAAGCGCTGCAGGAAATCGAGCCAGCCCAACCCATCG
>DASUVS010000246.1:0-19177 GCA_036378835.1 Binatia bacterium | reverse complement strand
ATTCCCGCCTGGTCGCGCCAGGCTGGCAACCAGACCTAGAGCCACGGGGTTTGTAGCGCCCATGACTATGGGGATAGTCGAGGTCGCTTTCTGGGCTGCCAATGCCGGCGGGTTCCCTGAGGTCACGATCAGATCAACCTTGAGACGAACTAATTCTGCCGCCAACTCGGGTACGCGCTGAGGTTTATTCTCGGCAAACCGGTATTCAAAAACGAGATTCTTTCCGTCGATCCAGCCGAGCTTGCTCAGCTCCTGGCGGAATGTCTCCAACTGGGCCGCGCTAGCGGAAGCAGTGGTTGCATCAAGGTAACCGGCTTTAAATCCAAAATCTAAAATCGGAAAATCCAAAATGTTATTTGATCACTCTATTTGCCCGCTCAAGCACGTTGACGGGAATTGTCAGACCAATCTGTTTTGCTGCTTTAAGGTTGGTGACGAACTCAAACTTTGTCGCCTGCTGTACCGGAAGATCAGCCGGTTTGGCGCCTTTCAAGATCTTGTCGACGTAGTGGGCGGACTTGCGGAAAAGATCGTCGTAGTCCACTCCGTAGGACATGAGGCCACCCTCGTCGACAAATTCCTTCTGGAAATAAATAGCAGGCAGCCGGTGTTCGCCGGCAAGCTCCACGATGCGCTTTCTTTCGCCGAAAATGGCGCGACCGCCACTCCACATAATCGCGTTGACCTGCTTCTGCTTTGCCGTTTGAAAGGCGCTCGCTAAACCTTTGGCGTCGACGAGTTGAATCTCGATCTCTTCCAATTTTAGCTTTAGCGCCTGCGCCGCAGGCTTGACTTCTTTCATTGTAATGCCTTCTGTTATGCCGCCTGCCTGCTGCCGCAGAATTCCAACTCGGGCGAGCTTGGGCACTGTATCCTTGAGTATTTCAAGCCTTTTGCTGTTTAGCTCGGTTCCTAAACCCGAGGTTCCGGTGACATTGCCTTCCGGCCGCGCCAGGCTGCGGACGAACCCATTCCCCACAGGATCGGGATCCTGCGCAAAGACAATGGGAATCGTCGCGGTTGCTTTCTTAGCGAAACTCGTTGGTCCCGAGCCACCGGTAACGATCACGTCTACCTTTAGACCCACCAGTTCGGCCGCCAGCTCAGGCAGGCGCTCAAGTTTTTGATCTGCAAACCGGACTTCGATCGTGATATTTTTCCCCTCAATCCAGCTCAGCTTGCTCATCTCTTCCCGGAACGCAGTCAAGAGAACCGCGCTACCGGCAGCCGTGCTTCGTTCCAGGAACCCTATGCGGAAGACTTTCCCTGCCTGTTGCGCCTCGGCGCGAGTCCCACACATTGCGCATGCGACAGCGAGAGTAACAATCACTAACCATTTTGGATTTTGGATTGCCGATTTCCGATTGTCGGAAAGACACTTCGAAGGGAATGCGTTCATCAGTTTGTTCTCTTGGCGTTAAATCGAAAATCCAAAATTCACTTGATCACTCTGTCCGCCCGTGCCAACACGTTTGACGGAATTGTGAGGCCGATCTGTTTGGCGGTCTTCAAATTGATTACCAGCTCGAACTTGGTCGGCTGCTCCACAGGCAATTCCGCAGGCTTCGCGCCTTTGAGAATTTTATCCACGTAAGTAGCAGCACGACGAAATTGCTTCGACAGATTGGGTCCGTAAACTATCAGTCCTCCGCTTTGTTCCCATAGTGATTCTATGTAGATAGCCGGGAGGCGAGCCTCTTCAACTAGGCGAACGATGTAAGTGCGTTGTGCCGTTAGGGTCGGATCGTGATTGACCAGCAAAGCACCTGCCTGGCTTTTTCGCATCAATACGAACGCGTTCTTTAGCTCGATCGGGTTGTTTACTTTAAACACTTGCAGATTCACGTTGAGTGAATTCGCGGCCAGCTGTGTTTCGCGCAAAGTCACAGCACTCGCCGCATTCGAGGGATCCGTTAGAAGCGCCACCCGGGAAATCCCGGAAACAACTTCTTTAATGATCTCGAGCCGCTTTCCCCCCAGCTCGGGCCCAAACCCGGCAACGCCAGTTAGATTTCGTCCAGGTCGGAACAGGCTCTCAACCAAGCCGCTTGCGACAGGATCTCCGAGTGTCTGAAAAACGATCGGTATCCTTTGAGTGGCATTCTTAGCCGCGACCGCAGAATTAAAATCGGCGGCGAAAACGACATCCACAGATGAAGCCGCTATTTTATCGGCAAGTTTTGGTAGATTACCAAGGCGGCCCTGCGCTGTGTGGAAGTCGATGGTGATGTTTTTGCCGTCCGCGTAGCCCAACCCCCGCAATTCGCCCCTAAAGGCATCACTAGTAGATGAGCCGCTACCGGTCAGATAACCGATTCGTGCAAGTTTGTTAGTTATCTGGCCCTCAGCATGGGAGAACGATGCACAGAGCGTGGCGCAAAGCAAAAAGCTAACGACCGACCATTGATGCCTGACGACTGTCATTTAATAACCTTATCCGCCCGCGCCAGAACATTCGGCGGAATCGCGAGGCCGATCAGTTGTGCGGTTTTCAGGTTAATAACGAATTCAAACTTAGTCGGTTGTTCTACAGGCAAATCAGCGGGGTTGGCACCCTTCAATATTTTATCAATATATATTGCAGCGCGTCTGAACTGCTCGGAGTCGCTGGTAGCATACGACATGAGCCCGCCGGCCCTAACGTATGAATCATCCGCGTGCATTGAAGGAAGTCGGCTTTGGATTGCAAGCTCTGCAATTCGATTAGGGTAACTTGCCGTCAACGCATCGCGAGTAGTGATAAGTGCGTCAATGCGCCCCTTGGCCGATTGGAATGCTCGTTCAAAATCGGGCTTCGGACCGCGCACTTCTACTATTTGAATGCTGATTTGTCGCCCTCGCGCTGCAACCTCATACTCCTTCAGGTTCGCACTTGCTGTCTCAGGACTACTTGCATCGACAAGAACTCCCACCCGTGATATTCCTGGTACCGCTTCCATTAGTACTTCCAATCTTTTTGCATTTAGGTCTCGGGTCATTCGGGTTAGTCCGGTGAGATTTCCTCCCGGTCGCGCCAGTGTGTCGATCCATCCGGCGGCAACCGGGTCCACTTGGGCAATCATGACAATTGGAATGGTCTTGGTCGCCTGCTTGGCTGCATGAATTATCGGTGAACTAGCAACGACCAGCACATCAACTTTCAGCTGTATCAGCTCAGCGATTACAGCAGGAACAATGTCAATTTTCCCGCCCGCATAGCGTTGCTCGATTACGATATTCTTGCCTTCAATATACCCGAGCTCTCGCAATCCCTGCCGTAAGGCATCACCGAGAGGGTCCGGATTGTCGGCGGTAGGAGCGATTCGTCTCTGTAAAAACCCTACTCGTTGTATTTTTCCTAGCTGCTGCCCCTCCGCATAATCGGAAAAACCACCGAACATAAGAGTTAAAGCAGCACAGAAAAATTTTAAAGTCATTGAGGTCTTCTCGTTACGTCTCAGCAGATAACCTTATCGCCTCTTTAACCTTATATTCGGAGGAATGGTAAGACCGATCTGCAAATGAGAAATCCAATGCGAAGAATTTTCATCGGCTCCTGCCCTTCATCCTGCGCTTTAATGGGGGAGCACATCGCAAAAGGTAGGACGGCAAGAGCCGGCTCGATCACGCTTCGGCTGACGAGTGACCGTTTGCTCCTCAGGACCTTCACTTTATGACTTTGTCCGCCCGCGCCAGCACATTCGGCGGAATCTTCAGACCGATCTGTTTGGCAGTTTTGAGGTTGATAACGAGTTCAAACTTTGTCGGCTGTTCCACTGGCAATTCGCCCGGCTTGACACCCTTGAGAATTTTGTCCACGTACAGCGCGGCTCGCCGGTACATCTCCGGGATGCTCGGCCCATAGGCCATAAGACCACCGATGTTGACGAATTCAGCGTACAGGGAAATCACAGGCAGCCGATTTCTTTGGGACAAATCCATGATTTCGCGCTTGTAGGAGGTCACTAACAAGTCATCTAAAACGAAAAGCGCACCGAAGCGTCCCTTTGTCAGGGTTTCAGAGGCGGTGAGAAAATCCTTCGGCTCTCGCATCCCCACGCTGTGAAGCTGCACGTTTAGCCGAGGACTGGCAAACTCCATCTCCTTCACGATAAGTGCCACGCCGGGATTTCCAGAATTCCAAAGCACCGCAAGTTGTGAGACGTGTGGAAGGGTTTCCTTCAATAACTCAAGCCGCTTGCCGCCCAACTCATCAGCGACGTTTGACAATCCCGTGATGTTGCCACCCGGCCGTGAAAGACTCGCGACGAGGCCCGTTCGAGTCGGATCCGAGACTCTGGCGAAGACGATGGGAATTGTTCCCGCGGTCTTCTTGGCAGCCTGCGCCGCCTGGGTATTAATTACAAAAATCACGTCTACTTTGAGGCGGACCAGATCTTCCGCAAGCTCCGGAAGTCGATCATTTTTGCCCTCAGCAAATCGCCACTCGATGGTGATGTTCTGCCCGTCAATATACCCGACCTCACGCAGAGTTTGTCGGAATGCCTCAAGAGGCCCTAGAGGAAGGGAGCCAGGTGACAGAACGCCTATACGCGTGACTTTCTTGGCCAGCTGCTGCGCTTCGGCAGGATGGATACTGCCGAAGATTAAACCAATCAGCCAAAGAACAGTTGCGCGATACTTTATCATTTGATCACCCTATCCGCCCGCGCCAACACGTTCGGTGGGATGGTGAGACTAATCTGCTTGGCGGTTCTCAGATTGATCACCAGCTCGAATTTGGTTGGCTGCTCGACCGGAAGCTCGGCGGGCTTGGCGCCTTTTAGAATTTTGTCCACGTACGTCGCGGCACGGCGATACAACTCAGGAAAGTTCGCACCATAAGACATCAGGCCGCCGCTATCCGCATATTCCTTAGTTGAATAAATTGCCGGCAATTGATTGTTGTTCACGAGCTCGAAAATTTGCTGTCGATGAGTGTTGAACATCCGGTCGCCACAAACAAAGACCGCTCCGACCCGTGCCTCTTTTATTCTAGAAAAACTGTTAGGGAGATCTTCCGGCTTTGTCGCCTCTATGGCAATGAGCGTAAGGCCTAGCGCCGGTCCGGCTGTGTTGAGGTCTTTCAATTGTGTCGAGCACGTGGGGCTCGCCGGATTCGAGAGCACAGCAACGCGAGACAATGACGTGACAACCTCTTTGAGCAATTCCAAACGCTTCGTCACTAAATCGGCGTGAAAATCCGAGAGGCCGGTTATATTCCCTCCCGGCCGCGCTAGACTGGCAACGAGCCCCGTACCGATCGGATCTGCGACGACCATGACGATCGGGATCGAGCTAGTGGTCTTCTTGGCGCTTTGAGCTACCGGCGTGCTTGCGGCAACGATGATGTCTATCTTAAGCCGGATGAGTTCCGCCGCAAGGGCCGGCAGTTGTTCGTACCGTCCATCCGCGTAGCGTCGCTCGACGATGATGTTCTTGCCTTCGAAATAACCCAATTCCTGCAGTCCTTGTAAAAAAGCATCTAGCCAGACTTTTTCGAGTTCGACCGATCCACCGCCTAGGTAACCTATCCGTCGCGATGAGTTGGTTGACTGCTGAGCGTCGGCATACGAGAAAAGCGCGAGAAGCAGAACATAGGGAAGAAACTTGAGTATTTTTTTGCCCCTTATCATTTCTCTACCGCATCACGCTGTCCGCTCGTGCTAGCACGTGCGGCGGAATCCATCGGTTTTTGATTTTCGATTTGATTTTAGATTGTTCGGTCATCGGATTACTTTGTCGGCTCTGGCCAGCACACTCGGCGGAATCGTGATCCCGATTTGCTTGGCCGTTTTCAGATTGATTACCAGCTCGAATTTCGTCGGCTGTTCGACTGGAAGATCGGCGGGCTTGGCGCCTTTGAGAATTTTATCGACATATGCAGCCGCTCTGCGGAATGTCTCCGCGTCATTACCTGAATAGGACATCAAGCCGCCGGCATCCGGGTACTCACTTCCCTCGAACATCGACGGCAATCGATGCTTTATAGCAAGTTCCGTTATTCGCTTTGCACGACGGACAAATAACGGAGTCGTAACCGTTATCAGCGCACTCACGCGCTCCTTGGCGCCGTCTCGAAATGCCGGCGTGAAATCAAGATCAGGATCTCTCACGGGCAGGGAATGAACGGTGAGGTTTAGACCATGCGCCGCGGCTTCATAGTCGTTCATTGCATCCAGCGAGGTTGTAGCGTGTACCTGTTGAAGCACGCCTATCTTAGTTACCTGTGGCACCGTCTCCTTAAGGAGCTCCAACCTTTTTCCAGCTAGTTCTTCCGTGACTCTGGTAACGCCCGTTATGTTCCCACCCGGTTGCGCCAAGCTGGCGACAAATCGACTCTTAACTGGGTCCCGAGCTGCTATCATTACGATGGGAATAGTTTTGGTTGTCTCCTTTGCTCCTTGGATCGCTGCTGACATAGCAGAGACAATGATATCGACCTTGAGTTGCACCATGTCGTTGACAAGATTCGGGATTCGTTCCGTTCGACCTTCGACGGAGCGATGTTCAATAAGAATATTTTTCCCCTCAACATAACCGAGATCCCGCAGCCCTCGCCGGAACGCCTGAAAGTTAGGATTGCCGGCGTCCGCCGCAACCGTTGCGATATAACCGAGCCGGAATGGTTTTTGGGATTGCTGCGCGTCAGTGATGGAAACATTCATCAGGAATATGACGGGCAGCAGGCAAAGAATGATTTCAATTCTTGAGCTTTCAGCGTTAACGCGTTTGTGATTGTTGCGCCGCATAGCTCACGAACTAACGAATCACCCTGTCCGCTCGCGCCAGAATGTTCGGTGGTACGGTCAGCCCCAGCTGGTTTGTTGTTTTCAGATTGATGATCAACTCGTATTTTCGTGGACGCTCAACTGGAAGATCTGCCGGCTTGGCCCCTTTTAAGATCCGGTCGACGAAGTAAGCAGCGTGCCGGTAAAATTCAGTAAGGTTCGGTCCATAGGACATGAAACAACCGGCTTCGATCCATGCCGCCTGAGCGCACATGGTTGGCAGACGGTTCGCGGTGGCGTGCTCCAGGAGCGTTCTCCGATGAAAGGAAGTAAAGCTACTGGTAAAAATGATCAGGGCATCGACGCGCTTTTTTTTCATCTCGGCATAAACGCTACCAAACCGGCTAGGGTCCTGTACGTGAAAGGATTCGATCTGAACGCCTGAAGCGTTTGCTACTGCCTGAGTTTCTTCCAGCTCCTCCTGATCGCCTCCTAAGGCGCCATGAGAAAGTACGGCGAGACGAGACAGCTTGGGAAATGTTTCTTTGAGAAGCTCCAGCCGCTTTGCGCTGAAGTCCGCATCGACTCTTGTCGATCCGGTAACGTTTCCCCCAGGCCGGGCGAGACTTGCAACCACGCCCGCCTCTACCAGGTTGTCTGCGCTTGCCGCGACAATCGGGGTCGTGCTGGTGGTTTGCTTGGCGGCGATGACCGCCGGCGTTCCGCCTGTTACGATAACGTCGACCTGAAGGCCGACGAGTTCTGCCGCGAGTTCCGGCAGGCGATCGAGTTTACCGTTGGCCCATCGGGATTCGATGACGATGTTTTTCCCCTCGACATAACCGAGTTCTCGTAAGCCGTGGCGCAAAGCTTCCATGTTAGAGCGCGAAGGTTCGGTGGGAGGGGGACTCACACCCGCCATGAAGCCGATGCGAGAAACTTTCGCCGCCTGCTGCGCCCGTGCCGGAACCGTCAACATTAAGAGCGCGGCACTGAGAACTATCAAGGAAATCTTTCTCACGCTAGTTTTTCTATCAGCTACCTGATCGTGTGATGCACCGCCGGCGCACGGACGCGGCAAACGGTATCTGAAGTCGCAGGGCTTCTCTGCCTGCGGTCTCTCCTCGCTGGTCTTGTGCTTACTTGGCGGATCGCGTTCCACATGACGACTACACTGATCGGCTTCGCTCGATGCCCATCGATGCCGAAGGGAAGGAGAGGGGGTACTGCAGCACACGTTGGAGACTAAAGTGGATCCTGCAAATTGCGCATGCTACGCTTCCGCCATGCCCGCACAGCTCGCGAGTCACAGGAGACTGCAACTTCACCGCCGATCTCAGATCGTTACTTCGACTTGGCTATTCCCGATTGCGGACGCAAGCGAAGCCCGACCATAGTCTATTGCCGGCTGTTTGTCTCATTAATTTCTGAGCCCAAGTGCGTTGATAAGCAGGGGAAGCGGTGATGAAACCGGCTAGCGCGCTTTGACGTTTGCTCACGATAAACTCGCCGAGATGTGACTTATCTGATGACCTTATCCGCCCTTGACAGAACGTTGGGCGGTATGGTCACACCCATCTGGTTGGCAGTTTTTAGATTGATTACAAATTCGAAATTGGTCGGTTGTTCCACCGGCAGGTCGGACGGCTTGGCGCCTTTGACAATTTTATCCACATAGACCGCCACGCGCCGGTACACGGCTACTATATTAGTCCCGTAGCTCATCAGACCGCCGGCTTCGACGAACTCCTTAAATTCAAAAATCGCAGGAACGCGGCTTTTGGTCGCCAACTCGGCGCTTCGGTCCCGGTGCGCATTGAGCATCGAATCAGGCAGCATGAGCAGCGCAGAGACGCTCTTTTCCGACAGCTTTGAAAACACCGCCTCAACCTCGTTCAGATTGCGCGCCTCCAGCACCTGGACCTGCAAGCCCAGCTGCTTGGCCGCGGCTTGAGTTTCGTTCACTTGCATCGCGTGATTTGGATTGGTGGGATTTCCCAGAATGCCGATGCGGCGAATTTTTGGAAAGCTTTCTTTCAGCAGCTCGAGACGTTTGATGCCGAGCTCGGTAGTGAGCAAATTCAATCCGGTGAGATTGCCGCCTGGCCGAGCCAGGCTGGATATCAGCCCGACTCTGATGAGATCGCCTCCCGCGGTGAAGACAACAGGGATATGGGTTGTCGCCGCTTTCGTCGCCAGCGCGGTGAGAGTCCCTCCGGTCGAAACGATGAGATCGACTTTGTCTCCTACCAACTCCGCGGCTAACTCCGGCAGCCGTTCCATATTGCCTTCCGCCCATCGTGCTTTGATCATGACGTTTTGTCCATCGACATAACCGAGATCGCCGAGCCCCTGCTGAAATGCGCTATACAGATGCGCATAGGCGACGGGGGACATTGAGGATATAAAACCGATCCGCCAGGCCTTTTTTGGCTGCTGCGCCTCGGCCATGCCCGCATCCCCCACGAGCAAAATGAATACAAGCAATCCGGCCGATTTTAGATTCGCGATTTTAGATTTCTGATTGCGGGATCGAAGATCTTGCATTTTCATGGACGGTGGATGGTCGATGTATTCTCTCGCTGTCGCCCCCGAAATTTCTTCAGCGCAAGGGTTGTACCAGCCGACCGATGCCGCGGGGTGAGGCTAAGTTGCCGAATCGCTTCGAAACATGCCTTGCTGCACCCTGTAGCAGGCAATAGCCAGTAGTAGATTTGCTCCAGACCAGTAGCAAAATTGCTGCGCCACCGGCGCCTGAGCTGGCGACAACATAGCTTGCAGGCAACGAACCTTGTGCGTAGAGTTGGCTAGCCAATTTACGGCCGAGGGGGTTTGTGTGAATCGTCAATGGTTGGGCACGGCGTTTTTCTTCGCGCTGCTTCTGCTCATTCTGTATTGCGCTTTTCTAATTCTTACGCCTTTTCTAAAAGCGATTGCCTGGGCCGTAATACTGGCGATTCTGGTCTATCCGGTCTACGCCTGGTTGCTGAAATTGTTGCGCTGGCAGGCCACGCCGGCCGCTCTGATTGTAATCGTTGCAATTACCCTGCTCGTTATCATTCCGGGAATCGAGCTCGGCTGGTTTCTGACCGACGAGGCGATCACATTGGTGCAGACGGTGCGTTCGATGATGAGCGATGACGGTATGGCCCGCTGGGCCGAGACGCCATGGGTACAGAGTATTCTGATCTGGTGGGATGTCATCTCGTTCCGCCTGATCGATTTCAAAATCAATTGGAAAGAGATCCTGGCCCAAGGCGCGCAGGTATCCTCGGGTTTCATCGTCTCCCAGGTTAAAGGCGTCGCCCAGAACATATTGCTGGTGATCGTTAATTTCGTCATTGCACTGTTCACACTGTTTTTCTTGCTCCGTGACGGCAAAGATTTCTTCCGCCGTATCCAGCGGCTATTACCCATGGACCGCGAGCATCAAGAGCGCTTGTTCAGAAACGTTGTCGACGCGGTTCTTGCTGTGGTCCATGGCTCGTTCGTCGTTGCCGTCATTCAGGGACTACTAGCTGGACTGGCTTATGGAATAGCGGGTGTTCCTTTTGCCGCATTGTGGGGAGTAGTCACGGCATTTTTTGCGCTGCTGCCGGTGGGCGGCTCGACGTTGGTGTCGATTCCAGTGTGTCTTTATCTTTTTTTTCAGGGCGAAATGCTGCGGGGCTTTTTACTCTTGGGCTGGTGTCTGGGGGTTGTTGGAACGGTCGATAACGTGTTGAAGCCGCTGCTTATCGGTAATCGCCTGGGTCTGCCGGTGTTGCTTCTTTTCTTTGGCATATTGGGCGGCATTACGTTGTTCGGAGCGCTGGGAATTGTTTTGGGCCCGGTTGTATTCGCTCTGCTACGAGCTTTGCTGGATCTTTACTCGGAAGAATATGTCGAGGAGGAGAGACAGCGCTTGTCCTACCCTGCATCTTTCGCGGAGAGGCAACGATCCAATGACTAGCTCTGGATCGGCTAGTCTAAATCCTGGGAGAGCAGGGACACCGCCGATCGAAGCTATACGTTCGGTCTCGTCAGCCTCGATATTCGGCTATCTATCGACGCTCCTTGTGGATTGGCGCCAACAATTCGGCTAGCTTTCTGATAAGTTGCAACGATCGTTGAAATGCACGTAACTTGCGACCATAGCGATTCGAAGAGGTAAAAGTATGACTGATGACATGCTGATCAAAAGGGAAATCGTTTTGGAAGCGGATGCCGAGACCATTGGGCGGATGCGCAAGGAAGGCCATGCGCGGGGTTTTACCGTCTACTGCGACGAAGCCGAGCGGATCGGCGGCGACAACTCGGCGCCTCCGCCACTCGCGTACTTCGGGCTTGCAGTTGGATTCTGACTGCTTACCCAGATTTCCCGGTACGGGGAGATGCTCAAAACGCACATTGATAAAGCCAGGGTGTTGGTGACCGCGCGCTTTAAGAACGAAGGTTCGGTATTACGCGAAACAGTTCGCGCGGAGGGTTTGGGCGTTGAGACCCGTTGCGAGATCACCTCCACGGAGCCCGCCGAAAAAATCGCCAAAGTTTTGCGCAATGCGGAGGCGGGATGCTACGTGATTCAGACGATCCGCAATCCCACGGAAGTCAAAAGCGTGTACACGCTCAACGGCGCGACTTTCGAGCCCAAAGCTTATATAAATAAGTTGCAGTAATCACGAAGGAGGATGTCATGCCGAAAGACGCGGAATTCTTCAATCTAAAATATCGGGAAGGCTCTCTCGATGCGAAAACCGCCCAGCTGATCTTGATGGCGGTGAACTTCGCCATTGGGCACGAACACGGCGCCAAGCTTCACTTGGACAAGGCGCGCGAGAATGGCGCCACGGAGGATGAGATACAGGAAACAATTGTCTATTGTATGCGTCCTGTGGCGGCGAAGGTGCGCAATTTTGCTAAAGAGATCATCGCCAAGTAGATCTTCTCGAACGAATCGATTACGTTTAACGTATGAACGATTGGACCATTGAAGCCGGCGAGGAGAACTTTGAGGCTGACGTGCTGGAGCGTTCGCACGAAGTTCCGGTTCTAATTGATTTCTGGGCGCCCTGGTGCGGTCCCTGTCGGACATTAGGTCCGGTGCTCGAGAAGTTGGCTGACGAATATTCCGGCAAGTTCGTGCTCGCCAAGATCAATGTCGATGAGAGCCCGTCGCTTGCCGGCGCCTTCGGCGTCCAGGGGATTCCGGCCGTCAAGTTGATAAAGGATGGAGAGATCGCCGGCGAGTTCACCGGCGCGTTACCGGAACCGGCGGTGCGCGAAATGCTGTCGAGATATTTGCCTTCCGAGTACGATGAGCAAGCCGATGAAGCCGCCGAATTGGAAGAGCAGGGAAAATCAGCTGAGGCCCAAGCAATTTATCAATCCATTCTCGATGCAGAACCGAATCACCCAAAATCATTGCTCGGCTTGGGTCGCGTGCTGATGAATGCAGGCGATCGCGACGGCGCCCTGCAGACTCTGGAAAGAATCTCGCCGGTCGCCGAAGAACGAAAGGTCGCCGATCGTCTGATTGCGCGCTTGCAGCTGCAGGGCGATCAGCCTGTCGATGAAGCAATTTTGAGGGAGAAGCTTGCGGCTCAGCCGGACAGCTTGGAGGCCCGCTTCGAGCTTGCTCAGGCGTTGGCTGCCAGTGACAAGTTCGAAGAGGCTCTTGGTGAGTTTCTGAAGATTGTGAAAAGCGACCGCGAATTCCGGGACGACGGCGCGCGTAAAGCGATGGTGCAAATATTCGACGTTTTACCGCCGGGTGACCCGCTGGTCGATAAGTACCGATCTGAGCTTGCTAAGGTTCTGTTCCGCTAAAGTTCCTAGCGAACGGCTACAAACCTTCGGCTTGGCAGGGCCAAAGTTAGATGTGGTCAATCATCGCAGATGACTGAATCGAAGCTTGCGCAAGCGAGGAGGCTGGGATGATTTCTCTGGAGCAAGCCAATCGGATCATCGCGGCCATCTTTGCCCGCGCTCGTGAGCAGAGCTGCCGGCCTATGAGCGTGATTGTCGTCGAGCCCGGCGCCAAGATCAAAGCATTTCAGAAAGAGGACGATTCCGCGATGATGCGGTTCGAGATGGCTTTCGGCAAGGCCTACGCCGCGCTCGCACTGGGCCGCTCGTCGTCATTGGTGCGCATGCGCACCGAAGAACGGCCGCTGTTCATGCAGTATCTAATCCGCGCTTCCGACGACCAGATTTTTCCCGAGGGCGGCGGCATGCTGATTCGCGACCCCGATGGCGAACTGCTCGGCGCCGTCGGCGTCACCGGCGATACTCAGGAGCGCGACGAGGAACTCGCCGCCCACGGCATCCGCGCCGCTGGACTCAAAACCGACGAAGACTGCGCCCAATTCGGCTCGAAGGTGCGACTGAAGAACTGAGGCATTAGGCAAATAGGGGAGAAAGAAAACTCTTGTCTAATGCCTAGCGCCTTCTCATGCAATCCACTCCGAGACCGGAGCTTTGGCTTCCTCGAGCGGCTGGCAGACGATATCGACTAAACTGGGACCGCCGTACGCCAGTGCTTCTTTCAGCGTCATCGCAACGTTTACGGGGTCGGTCACACGCCAGCTTTTGACGCCGAAGGCGCTGGCGACGGCGGCGTGATCGGTGGGAGCGAAATCCACCGAGAAGTAACGTTTGCCGTAGCCGGACTTCTGACCGGCTTTGATCCAGCCGTAGCTGGCGTTTGCAATCACCACAAAAGTAATCGGCAGGTAATACCGCGCGGCGGTCTCGAGCTCGCCGCAGCTAAATCCAAAGCTGCCATCGCCCATCACCGAGACGCATTTTACTGCAGTCTTGGCGAGGTGAGCGCCGATCGCGGCGGACAGCGAGTAACCGAGAGCCCCGTGAGCACGATTCGAAAAGAACCGCCGACCGCTCCCGCGCAACTCGTAATAAGCAGACAAGTAGGGACATGGCGTGCCGGCGTCGGCGACGACGATGGCATCGGGATCGAGCGCGCCGGCAAGCGCGGCCACGACGCGCTCAGGCTTGATTGGTTTTTCCGCCGATTCCGCGAGCGCCTGGAACTTGGCGAATTTCTGTTCTTTCGCGTTTTGCACGAGTGCAGCATCGAGTGGCCGCCGCAGGTCTCCGAGCGCTTCATCCAACATTCTCAGTGCCAGTTTGGCGTCGCCAACAACGGCGGCGTCGGTTGGATAATTCGTTCCGGGCACTGCGGAGTCGACGTCGAGATGAACGATTTTCACCTGGCCTGGAACGGGATGGCGCCAGCGTTCAGTCGTCACCGAGCCAGCGCGGCAGCCAACGAAAATGACCAGGTCCGCTTGATCTACGATGGACCGAGTTTCGGGTGTCCCGCCGTTGGAGCCGACTACGCCGGCCGCAAGCGGATGCTGCTCGTCGATGGAGCCTTTGCCGCTGATGGTCGTCGCTACCGGAGCCGAGATCCGCTCGGCAAGGGCGAGCAGTTCCGGCTCCGCTCCGGAGACTACGACACCGCCGCCGCAAATAAAAACCGGCCGGGCCGCCGCGCGCAACAGCCGAGTAGCGCGTTCGATCGAATCGACTTCGGGCGCACTGCGTTCGGCCGGACAGCTGCCGAACTTTGTCTCGCCCCAAACTTCAGTGCGATTCACTAAACCATTTTGTACGTCGAAGGGGAGAGCGATATGCGCCGCACCTGGACGGCCGGTGGTGATTTGCCGAAACGCCTGGCGGAAAACCGCCGGTATATCTTCGGCGCGATCGAGAACAGTGTTCCACTTCGTTATCGGCCGCATCAGCGCGCCTTGATCCAATGCCGTCAAGGTATAGCGGCCGCGCGCGGCGACGGAAATATCCGAATTGATGCAGAGCAGCGGCACGGAAGATTCATTGGCTTCAGCCAACCCGGGAACGATGTACGTCACGCCGCCGCCGCTCGGGCCCTCGCACACCCCGACTTTCTTCGATACTCGCGCATAGCCGTCCGCCATGTACGCGGCGGAGCGCTCGTCACGTGCGAGGATGTGACGCATGCCATGCGGCAGGCGCGCGAGCGCGTCGTAAAACGGCAAACTGGTATCGCCGCATAGGCCGAAGATCAATTCGACTTCGTGGGCTTGCAGCATCTCAACCACCGCTTCGGCGCCGGTGATGGTTGAAGACGATGATTGGGCAGGCTCGTTCATAGAATGTTTCATTCTTTGATCTATTCTACCGTGCTCTCACGCCATACGTTGCTCACTTCGTTGCGCAGAAAAAAACGCGCGATCGGCGAGCTGTCTTTCACCGCTGGCGCCGATCGTATTATGATGGTCTAGAGAAACACAAACAGTGGCGATCAACGGATCGCTAGCGATTCAGCTATCATTTACAAATGAGATGACGACGCGAGCGGACACCACCGAGCAGGCAGTTCAGACACTGGCGCGGTCTCTCTATCGCAAGGCCGCCGAGCACAAGCCGTCGCTGTTCGAGGGCAAAGATCTACTCGGTCGAATGATCGACTGGTCGCTGGAAGACGATTCGCTGCGCACTGCTTTGTTCCGCTTTGTCGACGTATTGCCGAGCCTCCAATCTTCGGCCGAAATCGGCCGGCACTTGGAAGAATACTTTGCGCGAGTGGATCATGCGTTAGGCGGGCTGGTTTATGTCGCCCAGGCGCTTCAGGCGGGCAGATGGGTCGCGCCGGTGGTGCGCCGCAATGTTGTGAGTTTCGCCCGACGCTTCATCGTCGAAGAAAAAACTGACGAACTGATTCCGATTCTCTCCGGGCTTAGAGCCGAGCCTGCAGCCTTTACCCTGGACGTGGTCGGCGAAGCCACAGTCAGTGATCGCGAAGCTGTGGCGATGCAGAACCGCTACCTCAATCTGCTCGGCACTTTGTCTGGAGCAGCGGCGGAATGGTCTCCGCGGCCGCAAATTGATGAGTCGTCGGTTGGACCGATGCCCCGGGTCAGTCTTTCGGTCAAGCTGTCTTCGTTGTGCGCGCGCTTCGATCCGCTCGATCCCGAGGCGGGAGCGGTGGTGCGCCAGCGGGTGCGTACGATCTTGCGCGAAGCAGCGCGGCTGGATGCCGCCATCACCATCGACATGGCACCGTACGCGTTTAAGCCGCTCACATTCGAAATTTTTCGCACGCTCTTGGAAGAGGAAGAGTTTGCGACAACGCCCCAAGTTGCCTTGGCCGTGCAAGCTTATTTGCGTGACTCCGGCAGCGATTTGGCCGAGCTGATTGGCTGGGCCAAACAGCGCGGCCGGCGCATCGGCATTCGGCTGGTTAAAGGAGCCTACTGGGACAGCGAGTTGGCATGGGCGCAGCAGAAAAATTGGCCTGTTCCGGTATTTTTGCAGAAGTCGGAAACTGATGCCAATTATGAACGGCTTAGCCGCTTGTTGCTGGAAAACGATGACATCGTCGATGCCGCCTTCGGCAGCCACAATCTGCGTAGTCTTGCCCATGCGATTGTCGCAGCCCATCATTTGGGCGTGCCGCCTAATGGCTATGAAATTCAAATGCTCTACGGCATGGCCGAACCGTTTCGCCGGGCGATCATCGAAAATGGCCAGAGGGTTCGTGTCTACCTTCCGGTCGGCGAGCTGCTGCCGGGAATGTCCTATCTGATCCGCCGTCTGATGGAGAACACTTCGAATACATCTTTCCTGCGGCAGACGTATTCTGACAAGAAGGATGTAGAGACTTTGATCGCCGCACCCATCACGGCCGCTCGGAGCGCTTCGAGGGAAGCGCAAACCGCCGATCCCGGCCAAATTTCGCCCTTTCGCAATGAGCCGGCAATCGATTTTGCGCGGTCGGAGAACCGGGCGCAATTTTACAAGGCGCTCGAGGCCACGAGCGAGCGGATTAAACGACAGACGAAGGCGGCACGGCGCGGTGAGTGGTTGGAGTCGATAAATCCGGCCAGGCTTGAAGAGGTCGTTGGCCGCGTGAAGGTAGCCAGCACCGAAGAGGCCAACGAGGCTATCGATGCGGCAACGGGTTTTTTCCCGAAGTGGCGCGCCACGCCTGCCAAAACGCGAGCAGACATTCTCCTGCGAGCGGCGGAAATTATGCGCCGCAAACATCTGGAGCTGGCGTCCTGGGAAGTTCTTGAAGTCGGCAAGGGCTGGCGTGAAGCGGACGGCGATGTCATCGAAGCGATCGATTATCTCGAATATTATGCCCGCGAGATGCTCCGGCTGGCCGAACCTCGGATCACGCAACGCCTCGCTGGCGAGAGCAATGTCTATCTTTACGAACCCAGAGGTATCGCCGCGATCATTGCGCCATGGAATTTTCCATTGGCCATTCTCACCGGCATGACCGCCGCCGCGGTCGTCGCCGGGAACTGTGCGATCATGAAGCCCGCCGAGCAGTCACCGATGATGGCCGCTCATCTGCTCGATATCTTACGTGAAGCGGGATTGCCACGGCACGCGTGTCAATTGCTTCAGGGCGACGGTGCCTTGGGCGCGCATCTCGTGCGCCATCAGAGTATTCACGTGATTGCGTTTACCGGCTCGCGCGAAGTCGGGCTGGAAATATTGAAGCAGGCCCATACCACTCAAGCCGGCCAAACTCATGTCAAGCGCGTGGTATGCGAGATGGGTGGCAAGAACGCGGTGATCGTTGATAACGACGCCGATCTCGACGAGGCCGTTGTTCATATCATCGAATCGGCGTTCGGCTACCAGGGCCAGAAGTGCTCGGCCGCTTCGCGGATCATTCTGCTCAATGAAGTGCATGATCGGTTGCTGTCGCGGATCATCGATGCGGCGAAAAGCCTCAAGATCGGCCCGCCGGCAGATCCGCGCAATTTCATCGGACCGGTGATCGATGCTGACGCCAAGGAACGAATTCTCAGTTACATCGACATCGGTATCAAGGAGGCGCAATGCGTGCTCCAGATGGCCGCGCCGGATGGCGGCTTCTTTGTCGGCCCGGCGATCTTTAGCGAAGTCGAGCCGCAGAGCCGGTTAGCTCAGGAGGAGATTTTTGGTCCGGTGCTCTCAATCATCAGAACACGGAAGTTCGATGACGCACTCGAAATTGCCAACCGCTCCGCATTCGCCCTCACGGGCGGAGTATTTTCCCGCTCGCCGGCGCATATTGAACTGGCGCGCAAGGAATTCCGGGTCGGCAACTTGTACATCAATCGCGGCATCACCGGTGCCGTGGTTGAGCGCCAGCCGTTCGGCGGGCTCAAACTGTCCGGCATCGGGTCGAAAGCGGGCGGGCCGGATTATCTGCTGCAGTTTCTTGAGCCAAGGACCATCTCCGAGAACACCCTGCGCCATGGTTTTGTGCCGCCAGCAAACGGACTCTGAATCGTTCAAGCCGTCTAAATCGCTCAAATGGTTCAAGTCGTCAGACCTGCCAACAATGTGTGCGCATCCGGCCAGACTCAGTCGACGAATGAAAGCCGAGCTTAACGACAAAACAACCGGTCAAGTCGCCAAGTCTGATTATCGCGCGCCGTGGTGGTTGCCGGGCGGTCATCTGCAGACCCTCTATGCTTACTTTCTCAAGCGCGAGACGCATCTTTGGTTGCGGCGCGAACGCTGGGAAACTCCCGATAACGATTTTATCGATCTGGATTGGCTCGACTCCAGCGACGACAGTGCGAGTCTGCTGGTGCTTTTTCATGGGCTGGAGGGCTGTTCGAGCAGTCACTATGCGAGGAGTCTGGTGAACCATGCGCGCCGCCGGCGTTGGCGCGGCGTGATTTCGCATTTTCGCGGCTGCAGTGGCGAGCACAACCGCCTGGCGCGCGCGTATCACTCAGGCGATTCGAGTGAGATTGACTGGATTCTCCGGCGGCTGAAAGAGAACAATCCGAAAGCGAAAATTTATCCCATCGGTGTCTCGCTCGGCGGCAACGTGCTGCTCAAATGGTTGGGCGAGCAAGGTGACCGGGCGTTTGAGATTGTCGAGAAGGCGGCGGCGGTCTCAGCTCCGCTGGAGCTAGCGGCTGCTGCCGATGCGTTGGATCGGGGTTGCCGCAAGCTGATCTACACGCGCTATTTCCTCAAAACGCTCAAGCAGAAGTCACTGTACAAGATTGCCAAGCACCAGTTACAAATCGATCCGCGCCAGGTGCGCGCGGCAGCGACATTTCGGCAGTTCGACGATCTCTTTACCGCTCCGATGCACGGCTTCGATAGCGCCGAAGACTACTGGGCTAAGTCGAGCAGCAAGCGGCAGCTGAGAAATATCCAGGTGCCGACTCTGCTGCTCAACGCGCGCAACGACCCGTTTCTTCCGGCTGCTGCATTGCCGGAGGCCGGAGAAGTTTCCCAATCGGTCATTCTGGAATATCCGGAATCCGGCGGTCATGTTGGATTCGTATCCGGAAGATTTCCGGGCGATTTCGAATGGCTACCGCGACGGATTTTTAATTTCTTCAATGCCGAATAACAGTGGCTGCCCCACTCCGGCGCTTGTCTAACGTGATTCACGGGGTAAAAACTTCATTGAGCGAAGAGAAGCTTGTTCCCGGCTTCGGCCCGCCGGAGATGAC
>DASUVS010000245.1:0-23009 GCA_036378835.1 Binatia bacterium | reverse complement strand
GGCTACGGTATTCATCAGGAATATTCCTTAGTGAAATTAGCTGACCTTTATGCCCAGCCCGGGTTAACACTCTCAGTTGAATTTTTTCCTCCAAAAACAGACAAAGGCGAGGAAGCCCTGTTCGGCGAGATCGAATTCATCAAATCGCTGAGACCCGCTTTTTGTTCTGTTACATACGGGGCTGGCGGAAGCACGCGCGAAAAAACCGTTGATCTCGTGGATCGAATTCATCGCGAATGCGGTCTCGAGACCATGTGCCATTTGACCGTGGTTGGCCAGTCCAAGGATGATGCTCGCGGAGTCCTCAGGCGCCTGCAGCAAAAAGGTTTGGAAAATGTCCTGGCTTTGGGCGGGGATCCCCCGGCGGGGATGCCGAATTGGCAACCCCATCCGGATGGTTTTCAGCATGCCGTGGAACTAGTTAAAGAGGCAATTTCTTTCGGCTGTTTCTCGGTTGCCGTGGCAGGGTTTCCCGAGATTCATCCGCGGGCTAAAAGCAGGACCTCGGATTTGGGTTACCTTAAAGAAAAAATCGACGCCGGGGCTCAGGCTATTATCACCCAATTATTTTTTGATAACGCTCAGTACTACCGTTATGTCGAAGATGTCAGGAAGCTAGGCATTCAAGTGCCGATCATTCCCGGCGTTCTGCCGATCGTTTCCGCGCCCCAAATTCGCCGCTTCACGGCTTTATGTCGCGCGCGAATTCCGCCGCAGTTGGAGCAAGCGTTGAACAAAGTTGAAAACGACGATAACGCGGCAACTCAATTGGGGATCGAATATGCGACACGCCAATGCGAGGCGTTGATCCAGTTCGGCGTTTCAGGTCTTCATTTCTACTCCTTGAACAAATCCCATTCAGTCAGCGCAATTTGCAAGAATCTCGGGATTTAGCGGTTTTCTGCTGCCCGCCTAATTGAATTCAACCCTCGTCAATAGTAGCTTTCACAGACGCCGATGCCGACGTTCGAAAAAGAACTTGTAGAAGAAACCGGGGAGCAGATCGAAGTGCGCCGCCAGAAGCTCGCCAAGCTCAGGGAAGCAGGTCACAAGATCTATCCCAATGATTTTCGACCCAATCACACGACGGTGGAAGTCGTCTCCAAATTCAACGAGTGTCGTGAGGAAGATCTTCCGGGCGTTGCCAACGATCTCTCCCTCGCTGGGCGCATCATCGGTATCCGTAAGTTCGGCAAGGCTTCTTTCTTTCATCTTCAGGATCGCAGAGGCCGGCTGCAAATCTACGCGCGCAAAGATCGTCTCGGTGACGACGGCTATGCGTTGTTCCAATCATTCGACGTTGGCGACATAGTCGGCGTCTCGGGCCATCTGTTTCGCACCAAAACGAAGGAGTTGACCCTTGAGGCTGAAAGCGTCCGGCTGCTAGCGAAGTGTCTTCGGCCGTTGCCGGAGAAATGGCATGGTTTAGCCGATGTCGAGGCCCGCTACCGGCAGCGTTATGTTGATCTAATGGTCAATCCCGAAGTCCGGGATGTCTTCGAGAGGCGCTCTCGGATCGTTCGTCTGGTGCGAAAGTTTTTTGAGGAGCGAGATTTTCTCGAGGTCGAAACTCCCATGATGCAGGCGATTCCCGGTGGAGCTGCCGCCCGCCCGTTTACCACTCATCATAACGCACTCGACCTTGAATTGTTCCTGCGAATTGCGCCCGAATTGTTTTTGAAGCGCCTGGTAGTTGGCGGCATCGAAAGAGTTTTCGAGCTCAACCGTAATTTTCGCAATGAAGGAATTTCGGTGCGCCATAATCCTGAATTTACCATGCTGGAATTCTATCAGGCCTATGCAACCTTCGAAGATCTTATGCATCTAACCGAGGAGTTGTTCGTTTTCCTTGCCAATCAGGTGGCCGGAACGCTTGAAGTTCCTTATGGAGAGCACGTCATCGATCTAAAGCCGCCCTGGCGCAGAATGACGATTGCCGATGCGATTGCGCTTTATGGTAACGTCGAGACAAACGAAATTGCCAATCTCGGCGGATTACAAAGCTTCGCAAAAAGCCGGGGATTGCAGGTAGACGTCGATGCTCCTCATGGAACATTGTTAGTCGAAGTCTTCGAAGAGGTGGCGGAGGCGAAAATAATCCAACCGACATTTATTTCCGGGTATCCCATTGAAGTCTCTCCGCTGGCGCGCAAGAACGACAACGATCCTGCGCTGGTGGATCGGTTTGAGCTATTTATTGCCGGGCGCGAACTGGCCAATGCCTTCTCCGAGTTGAACGATCCGGCAGACCAGCGGCAGCGCTTTCTCGAACAGATGAAAGCGCGCGCGTCAGGAGATGACACCGCCAATCCGATCGATGAGGATTATCTGCGCGCGCTTGAGTATGGGATGCCGCCGGCCGCGGGTGAAGGCATCGGCATCGACCGGCTGGTGATGTTCCTCACCAATTCGGCATCGATTCGTGACGTTATTTTATTTCCTTTGCTGCGTCCGCAGCGCTAGACCCGAGCAAATCCTCCGACGATGAATTACGAGCTTTTTATCGGCCTCAGGTATCTGAGAGCGCGCCGGCAGGAAACCTTTATTTCGCTGATCACGGTTATTTCCGTGCTTGGCGTCATGATTGGCGTGATGACTTTAAACGTGGTCATGGCCGTTATGACTGGTTTCGAAGAAACACTGCGCGATCGCTTGCTCGGGATCAATGCGCATATCGCTTTGCTGAAGTCCGGCGATCCGCTCTCAGAATACAAAGAGCTACTCCAACGAGTGGTCAAGGAAGAGGGTGTAGTCGCCGCCTCGCCGGCCATCTACGGCCAGGTGATGTTGACCTCCGGCTCGCGGGTTTCGGGTGTGGTTGTTCGTGGCGTCGATCCGGACCGTGTTAATGCGGTGGTTGATTTGCAACGCTATATGAAGGAAGGAAGCATTGCCGGCCTCAAGAAGCAGAATCCGGTTCAGGTCCAGGATCGCACCATCATGCTCCCGGGCGTGATCATGGGCGAGCGCTTAGCCGCGCAGCTTGGGCTTTTTGTCGGCAGTCCGGTTCAGGTGGTCTCCCCTCTCGGCAGTCCCACAGCCATCGGCGTCATTCCAAAAGTGCGCCGGTTTGTCGTCACCGGTCTCTTGAATACCGGCATGAGTGAAATTGACTCGACGTTGGTGTTTATGGGGCTTGCCGATGCGCAAAAATTTTTTGAGCTTGGCGATGCCGTCAGCAACATAGAGATCCGGGTTGATGACGTCAACCAATCACGTGAGATCGCCGATCGGATTCAACGCCAGTTGGGTTTCCCGTATCTAACCGAAGATTGGACCCGGTTATGGCCAAACCTGTTTTCTGCCCTTCAGTTGGAGAAGACCGTCTATTTTTTGGTTTTGCTGTTGATGGTTTTGATCGGCGCTTTCAACATTATCTCGACGCTAGTGATGGTGGTGATGGAAAAACGCAAGGACATTGCAATCTTGATGTCGATGGGCGCCACCCGCGCCAGCATTCGAAAAATCTTTTTGCTCAAGGGATTGATCATCGGCGTTGTCGGGACGACCTTGGGCCTTCTTCTTGGCCTCCTGGTCTGTACGTTGATCGCTCAATACCGGTTTGAGCTGCCCAAGGATGTATTCTTGATCTCCACGGTGCCGGTGCGTATTTACTTCAGCAATTTCATGATCGTGACGCTGTCATCGTTCATCGTTTGTTTGCTCGCCAGCATCTATCCGGCCCGCCAAGCCGCCAAATTGGATCCCGTCGAGATTATTCGATATGAGTAGTCTCCTCTCAGCGCGCGAAATCGATAAATCATACAGCGAAGGAGGTAGGGAAATTGTTGTCCTGCGCCAATTGAGCTTGGAACTTGAAACCGCCGAGCGCTTGGCCATTGTCGGCGAATCCGGTGTCGGCAAGAGCACCCTCTTACATATACTCGGGACCTTGGATCGCCCAACTGGCGGACGAATCATATACTCGGGCAAGGAGTTGCCGCTGAATGACGAAGGGGCGCTATCTGCTTTCCGCAATCGAGAAATCGGCTTTGTCTTTCAGTTTCATTATCTATTGCCGGATTTTTCAGCCCTCGAGAATGTCATGCTCCCGGCGCTGATCCAAGGGATGTCGCCGGCGCAGGCCCGAGAACAGGCGGAGGATCTCCTTGAATCCGTCGGACTCAAGGAGCGAATGAGCCATCGCCCGGGTAAATTATCCGGCGGCGAGCAGCAGAGAGTATCGGTGGCGCGCTCGGTGATTCTGCAGCCAAAACTGATTCTGGCCGACGAGCCCACTGGGTCGTTGGATTTTCGCATCGGGCAGGAGGTGCATGATTTGCTATTTCAACTCAACGAACAGCGGGGAGTCGCGCTAATCATAGCAACGCACAACCGTGAGTTCGCCGAAAAGATCGGCCGGCAGTTGGAGTTGCGCGATGGCCAGCTGTTCCCGGTCACTCACTGCCGCTGATTTAACTTTACAAAACGAGGCGAATTTGTTAGAAATTCGGCAGTCCCATCCCTCCAAAGAGGTCTTGCCCCTGGCCAGAATGAAATCGCAAGTCACTATTACTGAAATTATTCGGTCAGGGCTTTTCTGTTTTTTGCTTCTTTCAGCTACATGGGCTTCGGCCTTAAGGGCACAGGAAAAAATTACCCTCAAAGACGTCAGGATCACCGGCAATGTGAGAGTCGAGGAAGACGGTATTCGACTTCATATCAAAAGCAGAGCCGGCGCCGAGTTCGATCCCGCTCTCGTTGAACAAGATGTCAAAGGGATTTTTAGGATGGGATTTTTTGACGACGTCGAAGCTCAGTTATCGCCTGAAAACGTCTTGATTTATTCAGTCAAAGAGAAACCGTACGTGCGCGAGGTAAGAATACAAGGAGCCTCACAGGTCGGGCGTGATAAAATCGAAGCCGCTCTGGGCGTAACGCCTCGAACGGTTCTCGACCGGAGCAAAGTGGCCGAAGGTATCGAGAAGGTCAGAAAGCTCTATGGTGAGCAGGGATACGGGAACGCTCAGGTGGATTATGCCGTATCGGTCGAATCTAACAACCAAGCCGTTTTGGTTCTCGACATAGTCGAGGGAAATCGGCTTTTAATTAAGAAGATCAGCTTTGAAGGTAATCGCACGTTTAGCGAAAGCGAACTCAAAGGCTTGATGGCCACGAAGGAAGAGTGGCTCTTTTCTTTTATAACCAACCGGGGCGTCCTGGACAGAGACATCCTAACCAATGATGTTGCGATTCTAGGGAATCACTACATCGATCACGGCTACATCGATCACAAAATCGACGAGCCGGTGGTGTTACGTGGCCGCGACGGACTGGAGTTGGTCATTAGAGTTGACGAAGGGCCGCAATACCGTGTTGGCAAGGTGGAGATTGGCGGCGATCTCATCCAAGGCGGCCAAGAGATGTTGAAGCAGATAAAATTGACGGAGGGGCAGATCTTTAGGGGCAGCCGGCTGCGTGATGATATCTCGACTTTAACCGATCTCTACTCCAATAAAGGGTTCGCTTTCGCGCAAATTGACCCGGTGACCAAAGTCAACGCAAATGAAAAAAAGGTAGACGTTGCGCTGGTCATCGCCAAGGGGCCTCCGGTTTACTTCAACCGAGTTCTCGTTGCAGGCAACACCAAAACCCGGGACAAGGTGGTGCGCAGAGAATTGCTGGCTTCGGAACAAGAGCTTTATTCCAGCTCCAAAATTACCCAGAGCCGAAACGCGCTTCAACGGACCGGATATTTTGAGGACGTTCAGCTGACCACAAAAAAGACGGACCAACCCGATACCGTGGATCTCCTGGTCGACGTTAAAGAAGGGCCCACCGGCACATTTAACCTGGGGGCGGGATTTAGCAGCGGCGACGGCTTCATCTTCAATGCCGGTGTCGCCGAAAAGAATTTATTTGGTCGCGGCCAAGGACTGAACGGCAGTTTCGCAATCGGCTCCAGCCGCCAAGACTTTATAGTGGGGTTTACTGACCCGTACTTCAACGACAGCCAGATGTCTCTGGGCATCGATGCCTTCAACACAGAACGGGAATTCCACGATTTCGATGAGAGAAAGTTGGGTTTCGGAATCAATACCAGCTATCCGCTGAAGGATGTCAGCGTGCCCTTTTACGGCCGGCTTAGAAAACAGCCTTCGCTCGGATCGGATCAATTGGCTAGCAATCCGCCACCCTCGCTTTGGGATTATATGCGCGGCGGCGTGGGCTACGAGTTAACTCGTGAAACCATCAACGACGTTGAGTCCACAGCTCCGGGCAGCATTCAGGATGAAAAGGGCACGTCCCTCACGAGCGCGATGAGCCCGAGCATCAGCTACGACAGCCGGGATCATTTTTTTAGTCCGACCCAGGGAACCAAGTCGGCTTTCTCGGTCAAGTTTGCGGGGTTGGGCGGCGACAATCGATTTATCAAATCAGATTTGAGCGGTCGCTGGCATTATCCCCTTTTGAAAGACCCTAACTGGGGCGGCGCCTATGTGTTGGCGTTGGGAGGTTCCCTCGGGTATGGCGTAGGTTTAGCCGAACGCGACAATGGTAAAAAGGACTTGCCGCTGTTTGAACGTTATTTCCTCGGTGGCATCAATTCCGTGCGCGGGTTTGCGGAACGGAGCCTCGGCCCGCGGGAACCCGCCAATTGCGAGGGTCCGAATGGGCCATGCACCGACACCGAAGTAGTCGGCGGCGACCGGGCCATGGTTCTCAGCGCCGAGCTGATGTTTCCGATCATGGAGCAATTCGGGCTTCGCGGCGTGGCTTTCTTCGATATGGGAAATTCATTCGGTGACTCGGATAAGTTCAGTTTCACTGACCTTAGAAGATCGGTCGGTTTCGGAGCGCGATGGATGTCCCCGTTCGGTCCTTTGCGTGTCGAGCTTGGTTTCCCGCTGAACAAGCAATCGGGTGATGAGACCTCGGTCCTCGGCTTCACTCTTGGCAGCCAGCCCTAGCTGGTGCCTAGTCCCGTCTATCAATCTAACCTTCTGGAGGCTTAAGTGAAGTATTGGTTGGTTTTGTTTTTGACCCTGTTATGGGCTCCAGCAGTTGGAGCCCAAGACCGCGTCAAAATCGGTTTTATCGACATACAACGTGCGATCTCGGATTCGAATGCCGGTAAGCGGGCCAAGGAACGATTTCAGGCGCAGGTGAAAAAGGCCGAAGCTGAGCTTCTTAAGGAAAAAAACGAGCTCGAGCGGCTCAAAGCGGATCTGGATAAAAAGGGCCCTCTCATGAAGGAGGACGAGCGACGAAACTTGGAGGGTGATCTGCAGAGACGATATGTTAATTATCAACGAACCATGACTGACCAGCAACAGGAACTTCGGCAGAAAGAGGGAGCACTAACCGGAGATATTCTGAAAGAGCTGGAAAAGATCGTCAATGAGATCGGAAAGTCCGACAAATTTACTTTGATCTTGGAACGTAGCCAAATTCTTTACAGCGACCAAGGCATCGATGTCACAAACAAAGTGATCGAAGTTTTTAACAGCCGCAACAAATAGCAGTGCCGTCTCGACAAAGAACACTTCGCGATCTGGCCGAGTACGTCGGCGGCCGAGTTATCGGCGACGGCTCTGAAACGATATTTAGAGTTTCGCCGATCGAAGAAGCGGGCCCGGGCGATATCACCTTTCTCGCTAATCCTCGTTATTCCAGGTTCATATCAGGTTGCAAGGCCAGCGCGATTATCGTTGGGCCCGGACTTGTCGGTTCCGAACTAGCGAGATCGGGACAAGATTTTTTAGAGGTGGCGCAGCCCTATGTGGCCTTCGCCAAAATTCTTCAGCTGTTTGCTCCGGCCGCTGAGTATCAGCGAGAAATTGCTCCTTCCGCACATATCGATCCGAGCTCAAAGCTTGGTCACGATGTCTCGGTCTATCCCAATGTCTATGTCGGTCAATGCGCGCAGGTCGGGGACCGCACTGTGCTCCTTCCTGGGGTGTTTTTGGGCGATCGGGTTGCGATCGGTAGCGACTGCGTGCTCCATCCCAATGTGGTGGTTCGTGATGGATGCCGGCTCGGCAACAGGGTGATCCTTCATGCGGGTGTGATTGTTGGCAGTGATGGGTTCGGTTACGCCGGCAGTGGCGAGGCTAGGATCAAGATCCCGCAGGTCGGCATGGTCGAGATAGAAGACGATGTCGAGATCGGCGCCAATACGACCATCGATCGCGCAACTCTTGGCCGCACGCTCATTGGACGAGGAGCCAAGATCGATAATCTCGTGCAAATTGCCCATAATGTAAACGTGGGAGCAAACTCGGTGATCGCGGCGCAAGCGGGGATCGCCGGCAGTACAAAGTTGGGCCAAAATGTGACGTTGGCCGGACAAGTAGGCGTAGTCAATCACATCGAGATTGGTGACGGAGCGATCATCGGACCGCAATCGGGAGTGCCTCAGTCGGTGCCGGCGGGAGCATTGCTGTCCGGCGGCATTGGCGTGGCGCCGCATCACGAGTGGCTGAAGGTAATGACTCTGTTGCCGCAGCTACCTAAGCTATGGACACTGGTGCGACGCCTGGAAAAGCAAGTCGCGCAACTTGCGAATCGGCAACCAAAGGAAAAGTAGCGTTATGCTCGAGGTCAAAGACATTCTAAAATATCTTCCCCATCGATATCCGTTTCTTCTGGTCGATAAAATTCTGGAAATCGACGGAGAAGAAAAAATCGTCGCTATCAAGAATGTCTCATTCAACGAGAACTTCTTTCAGGGCCATTTTCCCAATCGGCCAGTGATGCCGGGAGTATTGATCTGCGAGGCGATGGCCCAGGTGGGCGCGATCTTCGCTCACAACGCCCGCGGTGGAATGGACGATAACAAAGTGTTCGTTCTCACTGGCCTGGATAATGTAAAATTCAAACGTCCGGTGGAACCCGGAGACCAACTGCGAATGGAATTGACGTGTTTGAAGCGCCGCGGCAGCTTCTGGAAAATGCATGGAAGCGCGTTGGTGGACGGTAAGCTCGTAGCTGAAGCTGAAATTTCCGCCATGGAAATCGACATGCCCTAGAGACTCAAATAGGACCAATGATGAGCAGGATCCATCAGACAGCTTTGATCAATTGTCAAGCGGAAATAGATTCTGACGTTGAGATCGGGCCTTACAGTGTCATCGGCGCCGGGGTAAGAATCGGCAGAGCAACCAAAGTGGCGTCCCATGTGGTGATTGAGGGACGGACTTCTCTGGGCCAAGGCAACACGATCTATCAATTCGCCACCATCGGATCCAGACCGCAGGACCTTAAGTACAGGGGAGAAGCCAGCGAATTGATCATCGGCAACCACAACACCATCCGAGAATACGTATCGCTCAATCCTGGAACCGCCGGCGGCGGGATGGTCACCCGCGTGGGTGACCACAATTTGCTGATGATGCATTGCCATATCGCTCACGATTGTCTGATCGGCAACCACAATATTATTGCCAACGGCGCCACACTGGGCGGGCATGTGGTGGTTGAAGACTACGTGATCGTCGGTGGCTTGGTTGGTATTCATCAGTTCGCCCGTATTGGTTCGGGCGCGATTTTGGGAGCGGGATCGATGGTTTCCAAAGATGTTCCGCCTTTTTGCAATACCACCGGTGATCGAGCGCGCCTTCGCGGGCTCAACCTCGAAGGATTAAAACGCCGTGGGTTTACTCCGGCTGCGATTGACGCCTTGAAGAAAGCTTACCGGATCATTTTCCAATCGAAGCTCAAAACCAAAGACGCACTGGAGAAGATCCGGCGCGAGGTATCACCCACGGCGGAAATCGATATCTTGTTAGCGTTCATCGCCCAATCTCAACGCGGCATCTGCCGATAACGAGTGCCATACCTTCAATCAAGGGCTCACCAACGGTGACCTCTCTTCATGATAAGCGACTAGGTTTAATAGCCGGCAACGGCCGATTCCCCTACATTTTCGCTCAGGAAGCCAAGCGCGAGGGATACTCTATTGTGGCGGTCGCGCATCGCGACGAGACCCTTGCCGAGATTGAGAAGGTTGTCGACGAATTGACCTGGGTTTATGTTGGACAGTTGGGAAAAATTATCCGCACATTTCAGCGCGCGCGGGTCACCCAGGCAGTCATGGCGGGTGGCATTCGCAAAGTGAGGCTGTTCGGCAATTTTCGGCCTGACTTGCGCGGCGCCAGCTTTCTGGCCCGTGTGAAAAGCCGAGACGACGATGGTTTACTGCGGGGCATCGCCAACGAACTCGAGAAGGATGGAATTGCCATTCTGGAATCGACTCTGTGCGTGCCGCAAATTATCACCACTGCCGGCGTTCTCACTCGCCATGCGCCTTCCAAGCGCCAGTGGGAGGATATCCGTGTTGGCATCCGTATCGCGAAAGAAATCGGCCGTCTGGGTATTGGCCAAACCGTGGTAGTAAAAAACGGCATGGTGATCGCCGTCGAGGCGGTAGAAGGCACCGATGAGGCGATCAAGCGGGGCGGTAACTTGGCGCGCTCTGGTTGTGTGGTTATCAAGGTCAGCAAGCCGAACCAAGACTTGCGCTTCGACGTTCCTGCCGTCGGTCTGGAAACAATCAAAATACTTCGCCATGCCGGCGCGGTTGCTTTAGCTCTCGAAGCGGAAAAAACGTTATTGCTGGAGAAAGACGCGCTGCTTGCGGAGGCTGATGCCGGGGGAATCGCGGTTGTCGGCGTGGCCGTATGAACAAAAACTAGAATGCATCCAGCCCAGAAAATTTTAGCTGCCGTGATCGGGGTCGGTTATCTAGGTAAATTTCACGCGGAGAAGTATGCCGCTTCGGAGAAGGCTGATCTCGTCGCGGTGGTTGATCAAGATAGTGCCCGTGCCGCTGAAATCGGCAGTGGCGTCGGAGCCGCGGGGTTGACGGATTATCGTGAGCTATTCGGGCGAGTGCAGTGTGTCAGCATTGCCGTTCCAACTCGGGTCCACCATCAAGTCGCCAGAGACTTTATAACGGCCGGCATCGACGTGCTAGTTGAAAAGCCGCTTGCCGCCACCCTGGACGAGGCAAAGGAGTTGGTCGAGCTCGCGGAGTCTCAGCATTGTATCTTGCAGGTGGGCCATCTCGAGCGCTTTAACCCGGCGATCCGGCGGCTGGAAGGAGTCATCAAAGAACCCAAGTTCGTCGAATGCCATCGCTTGGCACCCTTCGTCGAAAGAGGCACTGATGTTGACGTCGTGCTTGATTTGATGATTCACGACATCGATGTCATTGCCAGCCTGGTGCGTTCTCCGGTGATCCGCGCGGAGGCTGTCGGCGTGCCTGTACTGACCGAAACCCCTGATATTGCCAACGCCCGACTGACCTTTGCCAACGGTTGCATCGCCAACGTTACCGCCAGCCGGGTGTCCATCAAGCGGGAACGAAAGGTTCGGTTCTTCCAACCCGACGCTTATATCTCAATCGACTACGATCAACGCCGTGCCCAGATTATTTACAAACCGGCGCCCGGCGCGGGATGGTTGGACGTGCGCAGCGAGAATATCGAATTCAAGGAAGGAGACGCTCTCGCCGACGAAATCGACTCGTTTCTCGATTGTGTGCGCGCGCGAACGGCCCCCCTGGTTAGCGGCATCGACGGGCTCAATGCTTTGGAAATAGCGTCGTTAATTCGAGCTCAGCTTTGATCTGCCCAAGGCATCGACAAATCACTTATGGACCGTGGCAAGGAGATCATGCTGGTGGTGGGCGAAGCCTCCGGCGACATGCACGGGGCCAGCTTGGTCCGAGCCTTGTTGAAGCGGGATCCGCATCTCAGATTTTTCGGCGTCGCCGGCGACCAGCTGCAACGTACCAATTTCGAGGCCGTGTTTACAGTGGCCGAGTTGACGGGAATGGGGCTCCTCGAATTGGCCGGAAACATCAAAAACATCGTTGCGGCATATCGTCTCTTGCGCCGGATGTTGCGGACACGCCGGCCGAGGCTTCTCATTCTCATTGACTTCCCGGAATTGAATTTGCGTCTGGCCAGGCTCGCTAAAAGCCTGGGGATACCGGTGCTGTATTATGTCAGTCCGCAGGTATGGGCATGGCGCCGGGGACGAATTCGACAGATTGCCCAGGTGGTCGACAAAATGGCGGTGGTGTTCCCGTTCGAAGTCGAGTTCTATGAGCGGCACCAGATGCCAGTAGAATTCGTCGGCCATCCCTTGCTCGATGTCGTCGGGGTGAGCCAAGGACGTGATGCCACTTTGCGCGAAATCGGCTTGGACAAAGAGAAACCGGTGATCGCACTGCTTCCGGGCAGCAGGCGAAAAGAGATTGCGTATCATTTGCCGGTGATGGTTGCTGCGGCTGCCGAGTTGAAGCGGGTTCGACAGGCGCAGTTCTTTTGTGCCCGAGCCAGTACCCTGGATCGAGCGGTGTTGCAGAAAGAGCTGGATCGCGCCGGGTTCGCCATACCGATCGTCGACAGCGGTCGTTACAACGCGGTAAATGCCGCGGATCTTGTCTGGGCGGCTTCAGGAACCGCCACGTTGGAGACAGCGCTGCTTGAAAAACCGATGATCGTGCTCTATCGGGTTTCCTGGGTCACTTACTGGCTTGCTCGCTTACTGGTCAAGATCAAGTATATTGGCATCGCCAACATCATCGCCGGGAAGGCGATTGTTCCAGAATTGGTTCAATCGGATCTTTCGCCCGAACGGCTCGTGCACGAGAGTCAGGCGATACTCAATGATGACGATGCCCGCGCGAAGATGATCGCAAACCTGAGTAAGCTCAGGGACCAACTCGGTTCCCCCGGCGCGGCCTATCGCGTCGCCGAGCTCGCCGTCTCTATGATGGCGGTCAAAGCCTAGCCTTGGATTGAAACTCCGTGAAAACCTATCGACGATTATTGCCCTTTTTAAAACCGTACATTTGGCCCTACTTCGTCTTGGGCGTGATTTGCATGCTCGGCTATAGCGCCACCGATGGCGTGATTCCATTCCTGGTGCGGGGTGTGTTCGATGATCTTTTTCAAAAAAGGGATCCGAACATGCTGCGCTATCTTCCACTAGCCATCATCATTGTCTTTAGCGCGCGCGGTCTGCTCAACTTCGGCCAGAATTATTTCAGTGATTATGTCGGCTTGCGCATTATCAACGATGTGCGCAACCGGCTCAATTCACATCTGCAGTATCTGTCGTTGGCTTTTTTTTACCGTCACGCCACAGGGACACTTCTCTCCCGGGTCGGCAACGACGTCACTCTCTTGCGCTCGGTGCTTACCGATGCGCTGGCCGCGCTGGTGCGAGACAGTCTCTCCGTAATCGTTCTGATAGCCGTTGCGTTCTACCAGGACTGGGTTTTAGCCTCGATCGCATTTTTTGTATTTCCGGCCGCAGTCCTGCCGGTGATGCGCATGAGCAGAAAAATCAAACGCTTTACCAAGCGCGGCCAGATCAGCACGGGGAATCTAACCGCGTTACTGCAGGAAAGCGTTCAAGGCAATCGCATCGTCAAGGCGTTCGGCATGGAAGAGTATGAGATCACGCGATTTACGGCGGAGAACTGGCGCCTTTTCCGGCAATCCATGCGGGCAAGCCGAATCAAGGCGGTGGTCACCCCCACCATGGAATTTCTGGCATCCTTTGGGATTGCCGGGGTTGTCTGGTATGGAGGCGCGAGCGTGATCGGCGGCGGGCGAACGCAAGGCGAATTCATGGCCTTTATGGCCGCGATGATGCTCATGTATCAACCGTTTAAATCTCTCGCCAGAACCTACACGGCGGTTCAGCAAGGCATAGCCGGAGCCGAAAGAGTTTTCGAAATCTTGGATACGCATTCCGACGTTCAGGAACGCCCGGACTCGCGCCCGGCTCCGAGATTCGCGGAATCCATCGAATTTCATGACGTGAGCTTCGGTTACGGTGAAAAGCTCGTCTTAAAGAATATCAGCCTGCGTATTCACGCCGGTGAAATGGTCGCGTTGGTAGGAGTTAGCGGCGTCGGCAAAAGCACCATGGCCGATCTGATCCCGCGGTTCTACGATGTGACCTCCGGCGCTATTACTATGGACAACACCGATATCCGAGAGCTTACGTTGCGAACGTTGCGGCACCAAATCGGCCTGGTGAGTCAGCATACCTTTTTATTCAACGACACGGTGCGCAACAACATCAGCTATGGCGATCCGGAGCGAAGCATGGATGATATTATTGCCGCCGCTAGGGCGGCCTATGCCCATGATTTCATCATGGCGCTGCCCAAGGGCTATGATACGGATATCGGCGAAATGGGGCTGCAACTTTCCGGCGGGCAGAGGCAGCGGCTTGCCATCGCGCGGGCACTGCTAAAGGATGCGCCTATTCTCATTCTCGACGAGGCGACCTCGGCTCTCGATGCCGAATCGGAGAGATTGGTGCAAAATGCTCTCGACAATCTCATGACCCGACGGACCACCGTAGTGGTCGCTCACCGGCTGTCGACGATTCGCCGGGCCGACCGCATCGTGGTCTTGGTTGGTGGAAAAATAGCGGAACAAGGTAGTCACGAACAATTGATGGCTCGCAAGCAGGAGTACAGCCGGCTCTATAGTATGCAGTTGCTCGAAGATGCGGAACCGGCTGAACCAAAGATGATGCACTGAACTATCGTCGAGAGATGGCTTTTGTCGTTTATAATGTGCTTATCACTCTGGCTTTCTTGATCGCCCTGCCGGTTCTCCCAATGCTCCTCTTAGGAGGAGAACGCTTCCGGGCTGGTCTTGGACAGAGACTGGGATGGTATCCGAGGCACAGTGTGGTTCCATTCACGGCGCCGCGACCGCTATGGATCCATGCGGCTTCGGTCGGCGAGGTCAGGTCGGTGCGCGTTCTGAGCGAACAACTCAAGCGGCGCTTCCCTGGTCGGGCCATCATCCTGTCCACTCTGACGCATACAGGAAATCTCACCGCGCGACAAAATCCGGCGATCGATCGAGTTATTTTTTTGCCTTTAGATCTGTGGTGGACGGTGCGTCGAGCGCTGGCTGTTTTTGATCCAGCTGTGGTGATTTTTATCGAGACTGAAATCTGGCCCAATTTTTTGCATCAATCTCATCGCAAAGGCTTACCGACGATCCTTCTGAGCGGGCGCGTTTCGGAGAAGGCATTTAATCATTACTGCCGGTTGGCTTGGTTCTTCAAAGGAGTATTTAGCTTATTGAGAGCCTGCGGCATGCAGTCGGAAATCGACCGGCAGCGAATCATCAGGCTCGGCGCAACGCCCAACCGGGTTTCAATCACTGGGAACCTGAAGCATGCCGCTGTGCTGAATGACGGAGTTGCTGCGGGATGCATGATCAGCGAGCACAGGTCGCCCGGCAGCTGGATCTGGATCGTAGGGAGCTCGCATCGAGGCGAGGAGGAGATCGTCTGTGCGGCGTTCAAAATCCTGAAGCAGCGATTCCCGCGCCTGCGCATGATTCTCGCGCCGCGCCATCCGCAACGTTTTGCCGAAGTCGAAAAACTGTTGGTCGACGGCGGAGTCTCGTTTGAAAAGAAAACCAGCCTGGGAAACCGGCGTGAGTTCCGGCAGGACGTTCTCTTCTTGGACACCATCGGCGACCTGGAACGTTTCTATGCGGATGCCGATTTAGCGTTTGTCGGCGGCAGCCTTGTAGATGCAGGCGGGCATAATCTTCTGGAACCGGCGCGCTTGGGCAAACCGGTTCTCTTTGGTCCCTATACTTCGACTGTTAAATTGGTGGCGCGCCAGCTGAAGCAAAATGGTGGCGGCTTTGAAGTAAGCGACGCCGAAGATCTGGCGCGTGAAATTACCGGCCTGCTCACGGATCCGGAAAAGCGACGGCTCGCTGGTGAGAAGGCGTATGAAGTCGCTGCCGGCGACAACGCAGTGATCGGTCGTAGCTTGAACATTGTCGCAACCTATCTGCCCGCTTCGGCCGCCAACGTAGTTTCGTCATCCGCTCCCACACGTTAGAGTCTTGATGGAAACCCTGGGCATTCAGCGCGTTTGGCAACGAACAGGAACATCAGGCAAACTTCTATGGGTGTTGCTTTTGCCGGCTTCATGGGCTTATCGCTTCGCCGTAGCAATCCGCAATCTGTCATATCGATGGCGGTGCGCTCGGGCTAACGCCCTCGACTGCCCGGTTATCAGCATCGGCAACTTGTCGGTGGGTGGAACCGGAAAAACACCGGCGACGGTATGGTTGGCGCAACGCTTGATGCAACGCGGATTTACGGTTGGCATTCTCAGCCGCGGCTACAAGCGGAAGGGATCGGGACCGATCATTCTGTCGGGCGATAACGGCATGTCTTCAGCCACCCTTGACGGATCGGAAGCGCTCGCTGCCGGCGATGAGCCGGTGATGATGGCGCGCATTTATGGATTGACTGTAAGTGTGGCCAAGAATCGATATCGGGCTGGATTGGAGCTGCTGGCAAAGAAAAATATGGACGTCCTTATCCTGGATGATGGTTTCCAGCACAGGAAATTAAAGCGGAATTTTGATCTGGTGCTGCTAGGCGAGGACGTGCCGGGATCACTCTTGCCTTGCGGCCCGTTCCGTGAACCGACCCGCTCTCTGAGGCGGGCCGACAGTTTTTTAGTCACAGGCGTTGCCGAGCGCTGGCAGAAATGGATTGAAGCCAACGGAGGGCGTCCCTCTTTCCAAGCAATGCTTCAGCCGCAAGCGCTGATTGGGTTCGAATTCGACCAGCGCAAAGAGTATCCTCTGACCCTGCTGTATCGCAGTAAGATCCTGGCGGTTTCCGGAATCGCAAAGCCGGCGAAACTTTATCAAACGATCCATGAGTATGATGGCGAGCTCGTCGATACTCTGGAATATCCGGACCATCACGAATATTCGGCCGCAGACTGGCAACAGATCAATCGCATCGCGCGCGATGTCGATCTTATCGTGACCACCGAAAAGGATATTCCGAAGCTCATGCGCTTCCCTTTTGCCCGGGGTAAATTGTTGGCATTGCGGGTTTCGATGGCGGTGGCGCAGGAACAAGCTTTACTCGACCTGGTCATCGGCGCGATCCGTGACCACGGCCGTCATCAGAATGAAGGCAAAACCTGATCGCATTCCAGCACTATCTGTGAGTGCTTTATTGGCAGGGAGTGACGAATAGGACGGGAGTTGGCCGCAGACATCGAGTCATTTAGCTTCCAGGAGGGTTAGTATGAAAGTCCTGATCACCGGCGTTGCCGGGTTCGTCGGCTCCCATTTGGCGGAGAAACTGCTTAGCGAAAACTATGACGTTGTCGGCGTCGACAAGTTTCTGGATAACTATCCTCGTCGATTCAAACAAAAGAACCTCGAACCATCTCTGAAACACCGGAATTTCAAGTTTGTCGAGGAAGATCTCCTGGGACTAAATCTGCGGGAGCTTCTGAAGGACGTATCCTACGTCTTTCATTTGGCAGCGCAACCCGGAGTTCGCTCGAGTTGGGGTGATGAATTCATCCAGTATAGTCAGAACAACATTATGGCGACTCAAGTACTTTTGGAAGCCGGTAAAGAATCCGGCGTCAAAAAGATTGTTTATGCTTCGTCGTCCTCGGTTTACGGCGATACTGACGACCTCCCGATGCGCGAGGAGGGTAATACTCGGCCGGTGTCGCCTTACGGCGTCAGCAAGCTGGCGGCGGAACACCTTTGCTATCTCTACTGGAAAGCGTACGGCTTGCCGACCGTATCTCTGCGGTTCTTTACTGTTTATGGGCCGAGGCAAAGGCCGGACATGTTCTTTCACATTTTCATGGATCGTCTGCGCAAGAATCAGGAAGTGCCGCTCTATGACGACGGCGAGCAAACCCGGGATTTTACATACTGTGGCGATATCGTCGATGGACTATTAGGGGCAGCGGTCTATCCGGGGGCAGGCGAAGTGTTCAACCTCGGCGGCGGTACCGAGAGCTCCGTTGTCAATGCGATCCACATTGTCGAGAAGATTTCGGGCCGTCAGGCAAAGCTAAAGACCTTTGAACGGCAAAAAGGGGACGTACGGCACACCCGGGCGCGCCTGGATTCGGCCGCTGAGAAGTTGCGCTATCGGCCCAAGATCAGTTTGGAAGAAGGCTTACGTCAGCAGTGGCACTGGATTCAGACGCTTGACGGCTGATAAGATACTGAATGGCAACCAAGTCGCCGGGCCCGGAGGAGAGCCGTATGCTTGATTATACTGACGAAGACGTAGGCAATATCGTATCGCTGGAGCACGTCAATCTCCAAGTGCCCGATCAGGCTATGGCGACTGTATTTTATATTGTCGGCCTCGGGTTAACCCGTGATCCTTATCTGAACGTCGGCCTCGGCAATATGTGGGCTAACATAGGCGAGCAGCAGTTCCATCTACCAACCCGATCTGCGCAAAAAATCTCGGGCTATATCGATCTGGTGTTGCCGGATCTAGACGCCTTGGAGGAACGGCTTTCGTCGATAAAGCCAGCGCTGGAAGGCACGCAGTTTTCATGGTCCAGCAACCAGGATTATGTTGCCGTCACTTGTCCCTGGGGCAATCGCTTCCGCTGTTATAAGAGCGGACCTCCCTACGGCGATATGGCGCAGGGACTTGCCGCTGTTGATTTCAATGTGCCCAAAGGAACTGCGGCGGCAATCGCCGGTTTCTACCAAAACGTGCTTGCGGCGCCCGCTACTGTCGAAACAGATTCGGGCCACACTGTGGCGCATGTCGATATTGGGCGTAATCAATCGCTTCGTTTTCGGGAATCGAAAGAAACCATCGCTCCTTATGATGGTCACCATATCGCCATCTATGTGGCGAACTTTTCACGGGCATATCATTTTCTTAAAAGCCGTCAATTGATCTCGGAAGATGTCCGCAATCACCAGTTTAGGTTCAAATCTATCATTGAACCCGACAGCGGCAGGATTGTATTTCTTTTAGAGCATGAAGTTAGAAGTCTTCATCACCCCATGTTTCACAGGCCTTTCGTCAACCGAGATCCGGCGCAGAGTCAGCGCAATTATCGCCGCGGCCGGGATGCCCTTATACCGTTTCGCCCGTGATCGACGGGAGTATAGACTGTGGCGGATGTCGAGATGCGTTCCAGCTATTGACCCGGCGAACCGATCTTGAATGGGCATCGGAAACCTCGCGCCCATCAATAGCCAGTTAGGAGGAAATATGGCGATTAGCAAAGACTTGCTCGATATATTGGCATGTCCGAAATGCAAGGGCGATATTCATCTAAACGAGAGCGGTGATGGTCTTATCTGTGATGCCTGCCGCCTCATGTATCCCATAAAGGACGATATCCCCGTTATGCTCATTGACGAGGCCGAGCGCATTTGAACGATGATTCCGGCCGATTGGGAAAACGTCCTGGTGGTTCAATCCAGCTTTCTAGGCGACACGGTTCTGACGTTGCCATTGCTTTCAGAAATCAAGCGGCACTTTCCCGCCGGCAAGCTGACTTTGCTTTGTGCCCCTGTGGCGGCGGAGTTGTTGGGGGCGCATGCGCTCACTGATGAGATCATGATCGATGATAAACGAGGCCGGGATGCCGGTATCCTTGGCTTATGGCGTAAAGCCAAGATTCTCGAACAAAAAAATTTCACGCTGGCCATTTCTCCGCACAAGTCACTGCGCAGCGCTTTGTTGTTGTCCCTGGCCAGAATTCCCCGGCGTATCGGCTTCCGCCAAAGTAAGGGAGCATTCTTGTTCCACGCCTTGGCCGAAAGAAATCCGCTGCAGCATGAAGTCGAGAGGAATCTTTCGATCCTGCAGCCTCTAGGCATTGATACTAGGACATGTCGCCGTGACATCGAACTCCCTGTGGCCGAGGCCGGCAGAGAACACGCGCGCCACTTACTGGAGGCCATGGGCGTTGATCTAAACAAGACTGTCATAGGTATCAATGCCGGCTCCGTTTGGCCCACTAAACGTTGGGCGCCCGAGTTATTCGCGCAATTGGTTACGAAGCTTAAGCAGGAAATTGATTGCGATATTGTTCTTTTCGGCGCTCCGGAGGATCATGCAACCGTGGCAACAATCCAGGCGCTCTGTGGCACCGAGGTGGTAAGCCTGTGCGGCAAAACTGCTCTCGGCGATCTGCCGGCCGCCGTCAGTGCATGTGATCTGTTTATCAGTAACGATAGCGGCCCGATGCATATTGCCGTTGCCTGCGGTGTTCCGGTGGTTGCGATATTCTGCGCTACCACACCGTCTCTGGGTTTTTATCCATACACTTCAAAGGCCGTGATCGTACAAAAGGACCTCCCGTGCCGTCCCTGTAGTTCTCACGGAGGTAGACGCTGTCCGTTGGGAACGGAAGATTGCATCAAGCTCATTCGGCCAGACCATGTCTTGCAAGCAGCCATGCAAATGTTGCGAATCAATGAGCCACTGCCGTTAGCTTCGACCACTCACGAGCCTCAGTATCTCGATTTGTAACAGCCCCTCATATCGCTGGCTCGAGCCAGAGCTGGCCTAGGTTTAACGTGTTAAGCGACGAACGAATTTGGGGCGCAGCCACCGACGGCTTCAATAGAATAACGCCCGAGCCGCATCGCCGCTTTCTGCTGCGCGCCGACGTGGCGGATCAAGTTCAGACGGACATATTCCGGGGAGATAATCATCCGGGTCAGCCGAGCCGGTTTGCAGGAAGGGAGACACTACGAAGCATTGCGTTAGAAAACGGCGAAAACGCTCTGATTCGCAGCTACCATCATGGCGGGGTTCTCCGCTGGATCACCGGCCGGATATTTTTCTCCTGGCCCCCTCGGCCGTTCCGGGAATTAGCGATTACCGAGGAGTTGCGTCGCCGCGGTGTTCCAACAGTCGAGGTCTATGGCGCAGGTGTAGAGGGTATCTTCGGCCCTTTCTACCGCGGCTGGCTCATCACCCGAGAGTTGAAGGGCGCCTATGATCTGTGGACAGCCTTGCAAAACGGCTTTGTCCACAAATGGACGGTTGAGAAGGTTTTTCGAGCGGTGGCAAGGAGCCTTCGCTCCCTGCATCGCCAAGGTGTTTATCATAGTGATTTGAATCTTAAGAACATATTGGTGAAGTCCGAGCCGGCCGGGGTGAAGAGTTATATTATAGATTTTGACAAGGCAGTATTGTTCGTTGGAGACCTGCCGGATCCACTTGCAAAAAAAAATCTACGCCGGCTTTTACGTTCAGTATCGAAGCTCGATCCGCAGCGCCAATACTTGACCGCGGCGGAATGGGATAAACTTTTGAAATGGTATCATGAGGCCGGATGAAATGAGCGTAGTAGTGGGCGGCATTCCGATCGTGCTGTATGGCTCCACCGGCTCCAATGACATTCAGGCCGAGATATTGAACCGGGCAAAGCGCGCGCAGTAAAGGTGAGACGTTGGCCTCGCAGCTGAAATATCGGCAGCTCAGGGAAAATGGCTGGTGCCTCCGCGTCAATTTGGATAATTGGTCCCGGGAGCTCTGGCAAGCTATCTTGGCGAACATCCAGAAACAGGCTCCTGAGCGTCATCCGCAAACCATCAAGTTGAACTTGCCTGAAAGACACAGGCAGACTTACTTCTTGAAAGTTTATCATACAGCATCGGCGTGGAGCGCGGTGAAAGACTATTTTCGCACTTCTAAGGCGCTGCGTTTTCTCAGACAAGGCATGGCGCTTTCCGACGCCGGATTCCTCGTTCCGCCAGGAATTGCAGCGGGTGAAAAACGTCACTTCGGCGCGTTGAAAGCGGCGTTCGTCCTCACCGTCGCTATCGACGGCGCGCCCTTGACAACCTTTCTAGAGGAGAATGCCAGTGGCCCCATGGCGCTTTCGGTGGTCGAGAAGAGAGCGGCCTTGCGAGCTTTGGCGCGGCAAATCCGGCGCTTTCACGATCTCGGCTTCGTGCACGGTGACTTGCTGGCTTCAAACCTTTTTGTCTGCCGGGATGTTGCAAGAAATTTCCAGTTTGTTTTTATGGATAACGATCGCACCCGGCGATATCCTAAATGGCTGCCGCAAACTCTATGGAAACGCAATTTAGTGCAGCTCAACCGCTTGCCTCTCCGATCCATCTCCTTACAAGATCGAATCAGGTTCTTTCAAGAATACTCGGCCACGAAGCGGGCAGCTGATCTCAACCGCCCCTTACTGCATTGGTTGGAACACAAGACCCGCGAGCGCCGCAGAGAATGCGATTCGGTGGATGCGACGATTAGCTTCCGGCGCTTGATGCGTTCTCCAAGAGAAAGTTAACCGACAAAGACGTGGAAAACGCGATCAACCAAAATACCCTAGTCCACGTGATCCTTTTGGCGGCGGTTTGCGGGTTGGTATTCTTGCTTTTCCTCGATAAGACTCCGTTTCATGACAAGGGAGAGCCGCGCGAGGCTCTCGTGGTGCGCGACATTGTCCTCGAAGGACGTTGGTTGCTTCCTCTCAGGGCCGGCGAACACATCGCTTCGAAGCCGCCGTTGTTCCATTGGTTTGCGGCCGGAGCTTCAATCCTTCGCGGCGAAATGACCGAGGCGAGCATCCGCTTTCCCTCAGCGCTCTTCGCCACTCTTGGCGTATTTCTTTGTTATTTTTTCGCCCGGCGTCTGTATGATCCCAAAACCGGGCTTTGGGCGGGTTTGATTCTCGCGACAACCGCCGTGTACTACATCGCGGGCATCGAAGCTCGGGTGGACATGACCCTGGTGTTTTTTGTGACACTGACTCTGATTTTGTTCTTTTCAATTTATCGCGGCTTTCTCAAGCATCGAACGTGGGGGTACGTATTTTTCGCGACTGCCGGGACCAGCGTTACCGCAAAAGGGCCGGTCAGCATTGTTCTCTGCAGTCTTGTGATTGCTACTTTTCTGCTGCTGCGAAAAAGATGGGATATCTTTCGGACCCTGCTTTATCATCCGGGAATGCTCCTCTGTTTGGGCCTGTGCGTGGCGTGGTACGGTGCGGCGCTTTACCTAGGAGGCAGCGAATTTTTCAACCTGCAGTTCATTAAAGAAAACTTCGCGCGTTATTTCGTCTATGGTGAAGGTGGAACGGGACACCAGAAACCGTTCTACTATTTCGTTCCTTACCTTTTCACGTTGGGAATGCCTTGGACCTTGTTTTTGCCTGGTGTGATTTGGTGCTATTTTTCGGATCGTTTGCGCCAGAGAGAGGATTTGCTGTTCCT
>DASUVS010000244.1:0-9339 GCA_036378835.1 Binatia bacterium | reverse complement strand
CGTCGGAAATCCCGCGCCGCCCCTGCCGCGGAGCCCGGCATCAGAGACTTGGCCGACGACATCCTCTGCAGGCAGCCTGATAGCGCGCGCTAATGCCTCATAGCCGCCGCGCTTGCGGTAGTCGTTTAATTCTTCTCGACCCTCAGGAGCACCATGAGGGAAAAGAATGCCTTCCATGGGTTAAACAATCCCCGTATCTAGAAGTTGATAAATCAATTCTTTGAGCGAAGGATCGATAGTATCCAAGCGTTTCACATGGGGTCCACCGGCGATGTGTTCAGCGATCTCGTCCAGGTCTTCGACCTTCACGTTGGCATACCAGCTCTTTTCGGGGTAAAGGACAATGTTCGGCCCCTCTTGGCATGCGCCGAAGCACATGTACGGTTTCACCTCGACATCTTCCAACCCTTTTGCCGCCACTCGTTTCTCGAGCTCGCCCATCAACTGTTCGGAGCCGCGAGCCTTGCAATCAATATTCTGACAGACGAGACACATCCGCTTCACTGCTCTCTCCTTCTGTTAACGCTCGGCCGCCATCAAGTCTAAAGATTGGCATGCATCGCCTGCTCAGTTCATCTGAATCTGCGAAACCCACTCTTTGCCCCTCATGATTTCATTGAGTGTTTGCTCGTCTTCCGCTGTCGGCAGGGCTTCTGCTACGTGCTTCTTGTACGCCTCGGCCGACAAGAGTTCACCGGTAACGCTAAAGGTTTTACCGGCATGCTCACCTATGGAACGGTTGAACTTCAAGTCCGGCGCTGAAAGCTTTGGCTGTCCCTCCGGAATGAGTTGGTTCAGCTGATCGATTAGCTTCGAGCTTTCGGCCATATAGTGGTCGCGGGCCAAATCGTTCAACCGATCCTTGTCAGCCGCCGCGGTCGCTTCATGCTCATCGTATCTTCCCTTCAGGCCCCAGACATAGGCCCAGTTCGCCGATGATGAATTATCGGTACCAAACAGATCATAGGCGGTGGACAACCATTTGTTGAAATATTTTTGGACAATCGCAACGGGAATTTGTCCGGCGCGAAGCACGCGGGTGAGCCCGGTGTGGCCTGTGAACATGTGAAAGTGCTCTTCTTTGAGCATGGCGGTCACGCTTTCGGCCAAGGGCGCGAACGCCGAATGGCTCAGCATCGTCAACTGATACTTTCCGTCTCGGTCGACAAATTCCGTGTAGGTAAAGAAATCGAGCCAGTTCTTCACCGGAGCATTGAAAGATCCGAGCAGCCGGTCGCCGCGAAACGCTCTTCGCTCGAGCAGCTTACGCGCCTCCAATTTTCCCGAATCACCGAAGTAGTTGACCAGCAGGTAACACATCTGCCAGCCGTGGCGCATCTCTTCGCTGTTTACACGGGTGAGCGCTTTACGATCGTATTCCGTAGGGGCGGTGTCGAGCAGGTTTTTTTGCTGTTCCACGGAAGCAAATTCGGTATCGCCCTGATAGACGATCAAATTCATCAGCGCATCGCGAATCGACTGATTCGGTATTTGTCCGATCCGTTGCCATTTCGGCTGCCCCTTGAAGTCGCCAAATTCAATGTCCGAGCTGTGGAGCTCGCCCAGCTTGGTTTCAAATTTATAATCGCCCAGCAGGGCCGGGTCATAGCCGATATCTTTTTGCCAGACACGGAAGTAATCGATCCAATCGTCGAAATTTGCGATTTTATGCATTGTTCAATCCTTTCGGAAGGGTCTAATTCGAACGCTCGTTCGAATTAAATCTAACCTACGGCATCCTTAGAATCAACCCCGTTAAAAGGAATTTTAGGCCGCTCCGCAGCGTCCTACTCTAATGATACATCTCCATCAACTCGACCATACCAAGTTGTCGCATCTGCTCGAACAAGTATCTCTTGATTTCGGTTGCGGTATCCATTTCGAGAACAATCCGCGCCATCGATTTGGCCGCTTCGTAGGTCACCGAACGAATGGTTTTTTTAACCACAGGCACGAATAGAGAACCCATACTAAATTCTTCCAAGCCCATGCCGAGCAGCACCAGCGCATAAATCGGATCACTGGCCATCTCGCCGCACATCCCGACTCTTTTGCCTTCTCGCTTTCCCGCCTGGATCGTGGAATAGAGCGCGGCGAGAACAGCGGGATGAAGCGGCTCATAGAGATTCGCCACTTTGCGGTTGCTGCGATCAACCGCAAGAATGTATTGGATCAAATCGTTGGTGCCGATGCTCAGAAAATCGACCTCGCGCAAGAGTCGCTCAGCGATTTGAACTGCCGCCGGAACCTCCACCATGATGCCCAACTCCATGTTGAGGTCGAACGGGGTGGACTCTCGCTGCAGCTCATCTTTGGCCTCGGCTAGCAATTCCTTAACTTTGAGGACTTCTTCGAGGCTGGATATCATCGGTATCAGGAGGCGAACGCGCCCCAATGTTCCTGCCCGCAGGATTGCCCGAAGCTGAGTCTTAAAAATTTCTTCGACATCCAGCGATATTCGAATGGAGCGCCAACCGAGGAACGGATTAGGCTCGGCTTTGGTGCTGCGCATATAGGATGGATACTTATCGGCGCCAATGTCTAAGGTCCGAACCGTGACTGGTTTACCAGCCATGCCTTCGACCACACGCTTGTAGAGCGAGTATTGTTCCTCCTCGCTGGGAAAATCCCGATGGGCCAAAAACGGAATCTCAGTTCGATAGAGGCCCACTCCCTGAGCGCCATGGAGATGAGCGAAAGCAATATCGCTCATTAGGCCGATGTTTGCGTAAAGCGAAACTCTATGACCATCGATGGTTTCGGCAGGCTCGTCCTTAAGTTCCTGGAGCTCGCGGTTAAGCGCTGCATAGTCGCGCTCGAGCCGATCGTATTCGCGGGCGACTTCGGGATTAGGATTGACGTAAAGCACGCCGGAATTGCCATCGACGATGACGGCGTCTCCCTGATGCACAATGTCCATCAAACCCTCGACTGCCACTACGCTGGGAATCTCAAACGATTTAGCCAAAATAGAAGCGTGCGTTGTTACTCCGCCGGTTGACAGGACGATGCCGCGGAAGCGATCGCCTTCAAGCACACTCAGATCCGCCGGGGAAAGATCTTCGGCCACCAGCACGGCATCGCTGGGCACGTCGATGTGCTGATCCTGGGTCCCGGAAAGATTTTCCAACAGCCTCTGCGCCGCATCTTTAACATCCGCGGTTCGTTCTCTCAAATATTCGTCTTGAATTTGCGCTATCGAGCTTAAATACTGCTCAAAGACAACCCGCACGGCATATTCTGCGACGTAGTTTTCTTTGCGGATTTGCGCTTCAATCTGTTGAATGATGGCCGGATCCTCCAGTATCAACCGATAAACATCGAAGATGGCGCCCTCCTCGCGTGAGATCAGATTCGTCATTCGCTGTTTGACAACGTTTATTTGCTCGATTCCGCGCTCCACGGCGCCGCGAAATCTTTCGATTTCACGTTGCGGATTGCGGGCGCGTTTTTTCTCTATTGCGGTGAGTTCCATCCGCGGGTTCAAGACGAAGGCTCTGCCGCGGCCAAATCCAGGCGACGCCGCAAGACCGACCAAACGGCCGCGCCATTTGTGCGAAGTTTTCGAGGTCTTCTCGCGGCGCCGGCCCTCGTAGGAGCGAAGCTTGCGCAGCGCATCAACCATGCGCTTCTGATATTCTTTTCGCTCGCGTTCTTTGTTGCGCAGTGATTCCAATAACCGGGCTTGGACGATAATACTGGCGGCCTGAGCCGAAATCGTGGTTAACAAACGGATCTCATCGCGCGAGAACTGGCGTCGCCGCGAGGTTTGGACGACGAGCACGCCAAGCGGCGATTTATTGTCGAACAGCGGCACGCCTAAGAAAGAGTGAAAACGCTCTTCGCCGGTTTCGGGGAAATACCGGTACCGCGGGTGCGCCAGAGCATCCACCACCATCACCGGCTCCATTCGCTCGATCACCAGACCGCTTAAACCTTCGCCGATGGCCATAGACACTTTACCGACGGATTCCGGATCTAATCCCATCGTCGCGCGCAAAGTCAGACGCTTCTTTTGCGGGTCGAGGATGTAAATCGAACAAACCTCAGCCTCCATCCGGTCGCGGACCGTTGTCACGATGTTCTGCAAGGTGTCTTGGAGATCGTGAGAATGAGCAATCAGCGTGCTGATATCTTCCAGAATCGTCAGGTGAGGGTGTACTTCGCGGCCGGTTTTTTTTGTTTTTGCCATGTTTGCAGACGGTGGAGAGACTCCTTTATAGAGCATAAATTTCACTTTTTCGCCAGTGAACTAACAGACGGAGGCCAGTATGCCTACGTGCGATGGCCGAAAAATGATGGGAAAGCTGACGGCATTTGGTCCAGGTACTCAGGTCTGTCACAGACGGCGAAGCAGGCAGGCTTCGATGAATCTTTGGCTGCCGAAGAAGTCTCCTCGGGCATTAACATAATAGCCTGCCGGTTACCGCTGACATGATTGCAGCGTTGCCACGGCAGTATGGTATATTACTGCCATGAGTCCTCTCCAGGGCATCAAAGGCATGCGTCACATAGCGCTCAAGGTCAGAAATATAGCCAAGGCGAAAAGTTTTTATCAGAGCATGCTCGGCATGGATGTGGTTTGGGAACCGGACCCCGAAAATGTCTATCTCTCATCGGGTTACGACAATATCGCTCTGCACCAGGTAACGGCCGGCTTTCCGTCTGGAGCAGCAGAGCAGCAGCTGGACCATTTTGGCTTCATTGTAGAAAGTATCGAGCGGGTTAAAGAGCTCGAACAGGAGTTCCGTTCGGCCGGCGTCACCATAGTCCACCCATTTAAGATCCATCGCGATGGCAGCGCCTCTTTCTACTGCGCCGATCCCGATGCAATCGTCATCCAAATGATCTATGAACCTCAGCTAAGCCCCCAAGCGCTCAAGTGATCGGGGATCGAATTTAAACTCCAGTGTTCCTCGTAGACAAGCACCCCTAAGCGCGCAGCCAACGCGGCTCAAGAGCTTCAATCTCACCGTTGTATGCGGCGTCCGGAATACTTCCATCCGTGGCCGGAGATTTTCCTAAGAATTTGTAGAAATATTCGCAATCGGTGTGCAGGATTTTCGACGCCCCGGCCAGTGCACGCATATAGTTCGCGTTTTACGATAACGAGCGCGCGTGTTCGACGAACTTCTCGAGACTTTCCACAGATTGCACGCCGCTTAAGGCGATTTTCCGATTCGCGATGAAGGCGGGCACGCCGCGGAGTCCGAGCTTCTTTGCCTCCCGCTCGTCGGCGAGCACGTTTTCCAAATGCAAATCGTTATCGAGCGCCGCTCGCAAGTCGTTGCCATCGAGCGCCATATCTGACGCTAAACGAGTAAGCACATCGTTATTGCCGATGTCCTCGCCGCGTTGGAAGAACGCGCGAAAAAGCGCGTCGTTATACTCGCGGAACTTGCCATGCCGACGCGCCCAGTGCGCGGCTTGGTGCGCGCGGCGGGAGCGCGGCTGTACGGGTGGAAGCTTGATGGTGATTCTCAACTGTTCGGCGAGCGGATAGACCGAACTACCCCAGACTCTGTGCAAATACTCACCGTTCGGATCAAGCGTCGGCACAGGGTCGGGGCGTAGCTCGAATGCGCGCCAGACGATAACAACGTTCGGATTTTTCTCGCCCACTTCACCGATGGCCGGCTCCGCCAGCCAGCAGAAGGGTCAAACGTAATCCGAAAACACTTCGAGCTTTACTGGTTCCACAATCTTCACTCTAACTCCGCAATCCGCGCGTTCCAGAGGATCGCAGGGAAATCGCCCGGCAGGCGGAGTCGCAGTTCGGCTGGTAAATTTTGAGTAGCTATTGCTGCTTCGCTCTGCCAGGTTCCGGCCGCGCCCGACTGTACAACCTTGGATTTGTTCCAATCGTTCAAGTCCTTCAACCGCTGCGCTCCGTTCAAGCCGGTCCATAGAATCAGGCTTTATCCACCCGCGACAGGCCGATATCGAATGGGGCGGTATCGTCCTGGAAAATCACTTCTCGAAAAGCCGGAACGTAGGCGTTCGAGCCGCTCTCTAACCCGTTTTATCAGCAAGCTCGCGGAATCCCGGCGGTGGGCGGCGATGAAGTGTGATGCTTTCAAACGCGGACGCAATCTCGAAGAGCGTTGCTTCATCGAAAGGCCGCGCGAGGAACTCCAGGGCAACCGGCAGCTCAACTTGTTTCGGCCCTTCCAGACGGCTGCCGTTCGGATCGTTATGGTCCGGCACGCGATCGTAGACTTCGCCGGTGAATCCGGCCGGCACGACGATGGCCGGAAAGCCGGTCTCAGGGCTGAGACTCACCGCGAAGCTCGAGCCGGAGCCGCGGTAGGTATCGAGGTCGGTTTTCAACACCGGCTCGCCGGGTACAAGGGTCGGATCGGACATGACTGTTTCGGCTTTCAGAATTCGCGGCTCAGTGTGCGTCTCCAGTGTTTTCGCCAGGCGATTCGTCAGGATGATGTGCGGCGGAATCGTCGTGTAGGCGTAAACCAGAACGTCGAGACTATAGTGCGCCATGACTTGGAGAATAATCCGACGTAAGGTCTGCATGCGTATCAAGTGATCAGTCTGCGTTGCCGTGTCCAGAGTTTCGGCATCGTCGCTGAACGCTCTTTTAAGATTTTCCAGGCTGCCCGAAAACATTGGCATGACGAGCATGTCTTGCAGATCTTTGAACTTGGCGTCGCCGCGCTCACGCAGGTAGCGGTTGATCGCGTAGTGCGCTTCATGGCCGCGCGGTTGCGCGGCCAGCATACGCAGGTTCACGCCTCGGGCGCCGGAAGGAATCAGGGCGTGATCGAACGCCATCGACACGATTCGATCGATGGGCTTGTCGGACTCGGGAAACGCGGCGGAAAAATTTCTCCTCAGCCAGCCGGGCTCGAGATAGGAAACCAGATCGGCGATTGTTTTATCGACATTCACCGGATCGACGATCGTGGCGCCGGCCTTTTTCATGGCGGCGATCGCTTCGTTGGCGACGCGAATATTTTCCCGATCGGCCATACTCGCTTCGATCATCAGATCGCGCAGCACACCGAGCCTTTTTCCGCGTAGCGATTTTCCACCGGCATGCCGCGCATAGGAAATCTTCGGCCGCGCTGCGCAAGCGGCGGTGACAGGATCTTTGGGATCGTAGCCGGCGAGAACTTCCAGAAGGATCGCAGTGTCTTGCACGGTGCGGCAGATCGGCCCGCCCCGATCCCTGGTAAATGACAGCGGCACAATGCCGTCGCGGCTCACCAGCCCTTGGCTCGCAACCAGACCCACCAGGCTGCAGCACGATGATGGAAAACGCACCGAGCCGGATGTGTCCGTCCCCAATGCGCACATGGCGAGGTTGGCTGCCACTGCCGCGGCCGAGCCGCCGCTCGATCCCCCGGGACTTCTCGTCGTATCGTAGGGATTGCAGGTCTGGCCGCCGAAGGCGCTACGCGCAATTCCCGCAGGAGCGTACTCATCCATGTTGGTCTTGCCGAGCAGGATTGCACCAGCGGCGCGCAACTTTGCGACCATGGTGGCGTCATCGGGCGGGCGGTCATCGGCATACTCCGCCGCCGCGGCCGCCGTCGTGCGCATGTCGAAAGTATCGTAGTTGTCCTTGATCGCGACCGGGATGCCGTGGAGCGGGCCGGCAAACTTGCCGGTGCGAGCGAAGTACCGGTCGAGCTCGCGCGCTCGATCCAGCGCGTCGGGATATTTTTCGTCGTCGCCTCCGGTGTGAGTGCGTTTCAATTTTTCTGAAAAACCAAGCTTGATGCGCTTGTCTTTTTTCAGGTTAAGAGTGATGAAGGCGTTGAGCTGCCCGGCATTTGGAATCGGCGTGATGTCTCCCAGCTGGAGGCCGGTGGCGCTGTCGACACCACCGCGCACGCAGACCCCGTTGTAGGCCTTGATGCGGGCGAGATAAAGATTCACCAGCTCCATTGCCGTGAGCTTCTTCGCGCGAAAGGCTCGATGCACTCCGCCAATGGTTGCTTCCTCAACACGGAAGGCGGTTTTCTTTGCCGCCTTTTTTACAGTGCTTTTTAATCTTCGCCTGGAATCCATGATCACTGCTGTTCCTATTTGATGACTCTGTCCGGCCGTGCCGGTACGGTTTGCGGGATTGCCAACCCGAGCTGCTTCCGAATTTTCAAATTGATCACCATCTCGAACTCTGTCGGCTGCTCACTGAATCAACACCAGCCACCATCACAATTGAGGATTTTTCGCAAGCTGGGCAACTCCGTTCATACCATGTTCAACCACACCATGCGGATCAATCTAAAAGAAATTGTCAGATACTCTCAAGTTCGGATTTACACCTTGCTGTGTTCGAAAACTTTCGCTATAAGCTCTGGTTGTCTGACGACCTGTATCAGTCGGAGAAACTTACATGGCGGAGCGCCCCTTCACATGGCCGAATAAAGCCCGGGTCGCTTTTGTGCTCGGCATTGCATTTGAAGCTTGGGACCGAACCAAGCCGACAACGGGCCGGGGATTACAGCGCGGCTCGATACCCGCGAACGCCGTCTGCAGGCGCGATTACTCCACCGAAACATTTCGCGAGTTCGGCGCCAAAACGGGTTTGCGGCGCCTGCTGGATATCTGTGATCGATACGGTCTCAAAGTCAGTATGCCGATCAATGGATTGACCTGCGAGTATTATCCAGAACTGGTCAAGGAGGCGCACCAGCGCGGGCACGAGATGATTGCCCACGGCTGGGATCAGGGCCAGTACCTGTACATGCTCACCCGCGAGCAGGAGCGCGACAACATTGTCAAAACTGTAGAAGCGATTACCAGGGTGACGGGGGAACGACCGACCGGTTGGTCATCGCCCGGAGTTCGTTCAACCGATAACACGCTCGAGCTCAATGTCGAGGCGGGTCTTTTATACAATTGCGATTATCACGACGATGAAATGCCTTACCCCAGGAGGATTGGCGATAAATTGCTGATGATGATTCCGCACCAATACACGATCAACGACCACCGCATGGAGGAGGAAGGCACGAGGCACGAATTCTTTGATAAATTCAAAGATGAATTCGAATACCGCTACAAGATCGGCGCCGACAATCCGACGATGATGAACGTGATCTCTCACGCTTATTTGAGCGCGCGCATTCCCGTCATCGATACCTTTGAAGACATCATCGCGTATGCCAAGAAACATAAAGACGTCTGGTTTGCCCGGCGCGGCGATATCGCCGCATGGGCGAGAAACTATTTTGAGGAGAACGAGGCTCTCTAGCAGTTCCGATGGTAAAATGACTCAGCCGCCAGGCGGATCCTAGTACTCGCGTCCGTGAACCCGGATTGCGCAGTTCAAATTGACACAGCGATCAAGCGGCAAGCCCTCCAGAGCGAATG
>DASUVS010000243.1:0-10829 GCA_036378835.1 Binatia bacterium | reverse complement strand
GCGTGATCAAAGAGGCGGGGTTATCCCCGCCTCTTTTTTGTGAGCGTAAGAACTAATGGCAAATCCTTTTCACCCACGCGGCAACAAACTTACTGCGAAAAAATACTACGTGCGCGCCGCGGCATCGGAAAGCCGCGGATCTCCGTGCGAAGCCAGAATAGCACGAGCAACAGTGCTGCAAGCCCGGTCAAAAGCGGCACGAACACCAACCAGTACGACCCGATATTCACCAACACGACACCTTCGAGCACGCCGATCAGAAAAAACATTACTGCAAAAACTGCAAACACCAGGACACTCCACAGTGAAGGTTTGAAGTCGATCCGGTCGCGAAAAAGTGCGCGCCATTCTTGTTCGCTAACTGCAGGTAATCCAGCCAGTACTCGCGCCGACAGAACGAGTCCCAATGAGAGAGGAAGCAACCAGAGTAGGATAAGAATGATCCACATGAGACACCTACCTTCCTAAGCAATGGTTGGTTGCAAAGCATATTCCACGGGTAAGCTTTGGAGTTCATTGACGAAGTTTGCGGAGCGGCGGTTTCGTGTCACGGATTTGCGACAGTTCAATGAGATGTAGAATTTGAGCATGTTCGGTCCTGTAGCATCGCTCATCTTCATTGACTCTTTTCGATCCGGTGTGATAGCCCTCGCGTATGATGGCGAATAATCCCGAAAATTCCGCGGCACGATTCAGGGGCGAAATCGGCATCCATTTTCCGCTCCATGTTCTCAACCGTTACTCGCTACCCGAACTCATCGCACTGGCCGAACGCTCGCGTGATACTCTCGGGCCACACGGCTTTACTCAGGTATGGACCAACGACAACCTCGAATATCGCAGTGTGCTGGCGAGCTCGGCAGCAATAGTAGCGCGGCTGCCGGTAAAACTGGGAACGGCGATTGCGGTGCCGTACTTCCGTAATCCGATCGATTTTGCCGCGGCGTTTGCGACCATGTCCGAGCTAACCGACGGCCGGGAAATCTCGCTCGGTTTAGGACCTGGGTCACGATCTATTTTGACCCATCACGTCGACCGGGTTAAACCGATGACGATCATGACAGAACTCGCAACCACGCTACGAACGCTCTTCAAGGGTGAAGCGATCCGGCGCAGCGATATGCCGGCGCTGGCCGATTATTTTCATCTGAATGCTGAAAGCTACACGTTGCGCTTCAAAGCCCGGGCGCCGATTCGCCTCTATTATGGCCCTAGCCTGCTCAAGCCAGGCGTGTTGAATCTGATCGCGCGCTACTTCGATGGGGTGATTCTGCAAACGCTTTACGGTCTCACGGCGGTAGAAGAGACGTTGAATACACTTGCCGATGCGCGCAAGCAGTCGACTCTGAGCGAGCCGTTGCGAAAAGTCATGCTGCTCAATGCTTCTGTGTCCCGGGATGGGCAGGCGGCGAAACAACATGCCAAGCGTTTCGTTTCGCACATCGCTTCCGGTTGGCCCAATGATACGTTGGAACGCATCGGCATCGATCCCAAAATCATGGAACCGGTGCGCCAGGCCTACGCGCAAAATCGTGGAGTCGATTATGCCGCGTCAATCACTCCGGATGAGGCGGTCGAGCGATTGATTATCGCCGGAACACCGGCGCAATGCCGCGAACGCATCGCCGAGCTCTTTGCCTTTGCGGCGCGGCATGGTTTCTTTCAGGTGTGCATAGGCGTGCCCGCGGGACCGGATATCGCGGAAGTCATCGAGCTATGGGGTAACGAGATCCTGCCTTCGCTCGGCTAAAAAGCGAAGTCGATTACTGCGGGAGCCGTGAAGTTGGTGAATGCGGGCTCGGCGCACTCGATCCGGTGAAACCGATCCTGATTTTGGTCACGAGCGTTTTTGTCTGTCGCGAGTTGTCTTGGACAATTGGCCGCGATGGTTTTAGATAACTGCGGTGCAAGCTTTTCACATCCTCATTCCAAACGTTAGCCGTTCATCCATAATAAGTTGCCGATCCGCCTCCCACTGATTTGCATCGGTTTGGAAGATTGGCTACTCTCGAAAGTTCTACGATCAGCTTTTAGTCCCGCGCTCATCTCTGGAGGAGAATTGCCCAAGCACGCCGAAAGCGTAGCCGCGCAGAGTGGAGTCGCACCGGTTAAACCCGTGGCTTTCGCTGCGCTGCGCCACCGAGATTTTCGTTTTTTCTTCCCCGCCACCATGCTTGCCATGATGGCGGACAACATCGAGCACGTGATCAGTTATTGGCTCCTATATCAAAAGTTCCAGTCGCCGGTGCTGGCGGGTTTCGCGGTGATCAGTCACTGGACGCCGTTTCTCTTGCTCTCTGTTTACTTCGGCGGCTTGGCCGACCGTTACGATTGTCGCAAGCTGATTCAGATCGCGCAGCTGATGTATATGGCCGTTTCGATCGCTTGGGCATTTCTCTTTTTCACGGATAGTCTCGAGGTTTGGCACGCCTGCGTGCTGCTCGTGATTCACGGCATCGCCGGCGTTTTCTGGACGCCTGCCGAGCAACTGCTGATTCACGATATTGTCGGACCCGAAGATTTACCGAGCGCTGTTCGGCTCAACTCGACGAGCCGGCAATTAGGAATTTTGCTCGGTCCGGCGGTGGGCGGCGGCTTGATGCTGTGGCTCGGCGCGCCCGCCGGGTTGCTCATCAATGCGATTATCTATCTGCCATTGACTATCTGGCTGATGATCGTTCCTTACACCGGCCATGTGCGCGACGATGCGCCGCCTCGGCGCGCGATGGGTTGGAAAGATGCCATCGGCACGGTGCGGCAGATCATGGAGCACCGACCGATTGTGACGATGATCGCGCTGGGTGGCGCTGCGTCGCTGTTCGTCGGCAATGCGTTTCACGCCCAGATGCCGGAGTTCGCCCATGATCTCGGCACGGAAAAAGCAGATCTCACGTACAGCGCTTTGCTTGCCGCGAATGCCGCGGGGGCGGTAGTGGGCGGGTTCGTGCTCGATGGCAAGGACTGGGTGCCGCCGACGGTGAGGTCGGCAATCCTCTGCGCAATCTTGTGGTGCGTGGTGATGGCGGCTTTCGCTTTTTCCTACAGCTATCCCTTATCCGTTGCGCTGCTGTTTTGCGCCGGGGCGTTGAATCTCGCGTTCTATTCGACGGCGCAGACCATCGTTCAGTTGCAGGCGCCGATTGATTTGCGCGGCCGGCTGATCGGTCTATTTACCATGTCGGCTTATGGCCTGCGCGCCTTCAGCGGCGTGACCGTCGGCGTGGTCGGCGGCTTGATCGGCATCCACTGGTCGCTGGCGCTGAGCTCGATGATTCTTCTGGGAATTACTCTGGCATTATTCGCCTTTGCGCTGCCGGCGCAAAAGTGATTGCCCCGCGCCGTTAGGACGATTTCGCTTCAGAACTGTCGACTGAAACGTTGTCTGAAGCAGCGACGGCCGATCGTTTTTCAAGCCGCAATGAGAAATCCTTCCTCTGAATGAAGATTTGCGTGGTATCTTTGCGTTGCGCCAATGAGCTGATCAGCGCTACTAGTGGCGTCGCCGTGCTCGTGTAATCCCTTGCTGGCGCCGCCGCCTTCATACTTGCAACATAATCTTCTCCGGCAAAGTAGCGGAGAATTTTTTCATCGTCCGAGACGCCATCGCCGCCAAACTTTGCTCTAAACTCTTTGACTGAAATCTCCGGCAGCGTCCATTTGGCGAGCTCCTTGGCGCGCGGCCGGCTGAGAATCCTATCTTTCACATTGGCATCGATGGAGCGCGCTTCCTCTTCGCCCCAGCGGCCGAGCGCGTACTGAATCATCTCATCGGTAATTTCTTTGTAGCGTTCTCCGACGATGACGTTGATCGCCGCCTGCACGCCGACAAATTGCGAGTAGGGTGTCACCATGATCGGATAGCCAAACTCCGCGCGGACCCGCACTACCTCCTCGAGCACCGCGTCTAATTGATCGAGCTTGCCGAGATTTGCCAGTTGGAAGCGGAAGTTGGAAATCATTCCGCCGGGGACCTGATGAATCGGGTGAAAGGCGTCATACTCGACCGGCCTGCCGATCGGAAGATTGTCTTCTTTGGCGATCGCGGTGAAATGCTCGGTCACCGGCTTGAGAACTTCTTCATCGATTGCTGTCGAGTAACCCAGCGCCCGGGCGTTCATCGCGACATTGAAGATCGACGGGTTGGAGGAAGCTTCTGCCAAAGGCGGGATCGCTGTGTTGATCGAGCGGATTCCCGCGTTGATCGCCTCCAGGCAGGATGGCGCGCCGAGCCCGGTAGTGCAGTGGGTGTGAAATTCGACCGGTTTACCGTTGGTATTTTCGAGAATCAGTGGAACCAACGCGCGGGTTCGTTCCGGCGTGAGGAGTCCTCCCGGGTCTTTGAAGCAGATGCGCGCCACGTCGAGTTTGGCGGCTTCGCGAATTCTCTGAAGGAAATAGTCATTGGTATGTTTCGGCGATATCGAATAAATAATATTGAGAATCGTTTTGAGGCCGAGCCGATTGGCGCCGGCCACCGCTTCCGCCCAGTACGATGGAGTATTGGAAGGATCGGAGGTGCGCAACTCGGAGATCCCGTTAGCGGCTAATCGCTCGAGCCAGAGCTCGGCGATGGCGCCGGGGGTGATCTGAAACGCCAGCATGGAGCGGCTGCGGATGGCGCGGAGCGGCGTTTTCTTCGTCCGTTGCGCCACCAATCGGGTTCGTTCCCAGAGATCTTCTTTGAGATCGCGAACCGCCTTCTTGAAAAATGCCGAGGAGATCAGCTCGAATGCTTCAAAGCCGGCTGCGTCGATACGATCGATAACCGGCAGCATCATGCCCGTAGTCATATTGGACGCCCACAGACTCAACTGACCATCGCGCAAGGTGGTATCGACGAAGCGAATTTCACCGGTTTGTTTCATGAGGTTCATAGTCAATTATTTGCTACCCCGATCCCGCAATTCCAATTGTAATACGATCAAGCGGCAAGCCTTCCGGAGCAAAGACAATAGCTCTTTGGCTGCAGGCCCGGATTATTCATCTTTCGAAGAAAATCATCACACTGTGTTGCCCGAGGAGTGAGCCTCGAAGCGAGCGGGCACAGGAACGAAAAGTCCGCGACTTTTATCGAGTTGGCAATAAGCTTCGTTCCTCCCACTGTACAATCATCTACCACACAGGTTGTAGGCCTCCTTCATGGCACAGGCCCATTGCCCGCGACCGGAGAGGCTCGCTCCTCGGGCATTCTTGAAATCGAAATGAACACGAGCATCATAATTCACAAAGCGGTGGTGCTGGCCGGCGGCCGGCGGTGGCGCGTTGCCTGCTCATAGGCATAGGCCAGTTTGATCATCTTGCCCTCCTCATACGGCCGCCCCAGGAAGGTTATACCCGCGGGCAAATTGTCGCGTGTGTAGCCGGCGGGAACCACGACGGCAGGAACGAAGATCAGAAACGTATTGATGTGCGGTGCGCCTTTCTGATCCACGTACGGCGGGTTGATCCCGTCTTTGATCAAGGTCGGTTGATGCTCCACCGCCTTGTGAACGATCGCGTCCAGACGGTTGTCAGCCATGACCTTCAACACGTTGGTCATCAGTTGCTCGCGCGCCTTGAGGTATTCGTAATGCGCAGCCGGTTCGCCGGACCTGCTCCATCTTTCGCGCGAGCCTTTGACGACTTTGGCGAAGTCCGGCGACTTCATCGCGTCCTCGCGGGTTTTGTACGGCGCGCCGGAATTTCTGCCGAAGTAAATTTTGAACGATTCTTGTTCGACGGCTAGGCTGCCGGAGCGCTTGGCAAGCAAGGCTTTCAAATTGGGAATGACGATTGGATCGACAATCTCCGCTCCCAGGCTTTTCAACTCGTCAACGGCCCTGTCGAAAACTTCCTCGATCTTGTGGAAGTCTTCCGACTCAGGTTCGGTCGCATAACCCATGGCTTCGCGCAAAATCCCGATGCGCGCGCCTTTGAGGCCGTTCTTATCGAGAAAGCTCGTATAGCTTTCCGGAATCTGTCCGACACCCCTGGCGGTGAGAGGATCTTCCGGGTCATAGCCAACCATGACATCGAGCAGCTTGGCCAGATCTTCCATCGAACGGGACATCGGTCCCAGGGATCCGACTGGGGATGGCCAGCCGGCGTAGACTCCGCTGCGACTGACCAAGCCGGCGGTTGGGCGCATGCCGCACACCGAATTCCACGTCGATGGCCGGCGAATCGATGCAAAGCCCTCCTGGCCGATGGCAACCGTGCAATAATTGGCGGCAACACTTGCTCCGGAGCCGCCCGAGGATCCGCCCGCGGTGCGTTCCAGGTCATAGGGATTGCGCGTCGAACCGAAAAGAGAACCGTGGGTGTCGCCGCCGCCTAACTCGCCGAGCGTGGCTTTCCCAAGGATCACGGCGCCTGCCCGTTTGAGCTTTTCGACGGCGAAGGCGTCGCGCTGCGGATAGTAATCCTTGAACAACACGGAGCCCAGAGTCGTCGGCATTCCCTTGGCATCGCCTTGATCCTTCATGATCACCGGGATCCCGTGTAGCGGACCGACAAAGCCGGATGTTTTGAAAGCGGCGTCAAGGCGTTCAGCTTCGCCTAACGCCAGTGGATTGATTGAGATGATGGCATTGATGGCCGGGCCTTTCTTATCGAAAGCCTCGATGCGATCCAAATACATCTGCACCAGGCGCTGCGCCGTAAGCTGCCCGGATTGGTAAGCCCTATGCACGCTCTCGATAGTAGCTTCGATGATATTAAAGGGCTGGCTTGCTTCTGGCATCTTCTTCTCTCCTTTAAGTTGACTAGGTCGTGTAACGCTTCACGCTTGGGAATTTAGCACGTTGCAATTATCGCTCGCCTACAAAAGCGGCTTGACGGATGGGCGCTGTTTGATCTTCTGCAGCCAGCTATTGAGCCGCGGCAAAGACAGATCCGGCAAAGCTCCATAATCTTCGAATCGGATAAAGCGCGCCAGCAGGTCGATGTCGGTCAGGCTTAGCTCTCCGAGAAAATACGGCTTGTCACCCAGTGCCTCTTCGAGATAGCGCATGAGTTCTCTCAATTCCCGGCGCTTCTCATCGATCATTGTCTGATCGCGCTCGCTTTCCTGCTTCAACATCTCGCCGCGCAATGCCCAGTAAGGCTCATGCATGTATCTCAAACCGTAATCCACCAAGATGCGGCCGCGCCCGCGCACATACGGATCTTTCGGCATCAACGGCGGATTCGGATATTGCTCGTCGAGATATTCATTGATGATGCAGGATTCAAAAAGCACTTTGCCGTTGTCATTGATCACCGGTACCTTGCCGTACGGATTGAGCTTTAAGAATTCGGCTCGTTTCTGTTCTTTCTTGGCCAGATCGAGGGTCACCTTTTGATAGGGGAGTTCCTTTTCATGAAGAACGATTTTTACGCGATCGCTGTTAGCCGACGGCGATGCGTCGTACAAGGTAATGGACATATTGATCCCCCGAACAATAAATTCGCCAAAACTACAAATCGCAGATCATAGGAATCTTATATTTAGAAGTCGCGGCGATTTGCAATCGGTTGCTGCATTTCTATTGGTTGGATTGTCGCGCCCTATCGTTTGGGCGCGTTGACCAGCACGACCGAGCCGATGATCAGACTCGCGGCAAACAACGTGCGGCCGGTCATCGGCTCGTTAGCAAGAAAGTACCCCAGCAAAACTGCCACGAGCGGATTGACGTAAGCATAGGTCGACACCAGCGGTGTCGGCGCCACTCGCAAGAGCCATACATAGGCAACGAAAGCCGCGGACCCGACCGCTGTCAAGTACGCCAGCGCCAGCGCCGAGCGTGATGAAATCGCGCCAAGATCCAGGTGCTTCCATTCTCCGAACAGGATTGCGACCGCCAGCAGTGCGACACCGCCGGCAAACATTTCCATGCCCGTTGCCAGTAGCGGTGAGGCGGCAAGTCTTGCGGTCCTTGCATACAGCGAACCAATGGCCCATGAGAGCGATGCAAACAGCACAGCCGTGGTGCCGAATAGATTGAAGACAAGCGCATCGCTGGCCGCGAACCGGATCAGCAGAACGACGCCGCCGAAGCCGATGAGAATGCCGATGATCGCAGGAACGCTCGGTCTTTGGTTGCCCCGGCGGGCCGAGTCAATCGCAACCATCCACAACGGTACCGTAGCTACCAGTAGCGCGGCGAGACTGGAAGGAATGAACTGCGAAGCCCAGACGACGCCGCCGTTGCCTCCGAGCAAAAGAAAAAGCCCGACCGTAGCGGCGCTGCGCCATTCCACTAGAGTGGGTTTAGGGTCACCGGCGAAACGCCGCCAGGTATATAAGCATGCTCCTGAAACGATGAAACGAAATGCTGCGGAAACAAAGGGTGGAGCTGTTTCGACCGTAAAGCGGATCGCCAGATAGGTGGATCCCCAGATCAGGTAAACCGCTAACAACGCCGACCAAATTGCCAGCGCAGAAGCTCGGGATTCTTGCGGCGCCGGCACAAACCGGCTCACGGACAGGCTCTTTCGAAGCTCACCAGCTCGTTGAGAAAATTTTCGCAGGCTCGCGGGGAACGGTTCCGAGGCTGAAGGACCGGCTCGAATAAACTCACGATTCGCCAAGCCGGCTCAAGGCCGCTGATAATGAACTGTGGCCTCGATAGGCATGAGACTGCCGCCGAATTGCGCCTGACGGTTGTCGGGATTGCGCGTTGGCCACTCACGCCGGAACTAGCTCTGGATCTACCGGATAGCGCGACAAAATCTCCGCCCCCGAATCGGTTACGCGCAACAAGTGCTCGAGTTTGACCGGATAGTGATTGATCTCGAGGGCGACAATCATATTCTCCTCTAGATCCACCGCGTATTCCGGCGGGTCGCCGCCGCGCAGCCAGGGCGATTCATAGATGCACAAGCCGACGCCATGAAAACCGTCCAGTCCAGCGATTCGCGAAGAGCTATGTTGGCCGAATCGAGCGAAAAGCTCGGTGCAGGGTCCGGGCTTGATCAGCGGCAATGAATCCTGCAGGCTTTGGTAAGCTTCTCGATAACGGTTCCGGCTCTGCGCCGTCGGCCTGCCGCGACTGAATGTACGGGCGAAATCGCTGTAATAGCCGCCCGGTCCGGCGACGGTGGCGTCGCAGATCACCAGATCGCCATCCACCACCACCATGTCCGTGCCCATGGGCTCATTGTGCGTTCGCGCCTTGGACGATTCATAGATGGAAACGAATTCACTGCCCGCTTCGAATCCCTGATCCAGCAAAGAATCCAACATGATCCGGCTCAAGCGTTCTTCGGGCAGATCCGCTTCATGCAGCGCCGCGCGAACCAGATCGTAGCCTTTCTCTTTGGCACGGGTTGTCCAGCGAATCAGTTGGAGCTCATCGGTGGTCTTTACTGCGCGCGCCTGATAGATGGCGCGGGAACCATCGACCAGTTGGATGCCGGTGTTTCTCAATGCTTCGACTGCTTCGAGGTTCAGGCAATCGACGCCGACCCGCTCGGTGGTGATGCCCAATCCGCGCAGATTGGCTTTCGTTTGCGCGGCAAAGTCCCTGGTCGCAACCGGCGGTCGCATGCCGAACATAAATGAATCGAAGCGGCACGACGGGCCTCGAGCCCTGCTCGAAAGTTGACGTTGGCAAATTAACGGAGCGCCGGTCGCCGGCACCAGGACAAAACGCTGGACCGCAGTGGCGCGCAGATTCATCATGAACACCGAGTTGGTGGCATAACGAATGTTGAGCCAGTCGGTGAGCATCAGCGCCGCCAGATTGTGTTGTTGCATGGCTTGTTGCAGGCGCGACAAACGCTGCGACGCGAGCCGGTCATTATCGACGCCGAAACCACTGAGGTCGGGGTAATACATGAACTCTCCGTAGCAGGCTGCTGAAAAAGCCCCATATGCCATGGGAAAGGATGAATTATGAAAGCTGAAAACTGAATTCCGCTTTCAGATTTCCGTTTTCATCCTTCGTGCTTCGCGCGCCTTGTATCTGGATCTTTTTGAGCAGCCTGCAGTGATGATTTAGCAGCCTGCTAGCTAATTGATATATCGCTTGCGCCGAACAGGCGTCAAGAATGATCAGCGTTCTTGGCGATCCGAAAGCTGTGGGATAGCGCGCCACTCCGGATGCAAACTGTTGACTCCGAAAATCATTCAGCATAGCTCTGATGGTTCAAACAAAAACTAAAGGAGTGGTGTTGAGTGGTTTATGATGATCGCAGTGTAAAACCGATGAGCGCCAGTTTGATGCGCGCGCGGATTGCTACCAAGATTCTCTCCGGACTCTATGAAGATGTGCCGACGCTGTTGACCAGCGCGATTCGATTGATGGTCGAGCTGCCCGGGGGCTCGGCGCATTCCGGCCCGCCTTATCCATTCACGATCGGAGTGAGCCCGGCGTGGTGCAGCGGACTCAACGGCGCCAAACTCGTTGCCAGCGGCAAGCTCGATCTGGTCTGGCTTAATCCTTCGATCATTCCGTCCATGGCGGTTCGAGGAGTGGGGCCGTTCCGGCGCAAGTATCCGCTGCGCGCACTGGCGGTGTTTCCGTCGTGGGATCGTTTGGTGATCGCGGTTTCGCCGCAGCTAGGCGTGCGCACGATGGAAGAGCTCATCGCCAAAAAGCCCAAGATGAATGTGTCGATAGCCGTCAACGATTGCGTCGATTTCGCGATAAAGTATTTACTTAAGTGTCACGGCATCTCGCAAAAGGACTTTATCGACTGGGGCGGTACGGTGGATGAAGTAGTACGTCCGAGCAATCCACATCGCCGGGAAGGAATCGTCTCCGGCACCTTGGATATGGTGATCGATGAAGGTATGGATTCCTGGGGGGATGTCGCTGTGGAGCATGGGATGAGATTTCTTTCGTTTTCCGAGCCTGTGCTGAAGA
>DASUVS010000242.1:0-10606 GCA_036378835.1 Binatia bacterium | reverse complement strand
CGTTTAGGTGACGTACGAAAATGATCGAGTGAACGATAAAGTGTTTGATTTGGTAACGGACCTTCTAAGTCTTAGAATTACAAATCCTTGATAAAGCTTCGGTTTGATACCCGAAAGTACGTCCTCATCGCTGCCTTTAATCGGCACAACCGTTGCTATCGAGCAATTAACGAATTGCAGATTTGAACCTGCGGATGCAGCGATGCCTAAACAGATGCGGAAAACCACAAAGACAACAACTCGGTCGCCCCAATTTTCAGCGCGGTTGGGTGGACGTATCCCATAGGAAGGGATGAGATGGGAATAGGCAATCCTTCAGAATACGGTGAGCTAGCACCAATCCTCAATGAGAAGTCACAGGCTTCGACCGACTATGCAGGTCGCGCCGATGATTGTTTCGTCATAACGATGCCGCCGCCCGAAGTGATTGCTCAGTGGGATGGGAATGACGATTGTCGTGAGTTGAATCGTATAGTACGTGATCTTCGCTGGAGCGGCATGATCAGTGACGCATTGGTTGTGCTGGCAATCACCGGGGTGATTTATTTTCTTCCAAGCCTGGAAACTCTGCGAGCTGCTGTGGAAAGAACCGCCGTTTCCGTCGCCGAGGCATCACGAGCCGATTAGGCTCAAGCTGACTATTCCCCGCATTCGCTTGAGTCCCAACCATCTCCGGTCCGCCTGCTCCTTGGCCCGATATCTTGCTCGACCGAGGTTTCGGGTAAAAGCTTTTTGCCATTCAATACCAAATCCATACGACCGATTTCTGGTTCGCGACCTTCTTGTTGTGTTGCTGGAGAAGAGCTTGCCAGTTCGGCCGGTTCAAGCGAATGGGTAAAATCGGACAAAAAAAATCGGCCAGGCTTTGGGGGCCTGGCCGATGCCACTGAATCGGGTGAGTCCAGTGGTGCCGTTCTTCCCGAACGAGCTATGCTAAGGACGCAGCGCGGGAAGCGGCGAACTAATTTAGCTCAGCTCTGGTTGCAGTTTGGTACCATTTCAATTTCGATTCATGAAGACGCCTTTGCAGATAGGTATCTTTCGGCCAATCCCAATTCCGCCCAGGCAACTGCTCGCCGGTGTATGGCGCGCCGTTCACCTTGCTTTGCGAAAAAACCAGCTGCCAGAAACTTGGTCTCTCTAGGTTTTTCTCAGTCGTTTTCATTTGATTCTCTCCTTAACTTGCTTTTGTATTTTTCGGTTGCTCTGCTGATTGATTGCGTACCTGACTTCGATTGAGCAGGCCGTGTGCCGGGACTGCGAAATCCACTGCACGTCAACTTTGTCGTGCTTTTTGCCTAGCTATTCCCTGGATAGCTCCGGCAACGACGACTTCTTTGAAGGACGCCAAGCCTTATCGGTCAGAACTGCCAACTCTAGATTGTGACTGATTTCCGTGCAGGCGGCCGAAGCAATGCCGGTTATTTGCCGCATATTGCGGCGACTGCCGCAGTTATCATGTGACTCGTGTGGACTTAGCGGCAGCTTTGTGAATCGATGAACGTCAAATAGCGCTTGCCAGTACAATCCTTTAGTATGGCGAGTCAAATCTTCCGTCTAATCTAACCGACAACGGTCTAGACGTTGAACATGAATAGCTAGGTAATATGCAGGAGCGTTGCACAGCGACCGACCGCTCTGTGACTTAGCAGCAAACGGTGAGGAGAATAAACGATTGACGCGCGGCTATCTCAAGCGATGCGATCATCCGTTTTATACATGAAAGATCTGCAGCGTCTCTTTCGCAAAGAGTTCATCCACCTCCATATTCCGGTTGCTCAAGCCTTGTTCGCGGGAGTACCGGAGAAAAGTTTCCAAGGTCTTGCGGTTGAGTTCGACACCGTACGGCCAGTAATCGTGCCCCATTAATTGTCTGGTTTCGTCGACGTAATGGCCGGCCCAAGGCAGCACAGCATGAATCGAGTCATTCTTGTAAAAAGTTTCGATGCAGTGCGTCTTGGCCTCGAGCAGCGCCTTATAGAGGCTCTGCGCGATCCAGGGATGGCGTTTATAGATCTCTTCGCGAAGGACTATCACGTGCATGATCGGGAATATTCCTGTGCGCTGAAAATGATCTCGTTCGATCTCACGCGGGTTGGCGAAGAGTCGCCGTACCTGAGGGAGTCGCTGCACATACGGCGCAGGCACCTGGGCTGTCAGTAGGGCATCGATCTCGCCCGCTACCAGCATGCCGGAAAGATTCTTGCCTTCGGAGATGGCTTCAACTCTTATGTCCGGCGGCAACTGCAATGGCACCTTCTCTTTGCGGCCCGAGGATTCAAGTCCTCCTGTCAGCCATTGTACGTCTTGCGGTTGGACGCCATAATCGTCTTGCAAAAAGCCCCGCAACCAAACAGTGGCGGTCATCTGCCACTCGGGTACACCGACGCGCTTTCCTTTCAAGTCCTCAGGCTTAACAATCCCGGCTTTGACGTTGACGTAAGCGCATGAGTGTCGAAACTTGCGATAGACGAAAGCGGGAATGCCAATAAACGGATACTCGCCGTGCGCTTTGCCGGCGACAAAACTGCCAAACGACATCTCGGCGGCATCGAATTCTTCATTGATCCCCATGCGCCAATGAACCTCAGGCGGTTTATTGATCGTAACGAAATTGATTTCCATTCCTTCCGCTCTAATGGTGCCGTCGCGCAGCGGCCGCACGATGTCATAATCACCGCAAGCTAAGTCGATCTGTAAAGCGGCCATGTTAAACTCCTGAACCAGCGTTGCATCAACCAAGAAAGCTTCAAAGCGTAGGCGATGAAAAATGTCTCATGGAAGGCTATTTTCTTTCCTTCAAGACTTCGTCAGTCAGCGAATAATCCATGACTTTGGCTACTGACACTGGCGTTGGGATCATCTGTGTGGAGTAAGCAAGGTCATAGATATCCTGTAACTCCTTCAATGGAATCTTGCCGTCGGGCGTGAGGCCCTCCAGCCAAAATCGATACGCTTCATCGGCGGCTTTAAGAGATAATTTCCACTTATTCTGGATGTAATTCACCATCCACGTTTTCTCTTTGCGATTGAAATCCATCGATTCGAATAGAGCGCGAATTACTGCTTTGACGCCGGCGGGATCTTGTTTCAGCTTTGCTTCGCGGGTTGCTATTCCGCCGGAAGCGGAGCGCATATTGAACTGCGTGGCGGAAGCTATCTCGCGATATCCCCGCTGCATCATGACGACGTTGTGCGGAAGAGAGAGTAGGGCGGCGGCCACGGAGTTCTGGCTCAGCGATTGAACGCTATTGGAAACCGACCCGGTTTGGACAAAGGTGACTCGCTCAGGACTCACACCTTTTCTTTTGATCAGATCTCTCGCAATGATGTCTTGCAGAGTCGCAAGACGATCGACGGCGATAGTTTTGCCGATCAAATCTTCGGCGCGCCGAATCTCCGGGTTGGCAATCAGCCAAAAGAGCGGTCGTTCATGCGTGATCAAGATCCCTTTAAAAGGCAGGCCCCGCGCGGCGGCGACCAGCGGCCCGGTGATACCGGTGAGATGGTCGATTTCGCCTGCCACCAAGGCGGATGTTTGAACCGCTCCCGCCAGTTGGATCAACTCGACATCGAGTCCATGCTTTTTGAAGATGCCGGCGTCCTTGGCTACGAAGAAAGTCAGAAAGGTAAGGCTGAAAGCAGGGTAGCCGATTTTAACTTTCTTAAGTTCCTGCGCCTGAGCGCAAATCGGAAATGACAGGATAAACAGCAAAGGTCCGAACAGAATAGATTGCGAAATTAATTTCCGTGACATTGCCTTTAGAGTTCGTTTGGTGCCTAAGCGGCCGATAAGCCTCACGCCACTTTTGCTGAAACTAGATTGTTCACCGATAGAGGCGCTCGATGAACCCATCTTTCTCTATTTCACGGACGACAGTATCATCAATCACATCATCGAGCGTAACCTTGCTGGCTGGATTGGCGCTGCGAGCCTGTTCCAGTTGCGCTTTCATTCCCTCGCGCGTTACATAGGGTATTCGCTCCAGAATTTTCACTGTTGTACGATAAGCATCTTCAAGGTACGCCTTATTAGCCGAAGCATGGTACTTGGCTATGATCTTTTGCGCCCCTCTTTGTCGCTCTTGAAGTAGTGCGTCGCTTCAGTCAAAGCCATGACCAAGCGCTTTACCGTGTCGCGCCTTTTCGCCAGAAGCTCTTGGTGGTTGCCGCACAGGCCCATGGAAATGCCGGCGGCTTCTCCAGATCGGCCATGCTGATCAGGACTTTGGGCGGGACGGCTTTGCCGAACCAGGTGAATGCTTCCAGGCGGATTGATAAACCCCGCCACTGCGCCTTGGCTAAACGCGGAAATTCGTTCCGGCGCCCCACCGATTTGTCTCAAAGCAACATCGTCGATCCGCTTCAGTCCCAAACTTTTCAGCAGCTCGCGCACGGCTACATCTGAGACGCTGCCTATCCGGCTTATTGCGATCGGCACATCCTGGCCGAGAATGGCCGCCGATGTAACTGTAGTGCTGCCGATGTAAACGACATCGACGTCAAGGCCATGCTTTTTATAGAAGCCTCGTTCTATAGCAATGTTCCAGATCGCATTGGTGGCGTCAATCGATGCGTAGGAGGCCTTAAGTCTCTCTTGAGCAACGGGATCGTCGGTCACACCGACTGCAATAAGAACTACCAGAGCTATGGAGGTAAAATTCATTGCGCCGACGTACCTTTCGCCTGCTGCTGCCCGATGGAGACAATCAGAGTTCTGCGTTCGGACTTCACAAGGGCGCTGAAAGAGCAACCAAATTTATGAGTCTGGAATTCTGAAATTTGTTGTTTTTCCTAAGAGAGCTCGAGTTAGCGCAGCGATTTTCCGAAAACCTTTTCGATAAATCCCTCTTTAGCGATTTTCTCGACGATACTGTTGTCGATCACTTTGGGGGTCAGCGTCTCTACGTCGGCGCCTTTGACCGGCTCGAACTCCAGGACCGTAGCGACATTTCGCGCATCGACCCGCGGTATCTTCTCAGTAAAGCGAGTGACAATACCGTAGGTTTCATCGAGAAAGCTGGCATCATTGCGCTTGAAATATTTCGCCAGCACTTTGAGAGTTGCCTCTTTGTCATTATTCATCTTCGCCACGGCTTCGATGTAAGCCTTCATGGCGCGTTCCACTGCATCGGGATTCTTCTGTAGGAATTCCCGCGTCACTGCCATGACGTTCATGGCGAAGGGAATATCAAGGTCCGCCGCGTTCAGCAGAGCGCGCGCCGGCGCTCTTGGCTTGACCGAGGTCACCATACCGGCAATCTGCTTTTGTTCGAATGCCGCCTGGATCTCCGGCTGGCCGCCAAGCGGACGCATGGTCGCGGTCTGTTCCAATCCTATTTTACGGAGAATCAAGGTCGTTACTGTGTGAGCCGTGGAATTAAACCTGGTGATGCCAAGGGTCTGACCGTTTAATTGCTCGGTTCGGGTGATGTCAGGATGAACGTACAAGGTCATCGGCGGGCGATTGGTCATGGCGCCGATTGCCAGCACGGGCGCGCCGCGGGCTGCTGCCAGAACGACGCCGCTGATTCCGGGAGCGCTCATGTCAAGGCTGCCGCCGAGAAGCGCCTGGATATTCGTGCCACTCGAAGGGACATAAACGAGCTGAACGTCTAAGCCGTGTTTTTTGAAAGTGCCGTACTCATGTGCCATCCAGATACCTGCGACCGTCGGACCGACCACGGAATACGACAACCGCAGAGGCGCCGCCGAAATCTCGCCCATTGTGCAAGACCAGAGCAGTGAAACCAAAAAGAGCAGTTTCATGGCGCTTTAATTCTTCCCAAAGTAAGAAAATACCGGTCAGAGAATCTTTCGAAGAGAAAGGTTTCGCGCGAGCGGGCCCGTTTCGTCGACGGGTCCACCCGCATCTAATTTCGTAGAGAAGGCTTAGGCCTTGAGATGTTTCTTAAAAAATTCTTGGGTTCGGTCCCATGCTTCGCGCGCCGCTGCTGCGTTGTAGCGCTCCGGATTAGTGTCATTATTAAACGCATGCTGTGCTCCGGAATAAATCTTGTAGTCGTATGTCTTATTGTATTTTTTCATCGCTGCTTCAGTATCTGGAACACCTTTGGTGATGCCGGGATCTTTTTCACCGTAGTGCGCCATGATCGGGGTTTTGATGTTTTGCAGACGATCCGGCTCCGGACTTCGGCCATAGTAAACGACCGCGGCTCTTAGAGCCGAAACTTGAGTAACCGTCGCAAACGTCACTTCGCCGCCCCAACAAAACCCTACCATGCCGATTCGATCGCCGCGGACATCGGGAAGAACGCGCAGGTACTGAATGCCCGCCTGAGTATCTTCGGCGACATTTTGCCAGGGAGCCAGCTCACGAATATTGGACAAGCCGCCGCCCTTCGGATTAGCTTTTTCGGTGCCGCCGTGACGCGAAAGGTAGTCGGGAGCTAAAGCTACATAGCCCTCCTTGGCGAAGCGGCGAGCCACATCGCGAATGTGATCGTTGAGGCCGGCGTTTTCATGAACGACTATGACTGCCGGGTATTTACCGGCCTTAAGCGGCCGGACAAGATAGGCGAAGATCGGCCCGGCTTTGCCGTCGTATTGAACGTTGTGGGTGAGAATCTCGGGGTCGGTAGGCGGCACTTGGGCTGCAACTGCAGCGGAAGGGAGAAGGCTGGCGATCAAGCTGTTTGCTACAGCCAGGCTCCCGGTGGCGATAATTGCTTGGCGCATGAATTCTCGGCGGGACAATTTACCCTGCTGATAATCACGAAGCAGTTCTCTTATCTTCTCGGCCATAAGGTCTCCTTTGATTTTTCAACGAACTATTCATTCGGGCCAGCGTGCAACCTATATATTGATCGGAACAGTAAGGTCAAGGTGTATCCTTGTTTGTTTGCACTGTGTCCTGGATCGCTCCCAGGGCCGAATTGGTTCCATGCCGTACCGCCCCAAAAACCGTTGACCCGATGGTTTAGGTCTGTCAGTCGTCTAACAAAGAGACAATGCCTTGCATGCAAAGGTCTGACAATTTGGTATCATGGAACCAGTGTTTCTTGGCCTATCGGATGGACCTACGATTGACTGGAACAAAAGGAGGAGCGAAATGATGCAGAAAATCTTTGTGTTTATCATCAGCTTTCTTTGTGTCGCGCTAGCTTCGGCAAATGCGCAAGATTATCCAACCAAGGTTGTTACCATGATTGTCCCGTTTGCCGCCGGTGGACCGACAGATACTGTGGCGAGGCTGCTGGGCGGGCCAATGACCAAGACCCTGAAGCAGCAAATTATCGTCGAGAACGTCGGTGGCGCCGGTGGAACGATTGCCGCCAACAGGGTAGCCAAGGCAAAGCCCGATGGCTACACCATTTTGATACATCACATCGGCATGTCGACCGCGCCGGCACTCTACCGCAAGCTGGCTTACAATCCGATGACTGATTTCGAACCAATCGGCCTCATCAACGAAGTCCCGATGACGTTAGTGGCGAAAAATGATTTTCCTGCCAAAGACCTCAAAGACCTAATCGCTTACGTTAAAGCTAATAAGAACAAAGTAAATTACGCCAATGCTGGCGTGGGTGCCGCCTCCCACCTCTGCGGTATGCTGTTTATGAGCGCGATCGAGACGGAAGTGACGACGATTCCTTACAGCGGTACTGCCCCTGCGATGAATGATCTTCTTGGCGGCCAGGTGGATTTTATGTGCGACCAAACCACTAACACCACCAGCCAGATCAAAGCGGGAAAGATCAAGGTTTATGGTGTGACAACCAAAAAGCGCGTGCCTTCGCTGCCCAATGTGCCGACCATGGATGAAGCTGGGTTAAAGGGTTTCGAGGTGTCGATCTGGCATGCACTCTATGCCCCCAAGGGCACGCCCAAACCAGTTATCGATACCTTGACCAAAGCTCTCCAGGCCGCGCTAAAAGACCCGACGGTTAAACAGCGCTTCGGTGATTTGGGGACGGAACCAGTCAGCGAGGATCGCGCCACGCCCGAAGCATTGCGCAAACACCTTAAATCCGAAATTGACAGATGGGCACCGATTATCAAGAAAGCCGGCGTGTACGCAGACTAGCGGGATCTAATTACAACAGCGAAAAAAGGCCGGGCATATGCCCGGCCTTTTTTTTCTTGACATATTGTTGTAGAAGGCGGCTTGATCATTGCGCACTAGGAGGTTTTTTGCGACAACCCGGCGATTTCTCATGATCCGCAGCACCAGAGATTTCTGGACTGGCGCGATTTATATTCTCATCGGTTTGAGCGCGGTCCTGATTGCGCGCGACTATGATATGGGTAGCGCGGTGCGAATGGGCCCGGCTTATTTCCCTACCATCCTTGGAATTATCTTGATGCTCGTCGGAGCGGTTGCCCTGATTCGCTCCTTTATCGTGCTGGGAACCCCGATCGGCGCTTTCGCCATTAAGGGACTCTTGCTGGTCGTTTTTTCGGTTTGCTTATTCGGCTTTATCGTTCGCGATGCCGGGTTGGTTATCGCGTTGCCGCTCATGGTTTTAATTAGCGCCTTTGCCAGCAGTCAATTTCGCTGGCTGCCGACGATTGCTTTAGCGGCCGGACTCACGGTGTTTTGCGCTCTCGTGTTCATCAAGGGGCTGGGTGTGCCTCTGCCAGTCATCGGACCATGGTTCGGGGGGTGATGTGGATCGCTAAACACAGGTATCCCTATGGACCTCATTGACAATATCACTCTCGGATTTCAAACCGCCTTTACCATCGCCAATCTCTTTTATTGCTTGACCGGTGTTTTTCTCGGAACCCTGATCGGCGTGTTGCCCGGTCTCGGACCTACTGCCACCATTGCCATGCTTCTTCCTCTCACGTTTTCGTTGCCGCCGATTTCGTCGCTGATCATGCTTGCCGGTATCTATTACGGCTCCCAGTACGGCGGTTCGACAACATCGATATTAGTTAATCTCCCGGGCGAGGCAGCATCGGTAGTGACCACTTTGGACGGCTACCAGATGGCCAGGCAAGGACGGGCGGGAGTTGCGCTAGCAACCGCGGCCATCGGCTCGTTTTTCGCCGGAACCGTGGCGACTTTTCTGATCGCCGCGTTCGGACCGCCGCTTGCCGCGGTTGCGCTGAGCTTTGGTCCGGCAGAATACTTTTCGTTGATGACCTTGGGGCTGGTTGCGTCCATCGTGCTCGCTCAAGGATCACTGCTGCATGCTTTCGGTATGGTGGTGCTCGGACTTCTTCTGGGACTCATAGGCACCGATGTGACTTCAGGAGTGCCGCGGTTCACATTCGATATCCCGGAGCTCGCTGACGGGATCGGCTTTGTGACCGTCGCCATGGGAATGTTCGGTCTCAGTGAGATTATCCGCAATCTAGAGACGGAGGCCCAACGGACAGTGGCGGTGGCGAAGGTCACCACTTTGATGCCGACGCGGCAAGACTTCAAACGAATGATCGCGCCGATTTTGCGCGGCACGGCGATCGGTTCCGCTTTGGGAATATTGCCGGGCAGCGGTTCGATTCTTGGGGCGTTTGCCGCGTATTCAATCGAAAAGAAAGTTTCAAGGAACCGCGCTCAGTTCGGTAAAGGCGCCATCGAGGGCGTTGCCGCGCCTGAGTCGGCGAACAACGCCGGCGCGCAGACTTCGTTTATCCCGATGCTGACCTTGGGAATTCCTTCTAATCCAGTGATGGCTCTGATGGTTGGAGCGATGATTATTCAAGGCATTCAGCCCGGCCCCTCGGTGATCACGGAGCAGCCGGCCCTGTTCTGGGGAATTGTCGTCTCGATGTGGATCGGCAATCTCTTTCTAGTAATCCTCAATCTCCCATTGGTCGGGCTCTGGGTGCGAATGATCATGGTGCCCTATCGCCTACTCTATCCAGCCATTCTCGTTTTCTGCGCTATTGGCGTCTTCAGTTTGAGAAACTCCCAGTTCGATGTTTACATGATGGCCCTGTTTGGCGTTCTTGGTTACATCTTTTCTAAGCTCGGTTGTGAGCCCGCGCCGATGCTGCTGGCTTTTATCCTAGGCCCTCTGATGGAAGAGTTTCTCCGACGCGCCATGTTGCTCTCCCGCGGCGATCCATTGGTGTTTATACAACGTCCGATCAGCGCGACATTGTTGGGGATAGCTGTGCTGGCGATGTGCGCCGTACTACTGCCTTCTTTTGCAAAGACCAGGGAAGTAGCGCTCAAGGAATGATGCGTCAGTTCTAGCCAGGGGACCTTACGCGTCGTGACCTAGTTGCTCTACGCTCCAGTAATAAGAACCTCTCCCATCCGGGCTGCGGCTTATCTGCTTCACCCAGAAACGTCCAACGTCGTGGCGGAGCGTGATACTCCAGTCATCCTAATCGGCGAGATTTGCCACGATAGCACGATCGATGAGTTCAATTCAGTTGACACGAGAGTTCGTTCTTCGATAATCTCCGACCACAATCGTTATGTGATTCAAAGGCTTAGCAGATCTGCTGGATTCGCATTTATGCTGACGTGAAAACCGAAAGGAGCGCTGGATGAGGAGTAAACAAATCATGTGCCTGAGCGTACTGGCGGTCATCATCGCCGCTGTTATCGCGGCTTGCGCGGTCCAGATGGGTGACGAAGCAAGCGCGGTGCGGATCGATAACGACGATATCGGGGGTATAGTTA
>DASUVS010000241.1:0-18884 GCA_036378835.1 Binatia bacterium | reverse complement strand
TGGCCTTGTATGGCACCGACCCGAGACCGCAGCCCTATATAAAAGCAAATCCCCGTTTCTCTTTTCGATCGATCATCCTTCTCTGCGCGACCGCGGCCAGTCTGCATCGTGACGAGACCGCAAGGATGTCGCTGCTAGCCTGAAAAATGGCATGGGACTCGAGACGAAGCTATCGATTGATCCGGGGGCGGCGGATCAGGTATAAAACGGGCCAAACTCGCCGCACAAAGGAATGGCTCGCGGGACATCCCATATAGGATTAGTAAGTTTTCGCTTTTAAGTGGATATGTGTATGAATGGTTAATGTACAGCCGTGCCGCGGGGCAAACCAATCGCTGTACTAAGGATGAGCAACACACGGCGATGAATTTTATCTGCCACGCTGTCGATCGTCGGCCAGGGCTCTCCGGATGAATTGTCACAGCTTTTTCGAGAGAAGTTGAATCCTGATCAGTAATAAGGAGTAAGGATGAAACGCTACCTTATCAACATGTACGCCACGATATTTTGTTCGGTCGGGGTTCTTATTGGTTGGAACACGCCTGCCGCCGCTGTGGCCGCGCCGGCGAAAACCGTAATAGGCTATGCCACCGTCACCGCGCGCCTGATGCCGCTGTGGATCGCTCACGAGCAAGGAATCTTTGCCAAGTACGGCATCGATGCGCAACCGATTCTGATCCGAGGCGCCCCCACCCTGGTGGCAGGCCTGGCATCGGGCGACATCCACATCGGCCGCACCGGCGGCAGCGCCATGCTGGCGGCGGTCGCCGCGGGACACGATTTTAAGTTCGTCGCCAGCTTTTCCAGCCGCAACACCTATGATCTGGTCGTCCGGCCCAACATCAAGAGAGCTGAAGATTTGCGCGGCAAACGTTTTGCGGTGACCAGCATCGGGGGCACCACATGGATGGGCATTCTCCTGTGGCTTGAGCACCTCGGCCTGGATCAACAGCGCGATCAGATCCAAATGCAGGTGGTCGGCGATCAGGGCATCCAGGCGCAAGCGGTCGAGAATGGTCTCTGCGACGCGGCGGTTCTCGACGGCGCATTCAGCCGCAAACTCCAGCAAAAAGGCATGACGATCCTGCACGAATACACCGAGATGACCAAGCTTCTCGCCGGTCAATCGATGGTGGTTCCTGGCGCGCTGCTTCAGCAGAAAGGCGATCTAGCGGAGAATTACTTGAAAGCCGAAATCGAAGCGTTGGCCTATTCGCTGGCGCCCAAGAACAAGCCGGCGGTTTTGAAATCATTGATGCGCCACCTGAGAACCGACGCCGCCGGCGCGGAAGATGGGTATCTCGATCTCACGCGTGGCGTCGATCGCAAGCCGATCCCTTCTGTGGAAGGGCTGCGCAATGTGCAGCGGCTTTTGAAAACACGCACGCCTAAAGTAGGCGATCTCAAAGTCGAGGACGTTATTGACGGCCGGATCGCCCGAAGACTCGAAGAGAGCGGCTTCATCGAACGCGCCTTCGCCAGCCAGGGTGCGAGCTTGAAGTAAATCGACGGGCAAAAACCTAGCGAGGCAAGTAAATGAAACGAAAAATCAGCTGTGCAAGTTTTCTTCTGGCTATCGTTTTGCTGCCGTTCTTGGCTGTATCGACTGCTTATTCGCAAGATACTTTCTTCAAAGGCAAGACCATGCGCATCATCGTCGGCGGCCCTCCAGGCGGCGGTTTCGATACCTATGCGCGTATGATCGCGCGGCAGATGTCCAAGCACATTCCTGGGCAACCCACTATCATCGTCGACAATATGCCCGGCGCCGGCATGATGATCGCGGCCAATCACATCTATAAAGCAGCCAAGCCGGACGGCCTCACGATCGGCCACTTCACCGGGAGCCAGACTATCAGCCAGATACTCGGGCAACCCGGTGTCGAATTCGACATGCGAAAGTTTACTTACCTGGGCGCGCCTACCGCGGATCATTTCTCCTGCGCCTTCACCAAGGCAAGCGGCATTGTCAGCACGGATAAGTGGCTTGCCTCGCCGCGGCCAGTGAAGATGGGCGCCGTCGGCCCTGGGAACCTGACCGATAATACGTTGCGAGTTCTCAGCACCGCGACCAACTTTCCGATTCAACTGGTCTCCGGATATAAAGGCACGGCGCCCGTGCGACTGGCAATGGAAGCCGGCGAGGTCGATGGTTCCTGCTGGGGATGGGATTCGATTAAGTCGACCTGGAGTAGAGCCATGGAGACCGGCGATGGCGTTGTGGTGCTGCAAGCGGCGCCGAAAGCGCATGCCGATCTGCCCAAAGTGCCGCTGGCGATTAATTTCGGCAAGAACGATGAAGGCAAACAGCTGATCGATGTGGTAATCCATGGCGGCAACATCGTCGAGCGCTCGTTCATGCTTCCGCCGGGAGTGCCCAAAGATCGGATCGCCGCAATCAAATCAGCCTTCGACAAGACGTTGGGCGATCCGGAATTTCTCGCTGAAGCCAAAAAAGCCCGGCTCGGCGTTGCGCCGATCTCCGGCGATGAACTGACTCGGCGAGTGAACGCGTTCTTCAATCTGCCTGAGGACATGAAGAGAAAAATCAAAAGAGTGCTGTACGAGTGAGTAACCAGGTGCGCTAAGGTTCGAGGTTGAAAGTTCGATTGGAGTATCGATCACCGAGGCTCAAGCGCAGCAAAACCGTACTTGTGTGACCGCACCCGTGACAGTTTCGGAAATTTTTAACTCATGAAATTCGAAACCGTCATTTTCGACTTGTTTGGAACCTTGGTCAATCATTTCCCGTCTTCCGCCCGCCAAATGCATCGGGAAATGGTTGCCGTCCTGGAGGTGCCTAACGAAGAATTCAACCGGCTTTGGAGTCGAACCACGGAGATGAGGGTCATCGGCGCTTTTGAAACGGTCGAGGCCAGCATTCAATACGTGCTCGATAAAATGAATGCGCAGGCGCGCCCGGAACAGATTCGAAATGCCGTTGCGCTCCGTATGAAATACATCAAAGAAGCACTGCGGCCGAAGGCGGACGCTATAACCACACTGAAGGAACTCAGGCGGCGGGGATACGGACTCGGCCTGCTCAGCAATTGCTCGGTGGAGATTCCTCTGCTCTGGCCTGAAACCGATTTCGCGGGCGCCATCGACGCGACAATTTTCTCCTGCCTCGCTCGTTTGAAGAAACCGGACGAGAGGATCTATCATCTGGCATGCGAACAACTCGGCAGCAAACCTCGATCCTGCCTCTATATTGCCGATGGAGAGGAGCATGAATTGGCCGCCGCGGCTAGAACAGGGTTGCAGCCGGTGCTAATTCGATCATCCTCCGAAGAATCCCTTAGTGTGTTGCATACCGAAGCGAGAGAATGGCGCGGCCCGGCGATCTCTAGTCTCACAGAAGCTTTGGCTCTGGCCGGTATCGAAACCAGCCGGAAATGATTGCGCTAACGATCGTTTGACCGCGGTCTTCGACTCATACCTGCGCTTGCACCGCTTCATGTTTTCCGCGGCGAGCGAGCTTCTATCTGAGGAAGAAAGTAAGGCCCAGCAGGAACAGACTGCTGTTGATACCGGCATTTCTGTCGTGAATATTTGCGTTTGAAATATGATGAAACCGCCACTCTCCGGTCAACGCGGTGCTTTGGCTTAGAAAGTAGTGAAGACCCACCCCTGATTGCAGGATAAAATTCAAGCCGTCGGATTGCCTGGCCAGATCGGCGTCCAAAGCGATGAATCCGACGCCGGCATGGAGGAACGGAATAAACCGAGTGCCGGTTAAGAAATTATAGCGCAGCGCGGGAGCGATACCTCCGGCGATGCCACTTTTGGGTTCGAACATATAAAGGAAGGTCCCTTCGAGCATTAACTCGAAGTTTCCCCGGTACCAACTACGTCCTCCCAAGGGATCCGTGATGCCGATACCCAGCGCGGAGTGACATAGACAAATTGAATATCTTCCATCTCCGGGTTATCGGTACCACCAACCGGGAGTGCTAAACCATGCCCGGCGCTAATTCCCAACGATTGCCTGCCGAACCCAAACGCCGAGCCATATGTGCCCGGCTGGTCTGCCGCATCCGCCGCGAGAGCCGCGCCACTCTCGAGCCCGAACCCCGGCAAATTATTCATAGCAGCACTTAAAATGATGAGAAGCCAAAGGCAGGCAACAATACCAGTCTTTGGCCTTGAGTCAGTAAAAGCGTTAGGATGACACGAGTCGTTGATCATGTTTGCAACCTCCTGGTGTCGGCCCGTGTTAATACATTAGGCGCAACTTCCTCGACATTACAGAGCAGCATTCCGCTGCCATGACGCAAAAACTATCATTCATCTATGCCACGAAATGGCTCTACTACAAATCCCCCATCCGATAACGGTTTCGAGCCGTTTTTACGAGTCCCAGCATGCCGGATAAAGCGTGAACTTTTTCTCGGCAGACAAAACGGTGTGTAGCGGCAGTTGAAGGATAAGATCGTCAACCACAATTCTTCTGCAAGAGAGAGCGAACGACTGAAAAACGAATTACTTCCAAATTGTCAGCAGCAACACGCCGCCGACGATCATCGCGGCACTGATGACGATCCGACCCGTGACACGCTCGACGTCGCGTAAAAAGAGCGAGCTGAAGATCAGCGAAAAAAACGGACCGGTGCTGCTGATCGGAATTACGACCGAGACTTTCCCCAAATCCAAGGCATAGTAGATGCACACCATGCCGAGGCTGATCGTGATGCCGGCGGCGAGAAACCACCAGAAGCATTGTCGGTTCATTTTCCAGGTTTCCTCGCTCTTTTCCACATACCAAAGCGTCAACAGCGAAACCACGAAGGAGGAACTTGCGGTCACCGCCGCCGCTAGGAACGGATGCGGGACGGCTGCCAAACCGAACTTTCGCACCACCTGAGAAGCGCCTGCCAGCGCCGAGGCAGCGATGGGGTACCAAAGAAAGACAGCGGAGCCCGCGAGTTTCACTGAACCGCTGCGCCAAGACAACAAGGTTATGCCGGCGATAATCATCAATGTGGCAACGATAATCGGCAAGGTGATTTGCTCGCCGAGAAAAATTATCGCCATCATCGCGCTGAACAGCGGCGTGGTCGCCCGAATTGGATCGGTGATCGCCATCCCAAGCGCATCGATGCCTTTATAGGTTAGCAGGCGGGTCAATCCAGGTTGAAAAAAACCGACGACAACGAAAATCAAAATCGACGCGCTGGTTAAAGACGACAGCGGCACGAACAAGATCGACACGCTCCAGAGAAATACAATGTTAATCAACAGGCTACTGATTACGCCAGTGGCAGGATTGGAGTAGCGCATCGCCTTTTTGGTCAGCATATTATGGAAGGCGAATAGAAACGCGTTGGCCAGGGCGTAGAATTCGGCGGGAATGGCAGCCATGTTGAGTAGATTATGTCGGGAGAATTTTGTCGGATCGTTGATGTGGTTATCTGCTGTTTCGACGTGTTCCTGAGCTATACAGTCTTTAGCATAGAGGGCAAATAATTGGGCATCAAGCCTTATCACCGAGCCGCTCGGCGCTCCGATAAATTGACTCTTCGATTGCCGATCCGGCATACTGAGAAAATCAGAACAGAAGACGTCGACGAAAATCGACAGCTTTGACCGGGTGCCATGAAGGGGACTTTCTTATTTTGTTTAATGCTCGCGCTGGTCTTAGTCGGCGCCTATCCTCTGACCAGACAAACTCAGGTCGGTAGCTGCATAGCCTATTCTCTGGCCGGTTTGCGCGAGGTGGCGCAGCAACGCTCGGCGCGCTTTCTTGGAAAAGTCTATGAGGACAGCGCGCGCTGCCGCGGCGGCGAATCAGCGGTGGTTTGGCGCAACACACCGTGGATCGACTGGCAACGATATGCGGGTGCCGGGGGACCTGAAAGCCGCACTGCGGGTTGGGGTGGCAAGCTCGGCTTCTTCAGCCCGGACGGACGCGGGATCAACGGCGCGCTGCTTGATCTCGAGTACCAGCGTCTCGAGCTGCTGAAGTTCAATCTATTCGATAACAACGGCACATTCGAAACCTACATACGCGAGTCACACAGCCCATCGGGTCATGTCAGCAGGATGTGGCCGGAATTGCGCCTGCCAAAGGATCATCCGTTGTATGCAGATGTAGGCGGCAATGGCCCTCAACTATGCTCCGGTGAGCTGATCCGCTTTCGCACGATCACTGGAATTTGCAACGACATCACCAATCCGCTGATGGGCTCAAGCGGCCAACGGTTCGCGCGCAACGTTGACTTCGAGAGCACGTTTCCGGAGTTGGCCGTCGACCCGATCGCGGCCAATCGCCACGGCGGTCGAATCGGTTTGTTAAAACCCGACCCACAGCTGATCAGCCAAAAATTATTCACCCGAAAAGGGTCTCTGGATGGCAAGTGCCATAGCCACGGATTGCCGGAACAGCCCGATCAGGCAGGTTGCGACTATCAAAAAGCGTCGCATCTGAATCTGCTCGCTGGATTCTGGATTCAGTTCATGACCCACGATTGGTTTTCTCATCTAGACGAGGGGCAAAACCAATCGGCAATGATGGGGATGGGCTGCGATAATCATCAAGCGTCAAACGATCAAAGTAGTTCGAGCTCGACGAAAACCCAACCGGTTGGCTGCCGTGCGGCCGATCGCGTCGAGAAAAGTTTGATCGCGGAGGACATCCCGGCACCGACCTTCAGCTTCGGCAACAACTCCTACATGACGCGCGCGCATAGGACCACAGCCAACAAAGTCACCGCATGGTGGGATGCTTCGCAAATCTATGGCTATGATGACACTTCGCAACGGCGGGTGAAGCGCGACTCGCGCGATCCGGCCAAGCTCCTACTCGATCCGGCCAGGACAGGCGCACGAGAGAACACCCAGTATTTGCCGATATTGAATTCTGGCGATCCCATGAATCCCCAGTGGAGCGGCCAGGAAGCGGTTGCATTTCCGGACAACTGGAACATCGGTCTAAGTTTTTTCCACAACGTATTCGCGCGCGAGCACAATATTTTCGTCGATGCTTTTCGTTTGGCAACGACTACAGACCCGGATGCGGACTCCGGACTGCGGCGGCCGGCGCAGCCCGGTAGGGTGGTCAGCAACAAGGAGGTCGCAGCCAACGAGCTTTTCGAAGTCGCGCGTTTGGTGGTTGCGGCGGAGATTGCCAAGATCCACACCATCGAGTGGACTACCCAGCTACTTTACAACGAGCCGGTGTATCTCGCTATGAATGCCAATTGGTCGGGCCTGTTTGACGAGCATCCATTGGTCAACGCCGCTCTCGAACGCGTGATCCAGCGGTTTACCCGATCCGCCGATGGCAAAAAATCCACCGGATGGTACGCGGCTTTCGCCGCTGGACCGGGTATCGTCGGTCTGGGCAATACCCAAGCCGACGTCAATGCTGGCGTCAACCACTTCGGCTCTCCGTTTAATTTTCCGGAGGAGTTCATCAATGCGTACCGTTTGCATCCGATGCTCCCCGACTTCATCGAAGTTCGCGAGCTGAACCGCGATCGCAACGTCGTCAAATCGAAGATTGCTCTTTCCGAAACTCTGCGCGGCAAAGCGACCCAGGCGATGCATCAGCACGGGCCGGCCAACTGGGCGCTCTCGTTGGGGCGGCAGCGGCTAGGAAAACTGACGTTGCGCAACCACCCGAGATTTTTACAAAGCCTGTCTATGCCTCGCCTAAAAAGCGGCAGCGGTCAAATAGATGTGGCCGCTCTAGATCTGATCCGCGACAGGGAACGCGGCATTCCGCGTTACAATGAGTATCGACGCCAATACGGTCTTAAACAATTGACCAAGTTCGACGATTTCATCGACCCGCGGCTGGCAAAGAACTCCGGTGAATGGACAGAGCAGCAAAAGTTGACGGGGCTACTTCGTGAGATCTACGGACAACATCGTTGTGATTCTTCGAGGATCATCACGACGGCCCAAAAAAATGACGACGGCAGCGAAATCGACGACTGCCTTGGCCATCCGGACGGCACCCTGGTGGATAACATAGAGGATGTCGACGCTATGGTAGGATGGCTTGCCGAATTCGCGCGGCCGCACGGTTTTGCCATCTCGGAAACACAATTCCAGGTATTCATCCTGAACGCTTCTCGGCGACTTTTCAGCGATCGTTTTTTAACCTCGAGTTTCCGACCGGCGTTTTACACCAACCTCGGCTACAACTGGGTAAACAATAACGGGCCTGGCGGCAAAATCTTCGAGCGGAAGAAAACCAACGGACACACGGTCGAAGTTTCGCCGTTAAAGCGCGTCCTTCAGAGAACGATTCCAGAATTGCGCGAAGAACTCGAACCGGTGGTGAATGTTTTCGATCCCTGGGCACGGGATCGCGGCGAATATTACTCGCTCGACTGGAAGCCGCGGCGCGGCGCAGAAGCGGACTTCTCCTTTAAAAGCAATTAGCTCGGATTCCGCGTCAATGTGATACATCGATCAACCAGCCCCAGTCCTCGGTACGCTCGGAGTCTCAGCTTTCAGATCTCACATCTGTCATTTGACTTGAGATTTGAGATGCCGCAGAGCGGCCTGCTCCTCCAGGCTCACCGCTTGATCGCGACACATTGCCGATTTCCACCGCGGAATCGGGGATTGGCAGAAATCCCAAGACAATGGGAGCTCCCAATGCTCCGCGGAATCTGAGCTACTGTAGCTAGCGATTATCCGCCAGGATCACGTCGGCGGCTTTTTCACCGATCATGTACACGGCGCTGACGATAAAGAAGCCTGGAATGCGTGGAAACACCGAAGCATCGACAACTCGCAATCCCGTGGTACCGTGCACTTTGAAATCGCAGGTTAAAACCCCGCCTTTTTCTATAGCCCCAATGGAGCAGGTGCAGGAAGCATGGTGCCCCCAGGCGTTATAGCGCGCGTAATCGCTTAGCTCGGCATCCGACTGAACCTGATTGCCCGGTAATTCCTCCTCGGCCACCATCTTTTCTGATTTAAGCGCGCGGGTCATTTGGCGCACGAACTTGATGCCTTCGACAACGCCTTTGAGATCATCTCCCCTCGCATCGCTACCCTCGTCGAAATAGCGAAAGTTAATTTCCGGGGTATCTCTGGGATCGGCCGAGCGCAAACTCACCGTGCCGGCGTTATTGCGGGTATGCGCTTTCAACACCACCCAACTCAAATAGTTGTGGTGCGCTGAGATAAGTCTTGAATATCCCGGAAAATAGCCCTTGAATTTGCCGACAAGGCCGAGGCAGAACAGATCCGGAACGGTACGACCCGGCTGGGATTTTTTAACCACCACCAGCGCAGCGCCGGCAGTGGCATAGACACCCTTACGATCCGCGGCCCACTCTCGATACTGGGCATCGCTGGTATCGAACTTTGCCGCTGCCAATACATTCCAGTCCTGCGTCATGCGATTGACGACGCTCACCTCATAACGATCCTGAAGATTTTTGCCCACGCCGGGAAGATCGACCCGCACTTTGATGCCGTGAGATTGCAAATCTTTTTTTGGGCCTATGCCGGAGAGCATGAGCAATTGCGGCGTATTGAAAGCCCCGCCACACAAAATCGTCTCGCGCGAAGCAAACGCCTGGCATTTTTCTCCCGCGTCACTGCTGGGATCGCCATGGGCGCGGTAAAGACGCTCCCCTTTGAGATACTCGACGCCTAAGGCGCGATTATTTTCGTCGAACAGCACCCGCGTCACTAGGGCGTGGGGCTCGACATGCAGCTTATGGGGGAATCTTTTAGCCACATCCAAGATGCGCTCGCGAGTGCCGATGCGCGCCTGATTGCGCGTGGTCAGAGGTGAATAGCGTACGCCAAATGAATTGGATTGTACCAACCGCCAGTCATTCGGATCATGCTGCGATTTGATCGACCATCTAACTTGGGTCAGCGGATCATCCATCTCTTTGAACGCCCGGACCGCGGAACGCTTGATCATTTCCATCATATCCCGATCGCCAAGCACCAATCTGGGATCTCTCCGCTCGGTTGTCAGCCAGCCGTCGAAACCGTGGCGCGTCGGATTTAATCCCAGGATCTTCTTAAGCCAGCGATAGGGAGGTCGATGGCGGCAGTCCTCGAGACGCTCGAAGTACCGCCGCATGTTCTCTGCCCGCCAGGAGGCATCGCCGGTGAGCTCGGCGATATCATCCCAGTCTTGATTATGCGGATAGACCAGAATCATCGCATTATGGCTCGTGCAACCACCCAGCGCGCCCGCCCGCGGATACAGCACGCCGTCTCTCTCAGCGGTAAATTTTGCGTCCTTCTTCTGGCGCTCGTCCGTGCCGTAATGGCGCACGAAAAAATCCCACCGCATAGCAGCATTCTCTGACGCGAAAGGATGAAAGGCAGGAACTTGGTAGTCTTCCGGCAAACGTGTGCCGGCTATACCGAGAGGATCGCCGCCCGCTTCCAGAAGCAGGACCGTGCATCCTGCTTCCGCCAATCGCGCCGCGACCGTGCCGCCGCCGGCGCCGGACCCGACGACGATGTAATCATATGGATTCGATGGCGCATTCGCGGCAGGCATTCTTATTGGAGTTGGCCGGAGAACATTGCTAGAACGTCCTCAAGAATTCGATCAACGCTCGTTTATCTTCATCGCTCAGCGGCGTTTCTTCCTTCAACAGGCTCGTGCCGAAGTAGTGGCCCCGGTTGACGACGAAATCCGGACACTTGCTGACCTGCAAGAGATCGGGCACGAGGTTTTTAAACACCTCGGCCGCTTCCTGTTCGTTCTTGCCTTCGACCGCCTTAAGATCGGCCTTCATTCTGAGTATCAGCTTGGCCAAATCGATTTTGCTGCTTTCCAAATCGATATTGGTAAGCAGATTTACCGGAGTGCCCTTTGGAATGGGGCCGATCTGCACCCCCTCTTCACTAAACAGCCATGGCAACCAGCGCGCCCCCCAGTCATTCCAGCTGAGAAGATGGTTCAGAGACGCAGGTAGGAATCCGGGGGCAAGCTTGATATAGCTCGGCGCGGTCGTGCGGTAGATGAAGCCCGGCACCTTGTCACCAAGAATCAAATCTTTGTCACGCTTCTCCGGCCACAACATTTTTTCTATCGAATCATTGAACGATTCGATGCGCGCTTCGACGGATGGCGAAGGATTGAACCTGCCGACTGAATTGTTGAGCAGAAAAGGCGCGGTTGACCACAAGCTGATCAGCGACGGCACACGAGTATAGCCGCGGCCGTTGCCGGGCATCTCGTATTCCTGCGGGCTGCCATCGATGGGATTGTGCACGGTAATCTTACCTACCGATGGCAGATATTTATAGGTTTGCGATGTGTAATTGTCCCAGATGTTGCCACCAAGGCCATTGGTCGCGAGCGGGCTGCACGCATTGGTCTGGAGCAAGGTAACCGGAATGCGGCGGTCGGTGGACAAATAATTGTCGACGAGAAAATCATCCGCCATCACCATCTCAGTCATCTTTTTCTTGAAATCGTCAGTCTTGGTCCACTGCCAGTATTGATCCCAGTTCCGTTCATCCACACCAGCCGGCGCTGCGGGAATCTTGCTCGAATGACAGCGCGCGCAGGTCTCCGCGAACACCGTTTTGCCGCGAGCCAACTGGACTTGATCCTTGGTCAGATATTGCTCGCCCCCTGGAGCATTCTTGAGCAGGTCCGGCCGCGCCGTTCTGAGGAAGAATAATGCGACGTCCGGAGTCTGGGCAACGGTGGCGTTCCAGTAGCTCGAATTTTTCTCGGCGTCCTCGATTTTGATCGGCGTAATTTTCTTGCCGCCCACCAGAGCATTGAAATGCAGCAGCCACTCTTCGCTGAACAGCCCAATGTTGATGAACACCCGGTTCAGCGCGCCGAGCACGCCGACGGAATCCGCGCCGTCTTTGAGGATACGCGGCGTCCACACGGTGTCGGGTGGTTTGTGGTACTGCGCCAAAGCCGCGGTTTGCTTGAAGTCTTGGAATTGCTTGTTTTTGACTCCCCCGCCGGCGAGTTTTTCCTCTCCCCAGCGTTCGGCGGCTTTCAATCGTGCCGCGACGCTGTAGACGGCATTCATCGTGCGCGGGTTATTGATGTAATCGCTGGAAATAAACGAAGTATCCAAAGTGCCCGGTAAAGACGTATGGAGCAGTTGCTGGATGAAATTAGCGTCATCCTTTTGCCAGAAGAGAATTCGGTCTACCCAGAAATATTGCGTGCCGGGATTCGAATTCAGATTTTCCCACTTGGGATTTTCCGGATCGGCTGGCGGTTTAACCGGACTCGGCCCGATGTGGCAAAAGCCACAGGACATGCCGACCCTATAGGGACGAATCAGATTCTTATCGTTGTAATAGCTAGGGTCGTTATAAAATTTTTCCGCATCCCATTTCTTTTGCGCCGCATCGTCGAAGTCCGGATTCGGAAAGAGGCGCAGGCCGACAATTCCCGACGCGTAGCCGTACAACGATCCCACCGGAATGTTCTTACCGCGCGCGCCAATCTGGATCCCGGGATATTTCTTTTCGTTTTCGAACGGGTCCGGCGGGCAATCTTTGCTGCGTGTATCCAGCCACAGGCCGAACCGATCTTTGTTGGCGGTCTGTGGCTTCTCGAAGCAGGGCTCGTTTACCAGGCCAAGGTAATGCCAGCGCGTATCCCGGCTCAAATGCTTGATGTTAGGATGAGATGAAAGAATCTTTAGGAAATCGACGGCGCCGAAGCTCTTGCTGACGAGGTGATCCCAAAACCGGTCGTTGCCGCCGCTCCAAACGATCCAGTTGTTGCGTCCCTTCACCTCATTGACCGTGAGCTCCACCCCGCCATCCATGTCTTTAAAATAATCCTCATCGGCTGCCGGCAAGCTTTCCGCAGTGCGCCCGACGGTTAACGCCTCGTCCTTGACCGAGCCGGGTTCGGGCGATCCTTTGCCACAGGCGGCAGCGGCGAGCGTCACGAGTATCACTATCGCAATGATGTTCAGACGGCAGTTTTCCATTGTTTTACTTCTCCCCAACCACAACGCTGCCATTCTCAAGAATCGGCCAGCTTTTCGGCTATAGATCTTTTCATTGCTGATGGTCACAGGCTCTTCAAATATTCGATCAACGCGTCTTTTTCCGCGGGCGACAAGTTGACGCCGTATTCATGGCCCTGATTGCCGCTGGCGCGCTCGTCGACATCGTATTTGGTGCCGACCCGTTGCGCCTCCGCGCCTTGGGTGACGAAGCCCACATTTTCCGGATCGTAAACGTCATAGCCTCGATAAAAAACCTTTGGACGCTGGGCGGCCGGTTTGAGCAAATCGCGCAGACTCGGCACCGAACCATTGTGCAGATACGGCGAGCGCAGCCAGATGCCATCCAAGAATGCCGCTATATATCCACTCGGTTCATTTTCAACCAGACCGCGACGTTCGATACCGAAGTTGCGCACAACTTTGTTGGACTCAATGGCTGCCTGCTTGCTCCAGGTTTTTAGCCGCTCTCGATCAGTTCCCACCTCTTCGACCGGAACCCGCGTGCCGGTGCGCTCGCTCGCATGACACATGGCGCAATTACTGTCGAAAACGGCCTTGCCGGTTTGGGCTTGATCCGCTTTGATCGCAAACGGATACTTTGGCGCCTGCAGCTCGCTCAAATATTTCACCAGCCAGTCAATCTGCCCTATGAAATCGTCGCGATCATGGGGCTCGGCATTGAGCAGCCCCAAGGCCGAATCAATGATCACGGAACGCGCGTCATGGCTGTCGCCGGCAAGGTTCATCAGCATTCCCTTTTCCGGCTGGTACTTTTTCAAATTCCACACCGACGGCATGTCAGTGGGACCAATGGTATCGTCCATTGGCCAGTTGAGTAGAAAGTATTTGGTGAGATTCATGGCGTCATCTCGCCCCCGGCCCCACAACGGGAAGTCCTTGTGATACACCCACTTAAATTGAGCTTCGCGTTCGAGCAGACGCTTCTTGGTGATCGGAATCAGCGCATAGCGATAAATCAGCCGATCCAACAGCGGCAAGTCGTAAACCAGAGCGATTTCGCTCATGATCTCATCGGCGTTGAAACGCGGATCCCGGGCGCAGTCTACGATGAAGCGGAAAAAGGCCTGGAGATTGAGCGTGTGATTGGGCCCTGCCGGCACAAACACAGGATTTTGGTCGGCGCTCTTTCGATAGCTGGCGGTGTGGCACGAGGCGCAGTTATTGGCCACGCGCGGAAAGCCGATCACTTTCTTGGTGAAGCCGATGGGCAGCTCTTGACCCTGCTCCCATGCGACTCCTAAGGAAGCGTAACCGCCAGGCCCGGGCAACTTTTCCGGAAACATGCGCGGCAGTACGAAAAAAATCCAATACGGTATGCCGGCATCGTGCTCGGCGCCAATCGAGCCATATTTAAAACGCATATCGGGTGTCGCGGTCACCCAGCTAGGTTGCGGCTCCTCACGCAGGAATTTATACCAGCCGATAATGCCGACCACAGCAACGAACAGGAGCACCAGCACCAGACAAGTTTTCCACCAGGATTTTTTTTGTCCTGCAACCATCGAACCTCCAGGGCCACACAGGAGCGCGCCAGCGATTAAAAAGTCTTCAGGTACTCGATCAAAGCGTCTTTCTCTGCGGCCGGTAGCTCGGTGCCGTACCGTTTTCCTTGATGGCCTTGATTCGAATTCCCAGGCTCTGCCGTATCGTAGCGAAAATATTTCCGGCCTTTCTCTTCGCTGACGTCGCCAACAAAACCGACCTTCTTCCGATCGTAGACATCGTAGCCGCGGTAAAAAGACTTTGGCCGTTTGTCGCTGGGCTCCAGCAAGTCACGCAGAGTCGGCACTGAGCCGTTGTGCAAATAGGGCGCCCGCAGCCAAAGCCCGTCGAGCGGGCTGTTAGCGTAACCGAAAGTTTTCCGGAAGTGGCTGAAGCGTTCTTCGCCATAGCCCGCGAAAATCATATTTTGATTAACGGCAACGTCGTAGGTGTAGGAGTCGAGACGGCGGCGGTCGGTGCCGATATCGGCAATCGGCACGACCTTGCCTACGTCCTCGCCGCGAAAATCCTTGCCATCGGCGCCGTGGCATTTCGCGCAGTACTCTTGGTAGATCGGCGCGCCTTGGGCGGCAAGATCTTTGTTGATCCCAAACGGATAATCCGGCGCGGCGAGATTGCGCACCCAATCTGCAACCCGCTTCAGGCTGGTCCGATCCCCGGTAGGCGGCGTAATGCCGGTGCCCATTGCGGCGCTGCGATTACGCTCCTCCAAGGATACGTTGTTGCCGTCCCAATGCAGGTTCATCTTGAGACTTTCCCGTTGTCCTTGATTCCAGATCGACGGAAAATCCGTAGTGCCAATCCGTTCCTCCTCGGAAAGCTGATCAGGAGGAAAATTAAAATAAGCCTTCAGCGGGTTGAAGGTGTCGACTCGCCCCGGGCCCCACTCAGGTTGCTCTTTGATGAAATCCAGCCGATCGCGCAAAGTCAGGATTCGCTCGCGCATGAAATAGATGCCGTAGAAACGCAACACCAGCCGATCGATCAATGGTAAATCATCCAGCCCTTCGCGTTGCCGGATGATCCTGATCTGCCGCAGGATGTCCCTCGGCGTGAATCGCCTGTCCTCTCCCGTCGCGAACAGAAACCTCATGAAGGCGCGGAAATCAAACGTGTTAGCCGGCATAGCGGAATAGACTTTCGGCTCGCTCTCGGCGCTTTCGCGCACGGTTCCCGCGTGACAAAACGCGCAGTTGAGCCAGACCACGTCAAACCCGAGATAACGGCGCTGGGACATGCCGACCGGAAGATTTTTGCCCTTTTCGAAAACAAATCCGACCGATTCCCAGCCGCGGCCAGGTTGCGGTAGCTTGTCTTCGAACAGCTCGGGTAAGGCGCGCCAAATCCAATAGGGCACGCCGAACTCATGCTCGCTACCGAGAGAGCCATACTTGAAATGCTCGAGGTCGTCCTTGTAAGCCACCGGGGTATCGGCGCCGAAACGTCCCAGCAACAACGCTCCTGCGGTCAAAATCAACACCAGCGCGACGACAGTGATCCAACCGATGCGCTTCAGAATACGTTCCCCCGGCGACGCTAATTCGGGCTGCGCCATAGACGTTCTCCCCCCGCAATGGTTACTCGGTGCGCTGGCATTGTCACGATCATCAAAAGTTATTGCCGACGTTTGACGTGTAGCGATTGAAGATTGGCTCGAGATCGAAATAGCTGGGAATTTTCGTGGAGAATGATGGCTCGATCGTGATGGCCGCCGCGGAAACGATCCCTAAACGCGGTGTTTAGAGTCACAACTTCGGCTTATCGGACTAGGAGTTAAATTTCAGGGCAAAATCAATTAATCGCTTTTTCTCCCAATAAACTTTTCCCAAATACAGGCCGGGTTCGATTTGACGGATTTCATCACGTATCCACTGGGCGATGATAGAAGTATCCGAGTAATCCAAAACAATACAGTCTTTGCCGTCGAGCCAACTAGGTCCCTTGTAAACTTTGGCGATGATGGCGTTGAGACCAAAAGGAAGAATTCGGTTTTTCAATACTCCTTTGCCGGCGTCGAATACTTTACCTTGCCAGGCAAAGTTACTGATGAATTTGGCAATATTCGAGCTGAACTTGGTGCCCGGTGCGACGATCGCAGTGCCGTCCGCTTCGCCGTTTGGAATATCGCCGGCGGCGCATTTGCCGAAAAGGGTGTCGAGGTCTGCTTGCGACATGCTCAAAAGTTTCTCGACATCGTAAGCCATGTAGTTTCCTCCTTCCGTCAGATACGTTTCAAGATTCTACGAAGATGTCATTGTGGGCTGACCGAACTAACGACGACTAATCTCATACGACTGCGGCCGACGTCAAGAAAATTTCCAAACGGCTGAATAAAATTCTAGCTGAGAACTAAAGTATCCCCGCATTCCACGTTGAATTGTGAATCGAAGTAACTTTTGTCAAGCTATGAGCCAAGTGAAACCCATGGAAACAAAAACAGCGATTATTTCTATCGACGAATTGAAATCGGATGATTTGCCACGGCTGCGCGAGGCGCTCGAAACATTGCCAGGAGTTCAGAGTCTGGACTTCAGCTTGGAACGCATGGTCGCGGTGATCGATTTCGATCCCAAACAATCTCACCTCGACGATTTTTTGCGCGCAGTTTTGAAGGCGGGATTTAAAGTAAGCTAAGAGCCTTTCAACCGTTCAAGGTTCAACGGTTCAAGGTAAGCAGTATGGGACGAAGCGCTTTAGTACCATCTCCCGGACGTTGTTTGCTGCAAGCGATTCCGGAGATTTTTCACAAATTCCGAATGGGTCCGGCATTGAACGGTTGAACCTTGAACGGCAATTACTCTCCGGCCACGGTCATCTTAGAAATTTTAATCGTCGGGGCGGCGATGCGTCCTCTCATTTCGAGATCGTTGCCAATCATTTCGATGTTCTGAAACATCTCTTTGAGATTCCCGGCGATCGTCACCTCTTCGACCGGATACGTGAGCTCGCCGTCTTCGATCCAGATACCGGCGGCGCCACGCGAGTAATCGCCGGTTACGAGATTCACACCGAAACCGATCGTCTCGGTTAAAAAGAGGCCCTGTTTCACAGAGCCGATGATCTCGTCAGGCGATTGACGGCCGGGAGCAAGATAAAAGTTCGTGGGTGCCACGCCGGGGGGTTCACCTATCGAGCGAGAAGCGTTTCCGGTCGAAGCCATGTTCAATTTCTTGCCGCTGTAAGTGTCAAGAAGATAGCTGCGCAAAAACCCATTCTCGACTACAGCTTTCTTGGTAATGGGCAAACCTTCGGAATCGAATGGTTTTGAGCCGAGCGCTCCAGGAATGGTTCCGTCATCCCAAACAGTGGTTAGATCCGAGGCGATCTTGTTGCCGAGCTGCCCGTTGAGAAAGGATGCGCCTTTATACAACGAATATCCCGACAGTGCCGACGCCAGATTTCGCATCAGCGAAGCCGCCATATCGGGATCGAAAATAATCGGCACTTCGCAGGTTTTTATTTTACGAGCGCCCAAGCGCCGCAATACCCGTTGGGCGGCTCTCTTGCCCACGCTCTCCGCAGAGTCCAGCCGGGCAAATTTTCGATTGGACGAATACCAGTAGTCTCTTTGCATCGAACCATTCTGCGACGCCACCGGAGCAACTGAATGGCCGAAATTCGATCCGTGATACTCGCCGCAGAATCCGTGACTGCTGGCGTAGATAATCCGACCGGATTGGTTGGAAAACTCCGCCCCTTCAGAGTTGGTAATGCGAGGATCGAATTCCATGGCCGCCTTCTCGGCCGCCAGTGCGATGGCAATTTTGTCATCGACAGAAACTGAACCCCCCGCGCCATCGAAAAGATCCATATCCGGAATATCTCGAGCCAACAACGACGCGTCCGGCAAGCCGCTGAACGGATCTTGAGCGGTAAACCGGGCCATATTGATGGTATCGTCGACCAGCCGGTCGATGGCTTGTCTCGAAATATCCGAAGTCGACGCCGAGGCAGAGCTATTGCCGTAGAACAAACGCAATCCCAAACGCTTTTCTTGAGCCTGGCTGATTTTCTCGATTTCGCCAAGACGAACCGTGACAAAGAACGAGTCCCCCTCCGCCATCACCACGTCTCCTTGAGTCGCTCCTTTGGCTTGGGCTTTGGCGAGAACCTCGCGCGCTAATTCCTGGCTGAGATCGAGTCGTTCCATGTTTCCTTCCCGCTTGCTTCCTGACTATTTCGGGCCAATCACTGTGTCGCGGTGCCGCCAACGGTTAACCCGTCGATCTTAATCGTCGGCAATCCCACACCGACCGGCACTGATTGCCCATCCTTGCCGCAAGTGCCGACACCTTCATCTAACTTCAGGTCGGTCCCGACCATTGATACTCGAGTAAGCACATCGGGGCCATTGCCGATCAGAGTCGCGCCTTTCACCGGCTCGGTCACTTTGCCGTCCTCGATCAAATAGGCCTCGCTGGC
>DASUVS010000240.1:0-14561 GCA_036378835.1 Binatia bacterium | reverse complement strand
GCTGCCGCACATGACGGTTCCCCGGCTGGCAAACGTTCCCCAACCGAAAGGAGTTGTGTCGGTATTGCCGTGATAAACAGTGATCCAGTCCATCGGCACGCCCAAGGCATCGGCGCAGATCTGCGCCATGGCGGTTTCGTGCCCCTGGCCCAAAACCGAGATGCTGAGATAGACGGCGACATCATTGCGATCGCCGATTACGATGCGCGCACCCTCATAAGGTTCCAGGCCGCCGGTGTTCTTGACGAAGCAGGCGATGCCGGTGCCATGATATCTACCATTTTCAAGACGACCCTGAAGCGGTTGCAATTTTTCATAGCCGAATTCTTCAAGCCCGCGCTTTAGCGCGCTCGGATAATTCCCACTATCTAGTATCGTCGGCCCGGAGCCCGGCCGGGTAATTCCTACTTCGTAAGGTATCTCGTCCGGCCGGATGAGATTCCTCAAGCGTAGTTCCACCGGGTCGATCTTCAAATCCTCCGCCATCAGGTCGAGCATGCGTTCACGGTAGAAGCAGGATTCGTAGCGGCCCGGCGCGCGAAAGGTCCCCAGGCCGGTCTTGTTGGTAACCACTAAGTGGATCTTGGCTCGGTAATTCGGTATTCGATACGGGCCCGTTAATAATGCCGCTGTCGAACACGGCACCAGCCCGCCATGAGTCCGCACGTAGGCGCCCATGTCGCCGTAAACGACCGCGCGAAACGCCAGGATTGTGCCGTCGTTGCGCGCCGCGACCTCGAGCTCACAGCGATTTTCACGCGAATGATTGGCCGCCATCAGATGCTCGCGCCGATCTTCGATCCATTTAATCGGTTGTCCGAGCTTTACAGCGGCAAACGGGATCAAAAAGTCTTCCGGATATAGCTCTCCGCGGATGCCGAAGCCGCCGCCGACGTCGTTTTCGATAAAGTGCAGTTTACGTTCAGGGAGTTTAAGAAACGCGGCGATCGTCTGCCGGTTGAGATGCGGCAGCTTGGTGACGCCCCAAACGGTCAGATCCCCTTTGCCGCGATCGAAAGCGGCGACGAACCCCCTGGTCTCCATCGGATTGCCGGTAAAGCGGTGGACGCGGAACTCCTCCCGCCGGGTGTATTGAGCCTCTTGGAACGCGCGCTCCACATCGCCGATGGTAAATTCATGAACCGCCGCGAGATTTGTTCCGGCTTCTTCGCTCACCAGAACTTCATCTTTAAGCGCTTCGTACACATCAACAACCGCGGGCAAGTCTTGGTACTCAACGTCGATGGCATCGAGGGCATCCTCGGCAAGGTATCGGCTCTCGGCAACAGCCAGCGCCAGCGGCTCGCCGACATAGCGGACCGTATCGTGCGCAAGAAGCGGCTGCAGGTGCCGTTCCAGTCCGGGAAGCTGATACATCCGAATGGGCACTGGCACCGCCAGCTCGGCGAGATCTTGGAACGTGAATATCTTGATCACGCCGCGAATCTGCAAGGCCTTCGACGTGTCCATCGAGCGGATTCTCGCGTGCGCCCGCGGACTGCGCAGGATGGCCGCATGAAGCATGTTGGGGAGCTTGATATCGTCGACGTATGTCGCCCGCCCGGTGATGAAGCGAACGTCTTCGCGCCGCTTGATCGGCATACCCACATAACCTTGAGCTGCCTTATCCATGGCTTTCATCTAGGTCGACGGACGGGTCGATTTACTTTGCAATTCCGAGGAGGCCTGCAGGATCGCATCGATAATCGGTTGATAGCCGGTGCAGCGGCACAGGTTGCCTGAAATCGCCTCGCGGACTTCGTCCCGCGTCGGCAGCGGATTGTCGTTCAAAAAGGCCAATGCCGTCATTAGAAAACCGGGTGTGCAGAAGCCGCATTGCAGCGCGTGATGATCCTGAAAGGCTCGTTGTATCGGATGCAGCTCATCACCTTCGGCAAGACTCTCCACAGTGCGCAACTCGGCGCCGTCGGCTTGGGCCGCGAGCATGAGGCACGAACGCACTGCTTCGCCGTTTAACAAGATCGTGCAGGCGCCGCATACCCCATGCTCGCAGCCGAGATGAGTGCCCGTGAGATCCAGCTCCTGGCGGATGAAATCCGCCAACGTCATCCTTACTTCGACCAGACGTTCGTAGATTCGTCCGTTGACGGTAACTTTGATGACTTGCTTTGCGCTCAATGGCTCACTGTCTCCTTTGCATGGAGCAAGGCCGATTGCAGAGCCCGGCGCACCAATACGCCGCCTACTTCCTTGCGGTAAGCAGCGGAAGCGTGAACATCCGAATCCGCTTCGAGTTCTTCGGCGACGGCTCTGCTCAACTCGCTTAAAAGCGTTTGGTCAATTCGCCGTCCTTGCAAAAGCGCTTCAGCCCGTTGCATCCTCTGGGGTTTGCCACCGACTCCGAATATAACAATGCCGGCGCTCTGCAACAGACCGGCCCCGTCGGGTGCGGCTCGCAAGGCCACCCCGGCCAACGCGAAATCACCTCTCCGTCGCGCAATTTCATCGATCGCCCATGCTTCGCCTGAGCGCCATTTGGGCAAGTGAATTTCGGCAAGCAACTCTCCTGGCCGGCACTCGGTCGCTAAGTATCCTCGAAAAAAATCCGCCGCTGCAACATGACGCGCGCCCGATCTACTCTTCAGCAAGAACTCGCCGCCGAGGAGCAGGCTCACGGCCGGAAGCTCGGCCGCTGGATCTGCATGAACCAAACTACCGCCGATGGTTCCGCGGTTGCGAATCTGAAAGTGGCCGATAAGCGGCATCGCCGCGGCGAGAATCGGATTTTGCTCCTGAACGAAACTGGAACGCTCCAGAGTCCGCTGCCGTACGAGCGCGCCGATCGTGAGCCCGCCGTCCGGCGCAATCGAGATCGCGTCGAGATTCCGCAACCGGTTAATGTCGACAATGACGCCCGGCCGCGCCAGTCGCAGATTCATCAGCGGCATGAGGCTCTGCCCGCCGGCCAGGATCTTCGCCTCATCGCCATGGCGGTCGAGCAACTCCAAAGCCTCTTCCAGCTCTAATGGCGCATAGTATTCGAATGGCGCGGGCTTCATAACTGTCACCGACCAGATATCAAACTTGTCGATGAGCAGCAAATAAAGCGAGTCGGCGCGCGATTCCGTGGCGAATTCGATCGGTTTTCAGCGGTAAGCGGATATCAAGAGGCTTAGCTTGCGGTGTCACTTCAAACGGTTGCTGCTTACTCTTCTGCTCAATATCGCTCTGAACAAAGAGCCGGAAGCAGCATTCCTTATGGCGCCAATAGTGTGACATTCCAACCTTCGGCTTGGCGCGTGTAAAGTTCGCGGTCATGCAAACGGTCGGGCTGTTCTCGCCAGAACTCGATACGTTCGAACAACAGCCGGTATCCCGACCACTGCGGCGGACGCGGTACCATCCGGTCCTTGTACTCGGCGGTCAAAGAGGCAGCCGCGGCAATGAGCTCCTCGCGCGACGAGAGCTCGCTGCTTTGGTGGGATGCCCAGGCGCCGATCTGACTTCCGCGTGGACGGCTGGCGAAGTACTCGTCGGCCTCTCGGCCGCTGACGATCTCCACTGCACCCTCGAAGCGCACTTGCTGTCGCAACTGCGGCCACCAGAAACAGGCGGATGCTCGCGGATTATCGCTCAGTTGGCGCGCCTTGCGGCTCTCGAGATTTGTGTAGAAGACAAGTCCACGATTATCGATCTCTTTCAACAGCAGCATGCGCACGGTGGGTTGCAGGTCTTTACCCGTCGTGGCGAAAGCCGCCGCGTTATACGGCGCGATGCCGAGTTGTGAGGCTTCGGCTAACAATGCTCTAAACCGGAGAATAGGGTCGCTATTCATTCCGTGTCCTCGATCCTTCGTCTGAGTTCGGTGCTCTCGATGAATTTGCCATCACGGTTGATCAGGTCGGCTGCAGGAACGGCTCCCGAAGAGTATCGCGACATGTCCAGTTAGTCATCCATGGACTCATCTGTCTTGAGCTGTGAACTTTGCGATTAGCTGTCGAGCCTACGACAATTACTTGATCGCGCCCGTTTCCTTCAACTCGGCTACTTTCTCGCTACTCAAACCTAGAATCTCACCGAACACTTGATCATTGTTGGCGCCGATCCAGGGCGCCGGACGCGCCGCGCTGGCGGCGGAAAGAGAAGGAACTCCCGGCAGCCCGTGATGCGTGATTTTGCCCCAGGGCTGCGCTTCAGTTTCGACGATATGGCCGCGCTCGCGCAGATGGATGTCGTGAAATAAGGCTTCGCCGGAGGATGGGATGCCAGCTGCCACACCAGACTCTTGCAGCATCCGAAATAACTGTTTTGCCGTATATTTACATGTCCATTGTGAAAGTTTTTGATCGAGCTCTTCACGATAGTTCTTGCGAGCTTTGTGGGTAGCGAATCTGTCATCAGCGGCCCAGGATGATTTACCGATCAAATCCACCATGCTGCGCCACTCTTTTTCCCCGGCGCAGGCGATGATGATCCAATTATCCTGGCCATAACAGGGATAGCAGCCGTAGGGAGCGTAGGGTTCACCGAGAATTTCTCGGTAGCCCATCGCATCCCATTCGTTGCCGTTGATCGTGTAGTCGAGAATCGCGGGTCCCATCATCGAGCCCTGCGCTTCGAGCATGCCGGCTTCGATGAACTGGCCTCTGCCCGTGCGCGCTTGATATTCCAACGCGGCGAGCACACCGAGCGCCATGGTCACCGAGCCGACACGATCGGGCCACGCAATCTTGCAACGGGTTTCCATCGGCGAATCCGGATATCCCCAGAGCCGCATGATGCCGGTGTAAGCCAGGAGCTGCCAGCCCCAGGCGACCCACGACTTCAGCGGCCCGGTCAATCCCCATCCCGGCATCACAACTTGGACAATTCCCGGATTGATCTGCTGCAATGTCGCGAAGCTGAAGCCCAGCCGCTCCAGAACGCCGGAGCTGAAGTTATCGACAACTACATCGGACTTTTCGACCAGTTGTTTAAAAAGTTCCTTGCCCTCAGGGCTGCGCAGGTTGATGGTGCAGCCGAGCTTGCCGCGATTCATGCAGGCGTGCACCGCCGCTTCGCGCTCTTTGCTGGCGATAACTGCGGATTCGATTTTCACGACTTCCATGCCGTAATAGGCCAACAGTTCGGTGCCGAGCGGGCCCGCATACTGTTGCGTCAAATCGGCCATACGCAGCCCGGCAAGCATGGGCTGACGCGTTCGATTTGCATCACTCTGATTAGTTGATTTGCCGGCAGCGAGCTTTTCAAGTTCCGCAAGAATTTCCTTTCGGTGCTGATCCAGCAACGGTGCTGGCCGGCGCACGCATATCGGCGTAAGCGAGAGACGCATAGGCGCGCCCGGCGCCTTGTACTTGCCGATCACCGGATGCTCGAGTTCCTGCAACCATCCGCGCGCGCGGTTTTGTTCACAGTCGACAAACTCGCCGATCGTGTTGAGCGGCGCGGCGGCGAGATGGCGCGCCTGCGCCTGATCCGCAAAATCATCAGCATCGAACTGACCAATGAAATTGGCAAACGCCTTGGCGACTTCCTCGCCATGCTGATCGCGGTAGCGCGGGTTCTCCCACTCCGGCCCGGCCAGCGCTTTATCGGTCATCCAATTTTGCGCGAACTCCTTCCACATATGCGGCATGTTGGTGGTGAAATGGACATAGCGGCCGTCCTTGCAGCGGTAAATATTCGTGCCTGCGCCCCCGTATGCTTTGCCGCCGGGACGGCGCTCGAGGCGGTTTTCGCGGCTATAGCGCGCAATCGAGCCGCTGTTGGTGAATGTCAACGCTTCTTGCAATGAGACATCGATTCGCTGGCCTGCGCCCGTTTCTCTAGAGTGACGGATTCCGGCAAGCGCTAACATCGCCGCCATCGCGCCGGCCATCTGATAGGCGAGATGGCTCGGTGCCGTGCACTGCCCTTTGGTGTTGTCGCCCTGGCCAAAAAGAAATCCGCCGGTCGCGTTGGCGATCGCGTCACTGCCTTTGTAATGCCGGTAGAGTCCGGTTCTGCCGAATGGCGTTAACGAAACTACAACGAGATGGGAGAAGTCATTGGCGAAGCGCTCATCGGTAAAGCCAAACTTCTCCAGAAACCCAAGCGGAGTTGCTTCTATCAGCAGATTCGCGGAAGCGAGCAAGCGGGCGAAGGTCTCACGGTCGGCTTCGCGTTGGAGATCGAGAACGATGCTGCGCTTGTTGGTATTGGCATGAATGAACGTCAGGCTGCGCTCGCGATCCTCGATATTGCCGGCAAACGGCGGCAACAACCGGCCGGGATCGCCGCCAGGAGGTTCGACTTTGATCACGTCGGCGCCGAGATCCGCCAGCCAACGTGCCGCATAAGACGCGGGGATGTCACCGAGTTCGATGACGCGCAAGTGGCTTAACGCCGATTCAGAATTGGTTTTGCTGTCGTTCGTCAATTGCTATCCTTTCGGTTCTTCAAGCCCTCACGCCTTCCATCCCCAAACAGGAGACGGAAAGAACAAATGCATAAATGTTAGTCTAGCGGTTGTTAAAAACCTCTTGCAGGCTGCTCAAAAAGATCCAGAGGTGAGGCGCGCGAAGTTCGATGAGCTGAGGCGTACGCTTCAGTACGTTGAAGCGAATCGGGCGAGCGCAACGAAACCTATGGGTTTTTTCAGCAGCCTGCCGGAAATTACTTGCTCGGATTGACGATCACCCTGCCGCGAATTGCGCCTTTGAGAATTTCCTCGATCTTGGGATTCAACTCCTCCAACGAACATTCGGTGATCAAATCGCCCGACATGTCCAGCTTCCATTCGCTGGCGAGCTTCTGCCACACGCGCGCACGCGTCGCCATCGGGATCTCGACGGAATCCACGCCAAGCAAACTGACTCCGCGCAAGATAAATGGAAAGACGCTAACGGACAAATCTGCGGACATGGTATTGCCGCATGCGGTGACGAGGCCGCCGTATTTTGCTGTCTTAAGCGCCGTCGCCAGGATGTTGCCGCCGACGGTATCCACTGCGCCGGCCCAGCGGCCCTTCTGAAGCGGCCTTCCTGAGGTGTCATTAGCCTCATCGCGCGAGATGATCGTTTTGGCGCCGAGGCCGGTGAGGAAATCTTTTTCGGCTGTCTTTCCGGTGGCGGCAACCACGTCGAATCCTAGCTTGGCGAGAATGCCCACCGCGACGCTGCCAACTCCGCCGGTGGCGCCGGTCACCAACACTTCGCCCGCCTCTTTGTTGAGACCTCCCGCCAGTAATCTCATCACGCACAACGCCGCGGTAAATCCGGCGGTGCCGTAGGCCATGCTGTCTCTCAAAGTTAACCCCGCCGGCAACTTCACCACCCAGCCCGCCGGCACGCTGATGTACTGGCCGAAGCCGCCGGCGGTATTCATGCCGAGATCGTAACCCATGACGATGACCTCGCTACCGACGGCGACGTCTCTGCTGGTGGAGTTGACAACCACGCCGGCGGCATCGATGCCCGGCGTGTGAGGATACTTCCGAGTAACTCCTTTATTGCCGGTGGCGGATAGCGCATCCTTGTAGTTCAACGAGGAATATTTAACCTCGATGACCAGTTCACCGGCAGGCAAATCGCTCAGTGCAACCTGCTTTATCTCTCGGGAAAATTTTTTATCCGCGGTTTCGGAAACAACCATTGCTTTGAACGTCTGTGGTAAAGGCATGCTGATCACTCCTCATCCGTAAAAGATAGTCACAAGAAGCGAGTACATAATCTGCAGCGCAAACTGTCAAGGGGTAGCCCCGATAAGAATTGCGCCGCCCGAGCCAGACTCGAGCCAAGTCGTCTCCGAAGCAAAGATTCGCGCGCAAAATCGATAGAAGAAGTCGGACAACTTGCTTGCAATAGGTATTCGGTTCAGGGCAAAGTGGGGCCTGGAGGAATTCTTATGGCAACCGACAAAACGGGTGGCTTAGCTGGAATTATTGCCGGTAACACATCGATTGCGACCGTCGGCAAGGAAGGCAAAGGACTTACCTATCGCGGCTATTCGATCTATGACCTCGCCGAGCACTCGACCTTCGAAGAGGTCGCGTATCTGTTGATCTACGGCAAACTGCCGAGCGGATCACAGCTGCGCGAGTACAAGGAGAATTTGCGCAAGCAGCGCGGATTATCTTCGCCACTCAAAGCTGTGCTCGAACAGATACCCGGCAGCACGCACCCGATGGACGTTTTGCGCACTGCCTGCTCCATGCTCGGAACTCTCGAGCCCGAAAATAAGGAACACGATCAGATCGCCATCGCCAACCGGCTGACCGCATGCTTCAGCTCGATGCTTTTGTACTGGCATCAATACGTCAATACCGGCAAACGCATTGATACCAAAACCGAAGACGATAGCACCGCCGGCCATTTTTTGCATCTTTTACACGGCAAAAAGCCGGACGAGCTATGCCGCCGCGCCGTCGACGTCTCTTTGATTCTTTATGCCGAGCATGAATTTAATGCCTCGACCTTTACCGCGCGCACTATCGCCTCTACTCTGCCTGATTTTTATTCCGCAGTAACCGGCGCCATCGGCGCTTTACGCGGTCCCCTACACGGCGGCGCCAATGAGGCTGCCATGGAGTTACTCGAAAAGTTTTCCACCCCGGAGGAAGCTGAAAGCGGAATTCTCGAAATGACCGGCGCCAAAAAGCTGGTCATGGGTTTTGGTCATCGTGTGTATAAAATCTCTGATCCGCGCTCCGATGTGATCAAAGCATGGGCGAAAAAGCTCGCCGATGCTCAGGGCGACAAAAAGCTCTACGCAGTATCGGAACGGGTCGAGCAGGTCATGCGGCGAGAAAAAAACATGTTTCCCAATTTGGATTTCTACAGCGCCAGCGCCTATCATTTCTGCGGCATCCCGACGGCGATGTTCACGCCGTTGTTCGTGGTCTCGCGCATCACCGGTTGGGCCGCGCATATTATCGAACAGCGCGCCGATAACCGGCTGATCCGACCCAACGCGGATTACGTCGGGCCCGAGCCCCGGGTCTATGTGCCGATGGCGGATCGTTAGTAGGCTGCTGAAAAGGACTCATATGCTTCGTTGGGCTCCAATCGTCTCGCGTCGACGTACTGAAGAGTACGCCTTCGCTCGCCGATTTTTCGCCCGTCTCGCCTCTGAGTCTTTTGAGCAGCCTTTAATCAGAGCTTTCAACAAACCGCTAGTTAGCTTCGATGCACCATCCTTCGAGGAACATGCGTCACGATGGGATCAAGGAGTGAGCTTGGAGGAGCGGAGACGTAGATGGAGACCCATTGCCTTTGCTCCTGAAAGTTCGTTCCTTGATCGTTATTTGCGGTAAAAACCTCAGATTAGCCTTATGACTTCAACGACATTGAATATCCGTCCATCCTCCGATGCGCTTTTGCTAGAGATTGCCGCCTACGCAGCTGATTACGATGCCAGCAGCGCCGAGGCCATCGATACGGCGCGATACTGTTTTATGGACACGCTGGGCTGCGGGCTCCTGGCACTGCGTTATTCCGACTGCACAAACCAGCTTGGGCCGGTTGTTCCCGGAGCGTTGCTGGCCAACGGCGCCCGGGTTCCCGGCACCGCCTGGCAGCTCGATCCGGTACACGCCGCTTTCAATATCGGCGCGATGATTCGCTGGCTCGATTTCAACGACACCTGGCTGGCCGCCGAGTGGGGGCACCCCTCGGACAATCTCGGCGGGATACTAGCTCTGGCCGATTATTTGACTCGCTCGGGGCAACGCTCGTTCACGGTCGGCAATGTCCTTACCGCGATGATCAAAGCGCATGAGATCCAGGGCGTCCTCGCGCTGGAGAATAGTTTCAATCGCGTCGGCCTCGACCACGTCTTGCTGGTCCGAGTGGCAACCGCCGCGGTGGCAACGGCAATGCTCGGCGGCAGCCGAGAGCAGATCGTCAGCGCTCTTTCCAATGCCTGGACCGATGGCGGCAGCCTGCGGCTATACCGTCACGCGCCCAACACCGGACCGCGCAAATCGTGGGCGGCGGGCGACGCCACCAGCAGAGGAGTGCGTCTCGCGCTGATGGCAATGCGCGGCGAGATCGGCTATCCGTCCGCATTGTCGGCCAAGGAGTGGGGCTTCTATGACGTGCTGTTTCACGGCAATCCATTCGAGCTGGGCCGACCCTTCGGCTCCTATGTGATGGAGAATATTCTTTTTAAAATTTCCTATCCGGCGGAATTTCACGCCCAAACCGCCGTGGAGTGCGCCTTGCGGCTGCACCGCGAAGTCGCTCATCGACTTGAAGACATCGAGAAGGTCCGGATTACCACGCAGGAGTCGGCGATACGCATCATCGATAAAACCGGACCGCTCTACAATCCAGCCGATCGCGACCACTGTTTGCAGTATATGACCGCCATCGGTCTCATCTTCGGCGACCTTACGGCGGATCATTACCAGGATGCCATCGCCAAAGACCCCCGCATCGATGCTTTGCGAATCAAAATGGAAGTTGTCGAAGACCCGCGTTATTCCAAAGATTATCTGGATCCGGATAAGCGCTCAATTGCCAATGCAGTGCAGGTCTTTTTCACCGACGGCTCGGCCAGTGAAAATATCGCGGTCGAGTACCCGGTCGGCCACCGCCGGCGCCGAGCCGAAGGCATGCCGCTGCTAATCAAAAAATTCGAAACCAATCTGACTTCGCGGCTGGCGCCTGCGTGGTGCGATAAGATTCTCGCACTGTGTTTGGACTTGAAGACATTGCACTCGACTCCGGTCGACGTTTTCACGGACATGTTCACTGTAGAGTCTGCATGAATTTATTCCCAAAGTTGCAGGGGAGATGGACAACGGTGCATCGATTGAAGGTGAGTCCGGAGGAGCGAAGGCACGAGGCGAACTATTTCATTGTCGTCTAGGGTGTTTGGCCCTGAGCTAGTAATTTTTCCGACGCCCGATAAACCACTGAAGGACGCGGGCCGCTATTAGGCAAAAACCTATTGCCTTTGCTCTGGAGGGCTCGTCCTCAATCGCTGTGCCATTTGAAAATCTTTTTATGATAAGAAAAATCGGAGAACGAAAATGAATTCGAGACAATTACTCAAGCAGCTGTTTAAACGTGACCGCCTTTTGGTCGCCCCTGGATGCTTCGACGGATTGTCGGCGCGCCTGGTCGAGGAAGCCGGCTTCGAGGCTGCTTACCTAAGCGGCGGCGCGGTGGCGCGGAGCATGGGCATACCGGATATCGGCTTGGTGACTATGTCGGAGGTGATCGAGCGCGCGGCGCAAGTGGTTGCCGCGGTAAAAATTCCGATTATCGCCGATGCCGACACCGGCTACGGCAATGCAGTCAACCTGGTCCGCAGCGTCCGAGAATTCGAGCGGACCGGCGTTGCCGCAATCCACATCGAAGACCAAATCACGCCCAAGCGCTGCGGCCATCTCGATGGCAAAGAAGTAATCCCGCTGGCCGAAATGGAAAACAAACTGCAGGCGGCGCTGTCGAGCCGCAACGATCCGGACTTCTTGATCATTGCGCGCACCGATGCGCGCGGCGTGCATGGCTTAGATGATGCGCTTCGCAGAGGCAGAGCCTTTGCTGAGCTTGGAGTCGACGCCGTTTTTGTAGAAGCGCCGCAGTCCGAAGCCGAACTGGAGGATATTCCTCGGGCGCTGCCCGGCGTGCCCTTGCTGGTGAATGTTTTCAAAGGCGGCAAAACGCCGATGCTGCCAGTTGAACGCCTGCAGCAGATGGGTTACCGCATCGCTATCTATCCGTCGGAGACCCAAAGAGCCGCGATCCACGCCATGAGACAGGCGCTCGGGCTGCTCAAACGCGAGGGCACGACCGAGAAAATGGACGATGCGCTGACCACTTTCAAAGAGCGCGACAAAGTCGTCGGTCTCGATGAGTGGCAGCGATTGGAAAAACAGTACATGGCGCTCAGCGAATGGTCCTGAGCCGGAAAGCTGTTCGAGCGGATCTTCCTAAATCTTTAAGAGCGACTGTCACAAATCAATTGGCTGTCATCAGCCGGATCCCATAGAGCTTCGAGACAGTCACGTCGAGCTTACGCCAGCTTTCGCCGGCATCGTTGCTCGCATAGATCGAACCGTCGGTATAGCTTACGCACACGGTGTTGCCATCCTGCGGATGCAAAGCAAAGCCGCAAGTCATGTGCGGGTACGACTGGGGCAATCCGTTGTTCAAGCGCCGCCAGGATTCTCCGGCGTCGTCGCTGCGCAAGATTCCGGTTTTCGCGCCGCCTAGTTTCTCCGAAGTGTCGGGACTGAACTTGATGGTATTGTACGGCCCGGCGCGCACCGTGCGGTGACCGAGCCATGATGTCGGTCCATTTTCAGCGGCGCCAAGAAAGATTCTGTCCGGCGAATCGCGATGGATCGCGATCGGAATGGCGTACGCCCGACCCATACCATACTCCGCCTTGATCCATGATTTACCGTCATCGTCGGAGCGGTAAGTGCCGATGCCGGTGGTTGCGTAAAGCCGATTCACGCTGCGCGGATGGCGCAGAACCCAGTGCACATCGCGGTAGACTCGACCGTCTTCATGCTGTCCCATTTGGTAGGGCTTGATGCCGGCCGGATCGTTGTACTCCGGATACGCCATCGCACTCTGCGGACCGCTGATATCCTGCCAACTCTCGCCACGATCGCGGCTGCGCGCGATGCCGCCCTCTTCGATACCGACGATGATCTCGTCCGGAAAACGCGCATCCAGCGCAAAGCAACGGATGTGAGCCGAGTGCGGCGCCGGCGGAAAGGTCCATTTGCCGTATTCAGGGAGTTTGCGAAATGCCGAGAGCTCTCGAAACGAGCGGCCGCCATTTTCGCTGACGTAGACAGCGGCCGGCAACGTGCCGACATAGATTTGGTCGCGGCGAGTGGGGTCGACATCCATCGCCCAGATGTCACGGTAATCGATACCGCCGGAGGGAAGCCATTTCCAATGCGCGCCACCATCTTCGCTGACGTGGATTTCCGTGATCGTCGCCGCATAAAGGTGATTGCGATCGAAAGGATCCTGGGCGACTTCACGCAGAACTTCTCCAGCCAACGCGCTATTGAGAATTTCAACATGCTCGGACCGGCCGTCCCAGCCGCAGCGGATCAGTCCTTCAGCCGTCAGCAAATACAATCGAAGTTCGTTAGTCGTAGCCATAGCGAGACCTCCCATTAACTTGATCCAAGTTTATGATGATTAGATTCAAGACAGCTCGATCAGCCGCGCATCTGCCCCTTTCCTCGCCGCACAGCTTTTAGGCGGCTATATCTTCGGACTTGAAGCCTACCACTGCAGGGCTGCCATCGCACTAAGGTTTGCTCTTTGATTGGCAACGACAGAGATAAATCGGATCTCCGGCATCGGCGTACTCTTTGCCCTTATAGTCCAATACTTTCACCGCGCCGGAGATTTTCCAATGGACCGTTTTTTAATCCTTTAATTAACACCGCCATCGGTTTCCCCTTTCGGCTCTGTGCCGACGCTACTACAGAACGTATTTCAAGAAAAGGTTGTCTTTAAGGGCGCGGCTCAGTATAGATTTGGAGCAACCTTTCGGAGGCAAACCCATGCAACTTCCACCCGTAGCCACCACGACCGTCGGCAGTTTTCCCCGTCCCGCTTGGCTGGCGAAATCGGAACGCAGCCAGGTCAAATTTCATTGGCAAGGCACGGCGCTCAAAGAGGCGCAGGACGATGCCACTCGCTTGATCCTGCAGACCCAGCAACAGATCGGTCTTGATCTGCTGACCGACGGAGAACAACGACGGATCGGCTTTATTCACCACATCCTTGCCGCGTTCGATGGGATCGATGTCGAAAACCAGGCAGTTAAAAAGATCTATCGCCGCCGTGAGCAGGAACACCTGGTGCCGCGCATCATCGGCAAGGTCAAACGACGGGGGTCGGTCAACGTCGAAGACTTGCGTTTCGCCAGGCGGCAAACCAGCAAACCGATCAAAATGGCCGTACCGGGACCGATGACGGTGATCGACAGCACATTGGACGAGACCTATAACGACGAACCCGCTCTCGCCATGGACATCGCGGCCGCGATAAATTCAGAGCTGTTGGAGCTGCAAGCGTTCGGCTGCGACGTCTTGCAAGTCGACGAGCCGGCGATGACCCGCTACCATGAAAAGGTGTTTGCGTATGGCGCCCGGGCGTTGGACCGTTGCCTCCAAGACATTCGGATTCCGACCATTGTGCATCTCTGCTACGGCTATCCCGGCGGAGCTGATCGGCAACATCAGTACGAGTATCCGGAATTGCTGGAAGAGTTAATGAAAACCAAAATCGGCGGTTTCGCCGTCGAGTTTGCGAGAAGCGGTTATGATCCAGCGGTGCTGGAAATCTGCAAGGGTCGAAAGATAATGTTCGGCTGCGTCGATCCCAGTGATGCCCCGGTGCCGCCGGTTGAAACGGTTGTCCAGCGCGTGCGCCACGCTCTGAAATACATCGATCCGGCAAATCTGCTGTTGGCGCCGGACTGCGGCTTGATGACCATCAGCCGGGAACTCGCCGATGTCAAAGCAAAGCTACTCGTCGATGTTGCCAAAGAGGTGCGCAAGTCGATTTAGTATCACCTAGAAGTTCGTTGCAGATTCTTAGATGCTTTCGTCGTCATTCCCGTGAAAACGGGAA
>DASUVS010000239.1:0-5344 GCA_036378835.1 Binatia bacterium | reverse complement strand
GTGGGTGTCCGATTCTTTTCAACAAGGTCAAGGGCAAACCGCACCATCGCTGCATCACAAATCTATTCGGCGACATGAACGTAATCGGCAAGTTGTTCGGCTGGAAAGATCACGCTGATCGCACCAGGAAACTGGCCTACGCTCTGACTCATCCGATTGCGCCGGTGATCATCGATCAGAAGGACGCTCCGGTCCAAGAAGAAGTCTATGAGAAACCAGCCGAGGCGAACGAGTTTGTCGTTCCGATCCGTCACACGGATATCGAGCCCGAGCTGACCGTCGGTTCCGGCAACGGCTTGATCTCCGGGGAATACTTCGACGGCGGATCACACATTGGTTACAACCGGATGAACTTCCGGTGGGGAAATGTCGGTACATTCCAAATTTCCCCCGGATCACATAGTTGGCAAGTCGTCACCAAGTACTACAAAGATAACAAACTTGTGCCGATCACGATGAACTTTGGCTTGCCACCATCGTCAAGCCTGCTAGCAGGCTCAGGTTTCGATTATGTGATCCTGCCGCAGGGCTGCGACGAAATCGGTATGGCCGGAGCTGTGCAGGGTTTTCCGGTCCGGCTGGTTAAAGCGCGCACCGTCGATGCGTTGGCGGTTGCCGACGCTGAGGTCGTTCTCGAAGGTTATATCAATCCAAGAGACCGGCGTTTCGAAACCGCCGAAGCCGAAAAGGCCGGCGTACAAGGCCGCTACCATTTTCATCCGGAATGGGCCGGCTATATGGGTAAAGCCTACAAGGCGCCGACTTTTCACGTCACCGCGGTCACTACGCGCAGGCGTGAAAGCAAGCCGATCATATTTCCGCTCGGTGTGCACACGCTCGATGACCACAACATCGACACGACCGTGCGTGAGGCGGCGATGTTCGAGCTGTGCGAACGAATGCAGCCCGGCATCATGATGGACGTCAACATTCCCTACTGCATGACCGACTGGGGAGGGGCTATCATTCAAGTCAAGAAACGCAACAAGATCGAGGAAGGCTGGCAACGCAATTTTATGGCGGCGATTCTTGCGACCTCGCAAGGATCCCGGCTCGTCATTGCTGTCAGCGAAGACACAGATCCTTATGACATGGATGACGTGATGTGGTGTTTAACAACTCGGGTCAATCCCAAGACCGACATTATCAATCCGCTGCCGGGCGGTCGCGGCCAGACCTTCATGCCCGCCGAGAGAATGACTGCCGGCGAGCGGGAATGGACCGCGTCGAATACGATGTTTGAGGGCGGCATGGGCATCGACGCCACGGTTCCTTTCGGTTATGAGAGCGACTTTATGCGACCCGTTTATCCTGTCGACAAAATAGATCTCAAAAAATGGTTCAGCGAAAAAGATATTCAAAACGCCAAGGCGCGCATGCGGGGTTGGGTACACTCATTGGCGCGCACGGGTAGATAGTTTTCCAGCAGCACGCTTTTTTTCGATCACGCAGTTTAGGTTCGGAGTACAAAGGGCAGGGATAATCCCTGCCCTTTGTTTTTAATGTAAGGAACATTTGCTCACCCTGAGAGTCTTCGAAAATTCGAAGATCAAGATCCCGGCATTGTACGGATGGGCTTGTGAATGCAACAGCTGCAAAAATTTACATTGACAAAAATTCTCTTGTTTGTTACCTAACTCGTAGCTTCTATATCTTCGCTCCCGCAGATCCACCACCAACAAAAATCCACTGAGGTTAAGTATGGAGAAACGTCCCAAAAAAACGCACACTCATACTTTACGATGGGCCGCGAGCTGCTTGAGGCTCGCGCTGATCGTCATCTTATTACTGCCAGGACTTGTCGCCAGCGGATACATGCCGCGACATTACCAAATCATCGAACTCACTCCACCCGCGGAAGCCCAGACAATCGAAAGGCCGCGCTCACGGGATCTCGTCAAAATTTTTTCCATCATTGAGGCGAATCGGCCTGACATCATGGAACGGGAAGCTTGGGAACTGGCAGAAGTCATCTCGACGGAAAGTTCTAAATACAGGCTGGATCCGATTTTGATCCTGGCTGTAATTGATGTCGAAAGTAAGTTTCAATTCGGCGCTATTTCTCCCGCCGGCGCCCGGGGCATTATGCAGATCATGCCGGCCACCGGGAAATTTCTTGTAAAAAGCGTGCGCGAATTGGGCAGAGAAATCAAAGCGGATCAATTCACGCCCGAGCATCTCGATAATCCCGTCGTCAATATCAAGCTTGGCACCTACTATTTGCACGATCTCCGAAAAAGCTTCCGAAACTTGAACGAGGCATTAACCGCCTACAATCTAGGCCCGACCGAACTTCGGATTCGTATGGAAAACCAGATCGGATACACCGACGATTACGCAAATGCCGTACTCGCGGCCCACCAGAGATTCAAAAAGATCAAGCCGGCCACGTTCTGAGATTTAATCCATCTGTTTGTTAGATTAGCAACGCCTGCCGTCCTTGTGCTAAAAGAAGGTCAGGTGCGCGAAGATGAATACACGCCGTCGGTTAGTGCTCTCACACGAATCAACGAAAACCATCTGCAAACATGCCGAAGAAACGTTCCCTGAGGAATGCTGCGGAATCATTCTTAGCGACGGCACAACCGATTACGTCCAGCGCCTGAATAATATTCAGAATCAGCTCCACGCTCTCGATCCCGAAACTTACCCGCGCACGGCAGCGATTGCCTACGCCATGGATCCAACCGAGTTGGAACGGATCATCGACAACGCTTTGTTAAACGGCGCGAAACTCAAGGCTTTCTATCACTCTCACCCTGATCACACCGCCTACTTCTCCGAAGAAGATAAAGCCTTTGCCAGCCCTTTCGGTGAACCTGTTTTTCCTGAGACCGCCCAGATCGTAATATCCATCTATCATCGGGAGATTAGAGACATCCGTGCTTATATCTGGTCGGACGATGAAAAAGATTTTACCGAAGTTGCTATAGACAACGTATGAGCAAATCAGTAGCTGAACGAATCAGCTCTGCTGTTTCGAACGCAATTTTCGGCCAAGAAATGTAACGTAATGGAATGAGAATAGCTTGATACCCGGGCTTCGCGAGAAAAGTATCGATGCCGCCGGTTTGAACATTCATTATCTGGAATGGGGCGAACCCGCAGACGATTTAATAGTTCTGGTTCATGGTTTTTTAGACCATGCACACAGCTGGCGACCGTTCGTGATCGCTCTTCAAGGCAAGAGTAAAAAACCGTTGTGGATTGTCGCACCGGACTGCCGAGGGCACGGCGATAGCGGCTGGGTCGGCGCCGGCGGCTATTATCACTTTCCTGACTATGTTTTTGATCTTCACTGCTTGATTGAGAGTCTCGGGGCGTCACGTTGCGGACTTATCGGTCATTCAATGGGCGGATCGATATCGTTTCTCTACACCGGCACATTTCCACAACGAGTACGCAGTTTGGTGCTGATCGAAGGCGTGGGCCCTCCGGGATCGCTTTTTTCAGACGCGCCGCCTCGGATGGAAAAGTGGATAACCGAAGTGCGCGAGAGAGGTCGAGATCACTTTCGGCAGTACCCCAGCATAAAGGCCGGAGCCAGGCAGCTACAGCAGACCAACCCGCGATTAGGTAGTGAGTTTGCCTTAGAATTGGCCCGCACCGGAATGAGGCAAAACGCTAGCGGCAAATGGGTTTGGAAATTCGACCCGCTGCATCGCACCACCGCGCCACAGCCTTTCTATATGGATCAAGCTATTGAGTTCCTGCGCCGCATAGAGTGTCCGACGCTTACGATCGAAGGCAAAGAGAGCCATCAAACCAAACGCACCGACAAACAAAGACGTTTCGAAGCTATTTCAAATCGGCGTCACGTCGTCATCGAAAATGCGGGCCATATGGTGCATCAAGACAATCCTGAAGCATTAGCGCGGGCAATAAGCGATTTTCTCCGGTTGTAGTCACACCACAATCGACGCTCATCTTTACTCGATACCAAGCGTTTTCATTAGATTCAGGAGATGAGTTTTGTGCAGCCCCAGGCTTCTCGCCACGGCGGCGCGATTTCCGTGGGTGTGTGCAAGGGCTCTTTTGATAACATCGGCTCTGGCAGAATCCACCGCCCGGCGATATGAAAACCCGTCCGCCGCGCCGTCCGTCTCCGTGTCGGCAATCCGCGGTGGCAAGTCCTCACCGGCTATTTCCGGTCCGTCGCTTAGTACGACAACACGTTCAATGACATTTGCCAGCTCGCGGACGTTCCCCGGCCAGCCGTAGCAAACGAGCTTGGCTTCAGCGTCAGCGGTAATCTCGGTAAATGTTTTCTTCGTCTCTGTGGCAAAACGCCGAATAAAATATTTTGCTAAGATCGGGATATCCTCCTGCCGTTCTCTCAACGTGGAAGCGAGACTGGAATAACGTTTAGTCGATAGTACAGATCCTCGCGAAAGCGGCCGTCTTTCATAGCGCTCAACAGGTCTCGATTCGTTGCCGCTATCACTCGAACATCGACGGCGATTGACTGAGTTCCCCCAACCCGCTCAAACTCCCGTTCCTGAAGAAATCTCGATAATTTTGTTTGCAGCTCTGCTGATATATCGCCCACCTCATCGAGAAAAACGGTGCCGCCATGGGCCAACTCGATCCTGTCAATGACGCTGTCTATTTAGCCGTAAACAAGCAAATCACTCCCTTTCTTCTTCTTGAGTACACATCCGCAAGACGAACCCAGTAGTCATAAGCCACGTCGCATCAGACTTGGCTAAATTTGCTTAACCAGCGGGATGAGAGTCGAAGATTTTCTTAGCACAACCGGCGTGCGACGGGCAGGGCTTGGGGCTCGATGAAACTAAGACGTTGAGTGAACGGAATAATTTTCAATGGATGGAATCTAAGCTAGACGGCCATACACTCAATGGGTAGAGTTTTCTCTATTCCCGTAGAGAAAACTCTACGATGTTATTCTTTGGACGGCGCTGCGATGAGATACACCCCAAGCGATCTATATTTGGCTGAGTTACAATCTCGCGTCGAGAATGAATCCCACCGGACCTCAGAGTCGGCTGCTATGAAGCGGCTAAACCCGTTGCCGCTAGTGAGATAGTCATAACCGACGCACCGAGACCGAAACAACCGAGATGTTGCGCGTCAGCCGCTACTACATCGCTGCCCATACAGCCGAGGGCACCTTGGTAGGATTCGCGCGTGTCTGTGGCGACCCGTACGTGGCCCAAGTGTTAGATGTGATCACGCACCCTGACTATCGCCGTCGTGGGATTGCAACCCGGTGTATGCGTGGGGTGCTGGCGCACCTGCAACGATCCCAGTATCTGTCCGTGACCTTGACCGATGGCAGTGGCATTGCCGGGTTCTATCAACGATTCGGATTTCGGGTCTGCAA
>DASUVS010000238.1:0-35648 GCA_036378835.1 Binatia bacterium | reverse complement strand
TTGGGTTCCTCTCAAACCGTCTACGCCTCAACCGACTTGTGTGTCAAGAGAACGGTGTACCAATCGAAGCATTAGGGGTATTCTGTCTTCCCGCTACGCCGCCGATTTGGAGGAGCCGAAGCAGCCCATGACAAAGTTCTGTTACTTAGCGGTTATGATCGCCTGGGTTTTATGGATACGCACGCAGAGCCCCAAGGCCGATAGCTGGAATGCGTTACCGGGTTTTCAAAGCCGCGAGCAGTGCGCCGCCAATATCAAAGAAAAGTTGGCCGTATGGCGAGCTTTCAAAGACGCGGTCATCGGCGAAAATACCGTCACATTCACAGAGAACAATACGACAATGACATATATTTGCTTGACCGACGCCGACGATCCGCGGCGTAAATCGAAGCCGCCGGCACTAAAAGAGCCGGTCAGTTAGGTCGATATGAATTATCTTTCCGTCAACGCATCGCAATGTCCGCAGCTTCAGCTGACAGCGATTTGGTCGAAGGGGAATTTCGTTCTTGAGTAGCGAGAAAAAGCAGCAAATCGGGATTACCAACCCTTAACAGCTATTTGACATGGGTAAGAAGCACAAAGGGAAGCCATGTGCATACTGCTTCGAAAGGCTTTCAGAAACTGCTGACCACGTCTTCGCAAGGAACTTTTTCTTGCCAAGTGCCAGGGCGAATCTGCCACAGGTTCCGGCATGCTCTTTATGTAATGCTCAAAAATCGGCGCTCGAGCATTATTTAACTTCGGTCCTCCCGTTTGGAGTCGCCACAAAGCGGCACTGCCAAATCTCAAAACATGGTGCCGAAACGTCTTACCGAGAATGTCAAACTTCATCGCACGTTGCGGGACGATTGGGCAGAGTTTGGGCGAAAGAAGGAGGTGTTCATCTCCGTTTTTCCACGTTGCCTCTCGATCCGACAAAACTGCAGCAGCTCTTTGCTCTCATTGTGCGAGGACTTGTCTGTTTCCACTTTGGAACCTATCTCAGGCAAGAAGATGAGGTTCAGGTGCTCGCTCTCGCGCGCGCGGGAGAAACGTACTTCGATAAGTTGTTCAGTCTGGACGTAGCAGCTAGAGTGAACGACGATCTAGGGCATGGAACCTTTTGCTATGAAGGTGCACAGGCTGTCGATTGTCCACAGATCACCGTGTGGCGTTTTCAGATCTATGGCGGTATCAACTTTGGAGATTCGCAGAATCCGGGGGAGATCTCGCGCCGGCTTGGTGCATTGTCTGGTCCCCTTCCGATGCAGGCTGAAAACACCGGATCCAGTACTGCCTAAACGTGCGGCTTGAGACCGGATCTTCGGACCTGCTCGTCAGAAAAACTCCATGAGAGACTTGACCACTGACTAGTCGTCCCAAACCACAATCACATTTCACGAACACGATCACGCTTTCTCTATCTTACCAATCACTTCCTGCGCCAGCCATTCCATCCGCTCGAGAGTACCGGCGGCGCTGGGACGGCGCACGTCGAAGATCAAGGTATCGACACCGGCATCACGATACTCGTGAATGTCGCCGATGATGTCATCAACGGCGCCGACGAACCTTCGTCTCTTGCCGGGAACGATCTGTTTTTCGCGATCGTACAATGAACCTTTGAAGGCCACGTGAATGGCGTCGGGATCTCGACCCGCGGCTTGAGCAAACCCGCGCATAATCTCCACATCCTGCTTTAGATCTTCCGGTTCGAGCGGAATCGTGGGAACTCCGCCGATCGGATGCCAGCCGTCGCCCAGTTGTCCTGCGCGTTTCAAAGCTTGCCTGCTGTGACCGCCGATCCATATGGGGATGGCCGGCTTCTGCACCGGCTTGGGCAAGAAGACGATATCGGAAAAGCTGCAATATTCTCCTTGAAACGACGGAGCGTCCTGGGTCCATAGCTCCCGAAAGGCGTGGATGTATTCATCGCTCACCCGCCCTCGCTCCCGGTATGGCGGCGTCTTTAAATTCTCAAATTCCTCCTTCATCCAGCCAACCCCTAGTCCGACAATGATCCTGCCGTGGGACAGAACATCGAGGGAGGCGAGCATCTTGGCGGTAATCACCGGATTACGGTAAGGCGCGATCATAACACTGGTGACGAAACGAATGCGGGTAGTCGCCCCGGCGAGAAAGCCGATGGTGGTCAATGTCTCGAGATGATAGCCGGCGCCCGGGTATTTGCCGTCGGCCGTGTAGGGATAAGGGACTGAAATATTCTTCGGCACGATGATGTGATCGGCAACCGTAATACAGTAAAACCCCAGCTCCTCGGCGCGCCGGGCAAACCTTACCAAGTCCTGAGATGTCACCCCAGCCGTTGAGGCCGGCAGATGGAGGCCAAACTGCATAGGCTTGTCCTATTTGAAGGTTTGAGCTCTAGCGATTGCTGGAAAACCTTGGTTGCAGGCTGCTCCAGTCCAGAGGCGGAATCTCGTGTGGTGTCCGTGCAAACGTGATCGAGAACTCCGAACGAACACGAACACGCGAAAACTGAAGCGAGCCGGTGCGCGTACAACAGAGCTTATGAGGCTTTTTTAGCGGCCTGCAGCGCGATTGGATCTCCGATACGAAGCACGCCGTCGCTGAGAATCGCCGCTTTTAGACCGCTGCGGTTTTCCAGCGCGCGAAAGATGCCCGAGATCCGGGAAACCTTCTCCAAATGAGCGCAGGGCTCGAACAGGCGAATACCGCGCATCACTACGTTGCCGATCATGAACTCTCGATCGAGCAGTTCGATCAGCGGCACGCCGCGCGTGATAATGTTGCGCCTGGTCTTGTCGCCGGCAATCGTTAGTTGCTGCTCCGATTCGGCCATCTCGAGAACTTCCTGTTCGATGAGGCTGACAGCTTTGTCGGGTCGCTTCGCTGCTGCCCAAGACTCGCGAAAGAAACGATCCCCTTCCAAACCGCGATCGGCCAGAGCTCGTACCTCCGATACCGAGATCATCGGACCGGCGGGCTCTGGAGCAATGTAAAGGTTCACCACGCTGCCCTTCCAGGCAGCGCTGGGCTTTAAACCGCGCCATAGCTCGGGCGGCGTCTCCCACGTAAATGTCGTCTTGCTCGGCGTCATAAAGTACCCACTTTGTGTTCGTGCTCGCGTGTTCGTGTTCGTCGGAGTTCTCGATCACGTTTGCACGGACACGATCACGAGGACTCGCCTGCCAAAATGACAATGGCCACTGATTCGATCAGCGGCCATTGTCCAGCAACATTTTAGTCGCGTATGCGTGCCAGTCGGTTATCCCGCGAAATCCGCGAAAAAGCGCGTATCCTCGATAGGCTCGACGGTTTTGTTCTCGGCCGAGTATGCCGGCAGCGGCTTGCCGTCCGGACGCACGCGCATATCCTCGCCGCCTTGAGGCTTTCCTTTGATGCCGGCGCCAACGCGGATGACCACCAGGTTGTCCGGACCGGTGTTGTGGTAACGATAGTAGGCGCCCTTGGGGATCATCACTCCCTGGTACTTGCCGACTTTCAATTCATTGCCCTTTTCATCGAAAACGCTCATCTGTCCTTCCAGGACGATGAAAGAATGGTCCTCGTCGAGATGCGTGTGGATCTCATTTTCACCGCCTTCATAATTGATCTTGGTGTGAATCCACATATTCTCGGTTTCCGCCACCAGCTGGGTGATACGTCCCTGCTTCATGTACGGAGTTCTGAGGGAAAACAGTTTGGTTTGCGGCTTTTCGTCCTTCTCATATTTTGCCGCGGTGGCGCTTGCTTGCATAGTGATTCTCCTTCTCGTTGATATCCGGATTAGTTGTTGATGCCGTCGAGTTTAAGATTATACAGCTTGATCACATTGTCGCGCACGACTTTTCGTAGAATCTCCTTCGGTAGATGTCCCAATTCCCTGGCGATTACGTCGCGGGAGTGCGGCCATGTGGAGGCAGCATGGGGATAATCATTCGACCACATGAAAGTATCTTGGCCAAAATCTTCCATCAAACGGCCCCCCGCCGGATCGCTAAAGAAGGTCGCATAAACCTGTTCGGCAACATACTCGCCGGGCAACTTTTTCATGTAAGGCAACGGCATCTTCGGGCTATGACGGACGAAATACTTGTCCCATTCATGAACGAAGAACGGAATCCAGCCGACTTCGTTTTCGACGTAAACGATTTTCAGCTTGGGAAAACGCGCGAAAACTCCGCTGAAAACAATGTCAAAGAGAGTATTGGCGGCATCATATAGTTTGGTGTTGACCGTAGCCTTGTAGATGTCCAATCCCTTGCGATCGAACCGGCTGTAATTGAACCCGGTCAAAATGTGCAGGTTGGGCGGCATCTCCAAAGCCTCTGAGGCTTCCCAAAAAGGATCATAGTAGTCACTGGTAAACGGCAGATGCTCAGGCGGCACCTGCCAAATCAAGCTGCCGACCAGCCCGGCTTTCTTGCAACGCTCCAGTTCCTTGATCGCGTTGGGAATATTATAAAGCGAGATCATCGGAATGCCGACCAGGCGGCCTGGCGCCGCCGCGCAGTAATCGATCAGCCAGTCATTGGCGATCTTGAAGCAGGCCTCCTGCAGTTCGGCGTCTTCCAGGGCGAACAACCGAAGCCCATGAGTCGGGTAAAGAACTTCGGCGCTGACGCCGTCGACTGCCATTTCGTCGAGGCGGGCTTTGGGATTCCATCCGCCGGGTTTCTCTCCCGCAGTGTTACGAGGGGGAAATTTGGGGAATTTGGTTTTCAGAGATGGGGAAAGATTTTTTTCCCACAGGTTTTCAGGCTCCATGATGTGTGAATCCGCCGAGACGATCCGTTCATCGGCAAGTACAGATTGCGCTGTCCGCGCCGCGGCTATGCTCATAAGGTTTGCCCTCGCTTTTTTGATTTATTGCCTACTTTTATTTCATCCAAACTGCTTTGTCCATAGGCTGAAGTTCCAGGGATGAGCGATGACCCGGTGATCTTTGCGTGAATTCTTAAATATATAAAAAGATCGGCCGTGAAATTGTTCAATTCCGGGTTCGGTGCTAAATTCGACCTTGATGTTGCCAGTATTTAGAATTTTTTTCTTGTTTGTCGCCCTGGCATTGCCCTTCGGCAACATAGCCGCGGGCGGCGAAGCGCAGAATGCATTTGATCAAGGCGTTAAACACCATCAGGCGGGCAGGTATAAAGAAGCCATCGCGGCTTACGATCGCGCTATCAAGGCATCCCCGGATGCCAGCGAGGCCTACAATAACCGCGGCCTGGCCTACCACAAGCTTGGACAGATCGGCAATGCCATCAAGGATTATGACCAGGCAGTTAAACTCGATCCTCAGTTTACCGACGCACTATACAACCGCGGTAACGCCCTATTGACGCAGAAACAATACGACCGCGCCATAAAAGACTTCGACCAAGTCATCAAACAGAATCCAAAGATGCCGAAAGCCTATGATCAGAGAGGGCAAGCCTACTCAGGGCTGGGACAATACGAAAATGCCGTCAAGGATTTCAGTCAATCACAGAAACTCGATCCCAAGGACCCCGATCTCTATTATCGGCGTGGGCTCGCCTACCGGAGGCTCGGCAAGCATGACCTGGCGGTGCAGGATTATTCGGAAGCCATCAAGCTGGAACCCAAAAATGCCGAGGCCTATAACAATCGCGCCAACGCCTATTCTCTGCTGGGCCAGTTCAATCATGCGCTCCGAGACTACGATCAAGCGATCAAGCTCGATCCTAAAAACGCGCGGATCTATGCGAACCGCGGCATGGTCAAGCTGCGCCAGGGCAAGGGCGAGGATGCTCAAACCGACTTCAACAAGGCGATGGAGTTGGAGCCGAGCTTGAAAGAACAAATCCAATCGATCACCAGCGATCAAAAAGCCGCTCCCGCAGTCAAGAGGCAGTAATCGTTATGCATCGTGCCGGAATCAAAGCTCTTGTCTTATTGTTGGCCGGGTTTATCTCTGAACCGGCCTGGCCCGCTCAGGTGATCGAGCCGCTCAAAGACGCGCTCCAGCTGCACGAGGCGGGAAAAATAAAAGAAGCGATAGTCCTCTATGACAGATTCATCAAAACTTATCCAAAGCGGGTCGAAGGTTATTTCAATCGCGGCAACGCTTACTACGACCTGGGACAGAATCAGCGCGCGGTAAAGGATTACAGCGAAGCGATTAGTCTGGCGCCCAAGGACAGCGAGGCTTACTTCAACCGCGGCAATGCCTATCGGCGGCTGAAGCAAGAGCGCGCCGCGCTCGACGATTACAGCGCCGCCATCAAACTGAACCCGCAGGATAGCAGAGCTTACATCAACCGCGGCAGCATTCATTTTGACGCGCGCCGTTACGACGCCGCCGTGGAGGATTTCTCCGCCGCCATCCGCCTCAGCCCTGAGGATGCCGATTCTTATTACAACCGCGGTAATAGTTATCTGGCTCTCAACAAGACGGACGAGGCGATCAAGGATTATACCCAGGCGCTCTCGTTGGAAGAAAAGTTGGTCGATGCTTTTTACAACCGCGGCATTGCCTACTCGGATTCGGACAAAATCGACGCGGCCATAGCTGATTTTACCGAAGTGATCAAACTCAGCCCGAAGTTCAGCGATGCTTATTATAATCGCGGGCTGGCGGCGGCGAAGGTTGGAAACTATCAGGCGGCCGTGGAAGACTACAGCGAAGCGATTCGTCTCAATGCGAAAGATCCGGAAGCCCCCTTCAATCGCGGCATCGCCTATTTGCGCTTGGAGAAATACGACTACGCGGCGAGAGATTTCACCGAAGTGATTCGCCTGCAACCGCGCAATGCCGAAGCTCACGTTTATCGCGGCATAGCCCGCGTCTATCAAAAAAAAGACAACGAAGCGGACGCTGATTTCCAAAAGGCATTTCAGCTCGATCCCGCTTTAAAAAAGACCGTTCAACCTCTGATCGAAGAAGCCAAGGCGCAAATCAAAAGTGAGCCGGCGAAATAACGGCATCAGAAGCAATTGATGACGGAACCGAATCTGGTTGGAGGACTGATCGGCGGCTCGTTGATCGGCCTGGCCGCCGTCCTGCTACTTGCTATCAACGGGCGAATTGCTGGTGTATCCGGCATTCTCGGCGGTTTGCTGGTCCCAACAGTGAAAGATGATCGTGCCTGGCGCGCCGCGTTTCTTTTTGGTTTGATCGCCGGCGCTGCTCTATATAGCGGCTGGCGAGGTAGGGTGCCGTTGCAACTGGAAGTTCACGGGCCTGTGCTGGCGATCGCCGGGTTGCTCGTCGGCATCGGCACGCGCCTCGGATCCGGTTGCACCTCAGGGCACGGCGTCTGCGGTTTGGCTCGGCGTTCACCTCGCTCGCTGCTGGCGACGTTGACTTTCATGGCAGTGGCTATACTGACCGTTTATTTGACCCGACATATCTTTTCATGAAAGCCAGCATCAGCTCGTTTTTGATTGGATCGATCTTTGGCTTCGGACTAGCGATATCCGAAATGATCAACCCTGCGCGGGTGATCGGCTTTCTGGACGTGACCGGTCCATGGGATCCAACTCTAGTGGCGGTCATGGGAGGCGCTCTGCTGGTAGCGGCTGGCCTGTTTCCATTAGTTCTTCGGCGCAACCGAGCGTTCCTGGGAGACCGGTTAGTACTGCCGACGAAAACTGAAATGGACACACCGCTGATAGTTGGAGCGGTAATTTTCGGTATCGGTTGGGGACTCGCCGGCCTATGTCCCGGCCCTGCATTGGCCGGACTGGCTTCGGCTTCACCGAGCCTGGCAGGCTTCGTCATTGCCATGATCGGGGGACAATGGCTCGTGTCGAAATGGGAAAAAATCTAGGGATTCAGCGTGCGGCCGCTGCCCATGGCGCGGTTGGTACAAGATTGTCAGAGAGAAGAGCTCAAAACGATATGATGAAAATCAAAAAAATCCTGGCTCCGGCGGATATGTCCAGTCTGTGCATTTCCGGCATTCGTTTCGCTCTCGACCTGGCGCAATGGCAGCAGTCGGAGGTCTTGATTTACAACGTCCTTACAGTCGAGGAAACTCCCTTTCCTCAAGGCACTGAAGAGTGGGTTGCCAAGCAGACCGAGTCGCCGAAGTTAAAAAAAACTTTGGAGCAGCGGAAAAAGATGTTGGATGATTTCATCTCAAAAGAATTTACCGAATTAATCGGAACCACCACAGTCCGGCAGGAAGTGGAAATCGGCACACCGTATAGGCGGATCGTCGACAAGGCGGCGGCCGAAAGTGTCGATCTCATCGTCATGTCCACTCATGGTCGCACCGGGCTTGCCCATATGTTGATCGGCAGCGTCACTGAAAGAGTTTTGCGCCGGGCGCCTTGCCCGATTCTTGCTGTGCCGGCGCCGCGGCGGACCAAACGATCATCCAAACGGCTGAGGAAAACCGCGGGTTAAATCTTGTCCCGCCCCCAGAGATCACCCTGTTCGATATTGGGTTGATCGAGCGCAGGAAATTCCAGTCCCTCGATTTCCTGCAAGGTCTTACCGGCAATCCCTTGGAGATCGCCATACATGCCCACGGTGGCTTGCATGACACGATCGATTTGCTCCTCTCGTTTGGCCCATTGCTTGATAATCGCCCGCTTCTCTCGATCGAGATCCTCCCGCATGCATGAAAACGCTTCGACAATCGCTTGCACCCGCTGTCGAAACCGCTGCCCGGTCAAATATTGATAGACCATTTCCATTTTGGTTTGTTGTCCTTCGGAAGACTGGCGAACCGCGGCGACCTCGAGAAGAGTCTGGCGCAAAACGGCAGCCACCGGCATCGCTGCGCGCGGATGCGTCACCCATACGCCATCGACCAGTTCAAAGGTTTCAATGTCCTTGGGTAATGCCTGGCTGACAATCACCGCGATCTCGGCCTTGGCGGTTCGCTGATCTTCACGCAGTTTAGCGAGCCACGCGTCGCTCCAATTCTTGGTTCGTTTGCATTCCCAGAGTATGAATCCGCAGGACTGGCCGAGAGAGCCGTTGACCCGATGCAGGACGTCGCCGCCGAATTCACCTTTGGGAACCGGCTGGATCGAATCTCGTGGGAATTTCGTTCTTAACAAATTCTCCAGCTCGATCTCTTGCACTTCACCTTGCAACTGCTGGGAGCCCTGCTCTGCGCGGCGCTTGAGATCTTCGATCTGGCGCTGCATCGAGCTGATGGTTTGCTCCTTCTCGAGGACTTTGAATCTCAGCGCTTCTTCAGTCTCTTTGCGAGCCTGCTCGCGGGTTGCGGTGAGTGACTCCTGGACTCGTTTTTCAATAGTCAGCTCCACTTCCCGTTTCAGATCATCGAGCTCACGCTGCTTTCTCAGCACTTCCGCTTGAGCTTTTTGCGCTTCGCCGAGCTTGATCTCCCGTTCCTTCACAACTTCTTGCAGTTCGGCAATCGCTTTGGCTTTTTGTTCCAGATCTGCGGCTAATGACAGTTTCGCCTTGTGCGCTTCTTCGGCGGCAATCTTGCCCCGTTCCTGAAGCAATTTAGCAGCGAGTTCTTCATCGATTTGCGCTTTGGCCCGCACGATCGCCGCTTCGCGATCGCGCAGCATCGCTTCTTTTTTGGCAACATCGGCATCCTTTTGCGCAAGCCGCATTTCAAATTCACGGCGAGTCGATTGAATCAGCGGCGCCGCTAGCGACTCGGTGAGCTTAATTTCGATATTGCACTGCGGGCATGTAATAACAGGTTCGAGCACAATCAACCTCCGAATTTCTAAACACCGCGTTCACCTTGACGATAAAACGCCTCCATAAATCCAACTTTTCTAGCAATCGTGCAATAAGCTTGAAGCCGCAGCGGCGAATCTTGGATCGCTCTCGATCATGGTTCGGCTTGGATCGGCATGAACAGGGGAGCGGCAGCCGGCGCTGAAAAAACTGCCAGGCCGGATCAGGCGCGGCTTGGGTGTGCGAAGTCTTGAATCAGCTGCAGCAGACGCATGGGGTTACTGCGGATCATTTATGTTTGATGCGGCGATGACGCCCAATGGTCTCGGGCCAAAGTTGCCTAAGAGCATGCACAACGCAGCCACTAATGATTAAGCTCCGCGAGTAGTGTCTCAAGATCCTTCAAGCTAATCGGTTTGACCAGATAGGCGTCGAAGCCCGCGCTCTTGGCGCGTTCCTGATCTTCCTCTTGGCCGTAACCCGAGACCGCGATCAAGAAGATTTTATCAGAGCCCTGTTCCTGCCGGAGCTGCCGGGCTACTGAGTAGCCGTCCAGTCCCGGCAGGCCGATGTCACAGAGAACGACCTGCGGCAAAAACTTCCGCGCCTTTTCCAGGCCCTGCGGACCTGTGACCGCAAGTTCGACCTCGTGCCCTTTGTCGGCAAGAAAAATTTGCAGCGTACGAGCTGCCAGCGAGTTGTCGTCGATGACCAGAATACGATAACTCGCCGGCGCATCAGCATCGGCTATGGTCGTTTTGGGAGCTGCGTCAGGGCTTTCGGCAAACATCCGGGTTGGCAAGCGGATAGTGATCTCTGAACCGTGCCCAAGTCCTTCACTGCTGGCATGCACTTCTCCGCCGTGGAGTTCGATCAACCCTTTGACCAGCGATAAACCGAGGCCGAGGCCGCCTTGCCTGCGTCCGATGCCTGGATCAAACTGGCTAAACGGTTCAAAAATGCGCGCCAGGAAATCTGATTCCATACCAATCCCGGTATCACGAATCGTCAAAACCGCGCAGTGCTCATCTGGAATGTCGACTAGCTTTACGCTCACCACATCCCCGGCCTTGGTAAACTTGCCGGCATTTTGCAGGAGATTGCTGATCGATTGCGCCAGTCGAGTGCAATCACCTACGACCCATACCGGGTGGCTCGGCACGTCCAGTGTTAGCTCCAGACCGCTTGACTCTAAAATCGCTCGGTAGTCGTCCACCGTTTGCCGCACGATAGCAGCGAAGTCGCACGGCTCGCAGGCGAGTCCGATCTGGCCGCGAGAGATACGTGAGACATCGAGTAAGTCATCAACCAAACGGCTCATGAGGCCGATCTGCCGGCCGATGATGTCGCGAAGTTCGTGAGACACCGGCTCCGGCGTTTGCGTGTCCGGGAGAATATCAAACGCATTACTGACAACCCCAAGAGGATTGCGCAGTTCGTGCGCCAGCGCGGCGAGAAAATCATCCTTCTGACGATCCGCATTGCGCAACTGTGCCACCAGCTGACGATTTTCCCGCTCTCGATCATAGAGACGCAATAGCGCATTAACCGTTGCCAAGAGCTCGTCCGCCTGAACCGGTTCAATCAGATAAGTGTCTGCGCCACATTCCAACCCATAAATCCGGTCAGCCCGGGTCGTGTGCACCGCCGAGATCTGCAGGACCATAATATGGGTGCTCAGCGGATCGCTTTTGATCGTGCGGCATAGTTTGATGCCATTTACGTCCGGCAATTTGACATCGAGCAAAATCAGTTGTGGTTTTGCCTCTCGCACCAGGCGCAAGGCATCCGCGCCGGTAGAGGCTTCAACGACCCGGTACCCTGCCAATTGAAGAATGCGGCTCTTGGCGTAGCGCCCGGCATCGTGATCGTCGACATTCAGGATCGTGTACTCTCGACTAGGATTTGTCATTTACATTTGGCGCCATGCCCAAGGCGCGAGTCATTGATAATCGATGCGCTTCAAATACAGAATTTCCCGTGGATCATCAAGCATATTCGCAAAAACCGTGAAATTAAGGCCACGATCCTAAGAGCCAACGGCTTGCGTAATACGGATAATCTCTCAGCCCGCGCGGCGAAGATTCGACTTTATGACAAGCCATACAACATCCGCGGGTTTTCGCACAGGATCTTCTCGACCAAGGCGCCGGGCACATCCTCACGAGCGCGTAGATTCGCGACAAACTGCGGCTCCTTGGACGGATCGTTATGGCCGTAATCGGACCCGATGATTAACTTATCCTCGCCGAGAAACCGAACCAGGTGCGGCAACTCTTCATCGGCCTCACAGGCGACCCAGAAGCGGTACTCGCGAAAGAGCTCCTGCGGATCGCTGAATCTCCAGTTGCTCTGTTGCCGCCGCAGCACATGCCAGATGTAGGGTACCCAACTGGCGGCGGCTTCGATAAAACCGAAGCGCAGCCGCGGGAACTTTTCCGGAATTCGATTGTGCACGAGATCGCGGAAGGCAAAAACCGGCAGCACCCGATTATGCGCAAAAGTATGGTTGCGCTCTAAGTCGAAGAGCTGCATCAGATAGCGGCTGCCGGAGCCGGTATGGATACAGATCGGCAGATCGAGCTGCTCCGCCTGGCCGTAAACAGGAAAGAAATATGGGTTGTCGAGCGTAAGATTCCCTTCCATGCCGCGAAAGAATACACCGACCGCCCCATGCTGCTTCGCCCAAGTTATTTCTTTCAACGCCGCATCGACCGCCCGTAATGGCAGGATCGCCACCCACTTCAGCCGTTCCGGCGCTTTAGCGCAAGCATCGGCGACAAAGCGATTGTAGGCGCGGCACAGAGCTGTCTCTAACTGAGGATCGTCGGTGAGATACACCAGAAAAAGTGTCGGATAGATCACCTGTACTTCCACAGCGATCCTGTCCATGTCCTTCAGACGCGCGATGGGATCGGTCAATTCTCGCACCGCCAGGTGAATGTCTCCCCGTCCGGCTTCTCTCTTGGCGGCCGAGGGCGTGATCAAACTAAAGCTAGCCTTACCCGCAGGTTTCGGAAAGATCTCGCCATCGATCAGCCAAAACGCATTTCGATCTTTGTACCAGGTATCGTCGGGAATTTTCGCCAGGATAGGCCGGCGTGGATACATCTCTGGATCGATAAATTTCCACATTGCCTCGGACTCGGCGATATGCGTATCTGCGTCGATCACACCAGCCATGGCTTCGCTCCGATCAAAGAATTCGTTGAAACTGTTCAAGTAGTTCAAGCCGTTCAATCGTAAGAATGATCACCCCGCTTCGTACCTCAACATCTTCGGATGATTATCCGAGCCACTGGGCTATTTCTTAAATTTCTCGATGAATCCGCTTTTTTTGATTTCTTCCAAGACGCTGCCATCCAGGAGCCTCAAGCTCTCCGGTGTCTGCCCCTTGGCTTTGGCGTTGGTGGCGGCCACCTGCGAAATTATAAATTCCAATCCCTTGCGGTCGGGCAACACCATCACGCCGTCGCCATACTTGGCCAGGTAGTAGTCATAGCCGAGACTGGCATCCTCATCGCTGACCCGGTTGTATTTCTTCATCAAAGACACAGCCAGCGGTTTGTCCTTGCGCAAAATGAAATAGCTCTCGATGATCGCTTTCATGGCATTGACGATCTTCGGGCGATTGGCCTCGAAGTAGCTGCGCTTTACGATGAAGCAATTCTGCGGGAAGGGCACGCCGCTCTCGGCCAAATCGATGAGCGAATTTAGCTTGAAGTCCCTCATGCCGACGGTGGTGTGCGGCTCGCTTAACAAGGTCGCATGCACCGTGCCCTGGCTCAAAGCGGCGAGCCGCGTCATATTGCCGCCGACCTGGACGATGGTCACGTCTTTGGGGTTAATGCCGAGCTTTTCCAGCGCCACTTGAGTTGCGTAGTCCGATGCCGAACCGAAGCGGCTGATGGCGATTCGTTTTCCTTTCAAACCTTCCGGCGTTTTGATGTCCGGACGAACCAGCAGCTTATTGGGAATGAAGTTGATGCCGCCGGCAATAATCGTCGCATCGGCTCCCTGTAAATTGGCGGTGATCGCCAGAGCGCCGGTGGTAAAGACAATTTGCAGTTCGTTGGCGAGCAGCGCCTGCATCGCCGGCGTGCCGCTCTCCAGCGCCAGGTACTCGCCGTCCAGGCCGTATTTCTGAAAAATCTTTTTCTCGTACGCGAGCCACAGGAGCGCATGGATTGCGGTCGAAAAACCGCCGCTCGCAGCGCGGAATTTCTCCTGGGCGGCAGAACACGGCGGCAACGCCAACCAACATAATGCGAGCACGACGGTTAAAATCGTTTTCATAGAGTTCCTTTATCGAATCTCCACCCCTTCAGGTTGACCATGGACAGATTTCACTGTCAAGATAACATCGCTCCTGATAGCGGTTCATTTGGGAAGATTCTCTCACTTCGTTGAGATGACAGATCACGTGTTCTCATGTCATTCCGAACATGCGAGAAATCTACATGGAATAAACTTAAACTGAACCAGGTGCTCGTTCCTCCCGGCTCCTGCCGCTTTGACTGTTGAATCAAGGCATCCCACCGAATCCGTTTGTTGACTTTATACAGCCGGCTCACATAAGTAGGTCTAGATCGTTCGACGGATAAGGATCCTTTATTTAGATGAAGCGATATCGCGAAGTTGTTATCTTGATCTTGGCCATCGCCCGCTGCTCGTCGTCATCGCCGGTCACGGCGCAAGAACTTGAGAAGCTCGCTATCGGCCACTCCAACCTGCGCAACGATATCGCCGCGCTCTGGGTGCCCAAAGAACTCGGCATCTTCCGCAAGAACGGCTTAGATGCCAACATCGTGCTGATTACCGGCGGTCAACGCATGACTCAAGCGCTTCTGTCTGGTTCCGCGCCGCTGGGCTTTACCGGTGCAACCCCGGTGGTCACAGCCGTTGCCGGCGGCGCCGAAACCGTGATGATCCTTGGCATCAATAATAAATTGACTTACGACATTTGGGCAAAGCCCGAAATCAAAAAACCGGAGGACTTGAAAGGCAAGTCTCTCGCGATCAGCAGCTTTGGCAGCTCATCGCATGTCGCATCGTTTCTCATGTTGCAACACTTCAAACTTGATGAGAAACGCGACCGCATCACTTTTTTAGCCATCGGCGATGAGCCTACCCGGGCGCAAGCGCTGATCGCCGGAAGAATCGACGCGACCATTATAGATCCGTCCGTGTCGCTGCAGATCAAAGACCGCGGTTTCACCTATCTCGGAAACCTCGAGCCCTTGGGAGTTCCATTCGTCAACAACGCATTGGTTTCCACTCGTTCATTCCTGAAAAGCAAGGTTCGCACGGCCGAGGCTGTCGTTCGATCGATTGTCGAAGGCAACGCCTTCATGCTGAATCCGGCCAACCGGGCGAGAGTCACCGAGATCCTGGCCAAGCATCTCCGGCTAAGCGGCGAGGAAGCCAGACGGACGTATGAAGACTTGCTACCCAAGGTCGAAGCCAGGCCTTACCCGAATATGGATGCCGTCAAAGCGACGATCGAGATCATGGGTTCGCGCAATCCCAAGATCGCCCAGTTGAAACCGCAAGATGTCGTCGACACTTCGATTCTTGAGCGCCTCGAGCAAAGCGGATCGATTCGCTCGGAATCAGGAAAACAATAGGAGAGATCATGATTTTTCTTACCAATGCTCACGTTGAGCAGGTCTTGGACATGCCCACCTGCATTCAAGCGATGGAGGAGGCTTATCACGAGCTCAATCAACTGCACGCGGGCTACCGGCCGCGAATCGATTTCTATGTTCCGCAAGAGCCGCACTACTATCGATGGGGAACCATGGAAGGCGCATCGCGCAAGCTTGGCATCTTCGCCATCCGCATGAAATCAGACATGCTGGCGTGGGAAAACAAAGACGGCTTCATCGTCGAAGATAAATACTGCATCGAGCGCGGAACCTATTGCGGTCTGATATTTCTCACCAGCACACGCAACGGCGAGCCGTTGGCAATCATCAACGACGGCTACCTGCAGCATATGCGGGTCGGCGCCTGCGCCGGGCTCGGAACCAAGTACCTGGCGCGGCAGAACGCGAAAGTCCTGGCGATGATCGGCTCCGGCGGCATGGCGCGCACCTATGCCGAAGCGATCAAACAAGTCAGACCCATCGAGGTCATGCGCGTGTTCAGCCCGACCAGAGTCAACCGGGAAGCTTACGCCGCTGAGATGACCGAGAAGCTGGACATGGAAGTGATCGCGGTCGACTCGCCGGAAAAAGCGCTCCGAGGCGCCGACGTGGTTGCGCTGACCACCGACTCGCTGGTTCCGGTGATCAAGGCCGAATGGCTCGAGCCCGGAATGCATATCAATAACGTGCGCAATAACGAAGCCGGCCCTGAAGTTCTAAAGCGGGCCGACGTAATAGCCCGTCTTGGCACATCCACTCTGTTCGCCGACCGCAACGCTCCGGAAGTAACCACCGGCAGTGACGGCATGTTCGGTTACATCGCCGGCAATATTGACGAAAAGAACAAGATTCCCTCCGCGCCGCATTACGAAATCGATAATCCGGAGATCGGCACCGTGCCCGATGTCATGGCCGGCCGTTGGATCGGCCGCGCCAATGATCAACAGATCACGTTTCTAAACAATCAGGGCACGCAAGGCCTGCAGTTCGCGGCCGTCGGCGGCACGGCTTACAATCTGGCGCGCGCTAAAGGCCTGGGACATCCGCTGCCGCTGGAATGGTTCACGCAGAATATTCGTGACTAGAATACGCAGCGATGGAGCATTGCCTGTTTGAATTTAAATCAAAAAAGAGGCTCGGATGGCGCTCTTACGTTACATTGCTTACCTCAGTGATGATCCGGAAAAAGTAAGCGACTTCTATCGTCGCTTTCTTGGCGCCGAAGAACTCGGCCGCTCAGCCGAAGGCGACATCTCGATCACCGATGGCTTCTACAATCTGACGTTTTTCAAAAGACGCGCTCAATTAAACGAGATGAAAATGGAGTGCGGGCTGCATCATATCGGTTTGGCGGTCGACGATCTGGAAGAAACCAAAGGACGTTTTTTAGCTCTGAATCCGCGCGGCATGATCCTCCAGGAAGCGGACGATATTCACCACGGTGAGATCAGAATTCACGACCCGGAATGTTTTCCCGTGAGCTTGTCGACCCGACGGTTCGGCGTGCCGCCCGAGAAAGAAAAGAAGTTCCCGCGGATTCGCCACATCGCCTACAACGCTTTGGATCCGGAAATGATGCTGCGCTTTTACACTCAAGTGTTCGGCTTGCGCGAGGTGCCGTCCAGCTACCAGCGCCGGCAGCAAGGCCGCGGCAATCGCTTCTGCGGCGACGGCCAGACCAATCTCGCTATACACCCGTTCTACAACCCCATCGAAGGCCATGAGGCGAAATTCGGCATCAATCATATCGGATTTCTCACCAATACGATGGAGGCGACCTTAGCCGAATTGCGCAACGTGCTAAACATCGCGCCTCGCCCACCGACCCGACCCTACGCCGAAGTCCGATTTCGCGATCCGGAAGGTAACGCGCTGGATTTGTCGCAGACCAAAGGCTGGGAGGTCGATGTGAATAAGTGGGTCAGTGCGGCCTAGCGCTCACCAACGTTCAAAGTTCAACGGGTCTACGTTCTAGAAAGATGAATCGCCGGCAGGAGCATTGGCGTATGAGGGCGCGAGAAATCTAACTTGGGTTCAACTCCATCGATCAACCCCGGATATTCGATTCCCCGTGATTGCATGCACGCACTCTCAGCACTGAGAAGGCAGGAGACCAATATGAAACGCACAAGAATCATTGCGGCCAGTTTGACGATGCTGATTTCGTTGCCGTCGCAATTTGAAATTTCTTTAGCGGCGTCCGCGCCTTTAGAAAAGCTCACGATCGGCTGGAGCGCGGTTGCCGGCTCGCAGGCGCCATTTTGGATTACCAAGGAGGCCGGACTGTTCGAAAAGAACGGCCTTGACGTGGTCATGATCTTCCTCGACGGCGGCTCCAGAGCGACCCAAGCGATGATGTCCGGCGATCTTCCCATCGCTCAGGTCGGCGGCAACGCACCCGTTGTCGCCAAGCTTCGAGGAGCTGACGTGACCCTGATCAGCGGCCTGCTGAACGTTCTCGCCTACAGCATGGTGGTTTCGCCGGAGATCAAACGGCCGGAAGATTTAAGAGGCAAAAAACTCACGGTCAGCCGTTTCGGTTCCAACTCGGATTATGCAACCAGGAAAATACTGCTCAAATGGGGCCTGAAGCCCGACATTGACGTGGCGATCTTGCAGATCCCGGGCGGCCAGCCCTCCCGGCTCGCGGCGATTCAAACAAAGCAGGTGCACGGCATGGTCGCCCAACCCCCCGTGACCAATATGGCTCGTAAATTCAATATGAACATCATCGCTCAACCTGAGGATTTTGGCGGCGCTTATCCGACCACCCCTGTGGCATCGCGAGTCTCCTACCTTCGTGAGAAGCGCGACACCGCGCGCAAATTCACCCGAGCCTTGCTCGAAGGCATCCACCTTTACAAAACCGACAAAGAGTTTAGCAAAAAAGTGATCGGAAAATATGTCAAGACCAGCGATAACGACGCGCTGGAGGACAGCTACCAATTCTTCTCTCGCCTGGTGCCGGAGAAGCCGTATCCCTCGCTCGATTCCGTCAAAGAAGCTCTCGCCGAGCTCGGCGAGAAAGACGCCAAAGCGCGCGCCGCGCGGCCGGAAGACTTCGTCGATATGAGTCTGATCAAGGAGTACGATGATAACGGCTTCATTGACGGGCTCTATAAAAAGCGCTAGTTCGCATGGATTCGAGATAAGCCATTTAGTACCATTGCTACTGAGAGCTGAGTCGTAACAAGGAACAAGGTCGTTATCGATGCCGCTCTATCCAGGTTCAACGACATCTTTACAACCCATTGGGCAGGTTATAAGAAATAAGTTCCCGCTGTAGATCGATTCAGTCAATCATCCTGGGGATGTCGAGGAAGATATCGACCGCCAACCGATCGGCGGCGGGGCTTTCCTGATGTTGCCGATGACTTTGGAAGCTTAATCGATGTCGAGAACGCTTCTAACCGCCAGCATATCCTTAAACGCTGCTGCACAACCATCTAAGCGTCGGTCGTAGGAGTACAAACGAGTCCCGAAAGGCCATAGCGATGGGCGATCATCGAAGTGCAGAGTCAAACGAGGAGCGGTTATCTGTCAACCAGATACTGAACACCTCGGAGCTTTTCCGGCGTAGCTCGCGTGCGCCTGAATATGCAGCCGAGAACCGAGCGCTGATCGCGTTGGCCCAGGCCATGAAAGAGGCGCCGCGAACTTTCTTGCAAAAGTTGGCAGATATCGCGCTCGAGCTGTGTCACGCCGATTCCGCCGGAATAAGCATCCTGGAAACACACGAAGGCGCCGGAGTGTTCCGCTGGCGTGCCATAGCCGGACATTATGCGCCGAACGTCAATACTTCGATGGTCCGCGATGCGTGCCCGTGCGGAACCGTGCTCGAGCGGGACTCTGTCGTTCTTTTCGATCGCCCTGAACGACATTTCGTCGCTTTCCGGGAAATGAACCTGCCGATCTTCGAAAATCTCTCGGTGCCATTTCACAGCGGTGGCGAACCGGCGGGCACGTTGTGGGTTCTAACTCATAGTCCGGAACGGAAGTTCGATGCGGAGGACGCGCGGCTGCTGACCAGCCTTTCCCGTTTCGCATCCGCGGCATACGCGATGATCGGCACTGTCGAAGCCGCCGCTTCGAATCACACCGAAGAGAACTTGCCTCAAAGCGAAGCGGAATTCCGTGCAATGTTTGAGCTTTCGAGCGTCGGTCAATGTCAGATCCACCCTGCCAGTGGGCGATTCCTTCGGGTCAATCGGAAAATGTGCGAGATGACTGGCTACTCCCCCGAAGAGTTGACTCTGCGGACGATCGTCGAGCTGACGCATCCGGATGATCGCGACGCCACCGCGCTCTTACTGCAGCAGCTTTCGCGCGGTGAAATCCTGGTGATCTCTATTGAAACCAGATTGCTGCGCAAACATGGCTCGACTTTCTGGAATCACCTCAACGTAAGCCTGCTGCGGCGCGCGGCGGGCCAAGCGCCGCGGGCCACCGCCATTTTCCGCAATGTTTCGGCGCGGAAGGAAACTGAACGAAAATTGTACGAAGCCGAGGAGCGCATGCGACTGGCAACGCAGGCTGCCGGCGTGTTTGCGTGGGACGTCGATCTATTGACCGGTACGATAAAGTACTCGGAGAACATGGCGCAACTGTTCGGCTACGAGACATTGCCGGAGAAATACTTTTCGGTAGAGCGCGCGAGGGGCGTGATTCACCCGGAGGATCGCGAGCGGGTCATCCAGGCTTCGCTGCCGGCATTTGAACAAGGCGGAACGTTCTCGGCCGAGTGCCGTGCCGAATCTGCGGATGGCGGGTATGTCTGGGTTCATTGTAACGGAACCGTGGTGCGCGACGCTTACGGCAACCCGGCGCGGTTCGTCGGCATTGTCCAAAAGATTGAGGATCGCAAGCGGGCTGAGCAGGCGCTACAAGCGTCGCAGGAGCGATTGGGTCGCGCGATACAGATTGAAACGGTGGGTGTGATATTTTTTAAGACCGACGGCCGCATCATCGAGGCCAACGATGCCTTCCTGCGTATGAGCGGCTACAGCCGTAGCGATCTGGAATCCGGGCTGGTGCGTTGGGACAGAATGACTCCGCCGGAGTGGATGCCTCGATCGCTGCGCGGGATCGAGGAGTTCGAAAGGATGGGCCGCACGGTTCCCTACGAGAAAGAATACATCCGCAAAGATGGATCGCGCTGGTGGGCTTTGTTCGCCGCCACACGAATCGAGGCAGATGAGGGTGTTGAATTCATCATTGACGTTACCGAAAGCAAGTTGGCGGAAGAAAAGCTGCGCGAAAGCGAGGAACGTTTTCGCTCCATCGCTGACAGTTCGCCGGTGATGATTTGGGTAACCGATGCCTCTGGCCGCATCGAGTTCGTCAATCGCTCCTATCTGGATTTCTTCGGCACTACCCGTGAAAGAGCCGCCCGGCTCGAATGGTCCGAGATTATTCATTCCGACGATCGAGAGTACTTGGACGCATTCAATGTTGCGCTGCGCGATCGACAGCCGTTGCATGCGCGGGCACGAGTCAAACGTCACGATAACCAATGGCGCTGGATTGAATCGCGCGGCAATCCACGCCTCGCCCCATCAGGCGAAGTGACCGGCTATGTCGGAAGTTCCGCCGATATCACCGAACTCATCAAGTCTCAGGAAGCAATGCGCGAGGCCGACCGGCGCAAGGATGAATTTCTCGCCACGCTGGCGCACGAGCTGCGTAATCCGCTGGCCCCTATTCGAAACAGCCTGCACATCCTCCGGCTTGCCGGCGATTCGAAGCCGGGCACCGAACGGACTTATGAAATGATGGAACGTCAGGTCAATCAAATGGTGCGCTTGGTCGATGATCTCCTGGAGATATCCCGGATCACTCGCGGCCAAATTGAACTGCGCAAAGAACGGGTGTTATTGACAACTATCATCCAGAGCGCGGTGGAAGTGAGTAAGCCGCTGATCGAGGAAGCCCGCCATCATCTCGAGATCTCATTGCCGACCGCGCCGCTCATCTTCGAAGCCGATCCCGTACGGCTGGCACAGATCGTTTCAAATCTCCTCAATAATGCCGCCAAGTACACCAATCCCGGAGGGCGAATCTGGCTGCGTGCCCAGCGCGAGGGCGATCATCTATCGATCTCGGTCCGAGATAGTGGCATCGGCATCTCGCCCGACATGTTGCCCCGTATCTTTGAAATGTTCACGCAACTCGAGCACTCGACCAGCCGCACCCAGGGCGGGTTAGGTATCGGCCTCACTCTGGTTCGCAGCCTGATCGAAATGCATGGAGGTACGATCGAGGCTCGAAGCCAAGGTCCGGGCAAGGGTAGCGAATTTATTGTGCGCCTACCCCTTGATGATAACCTGCGCACCGAAACACGAGACAATAAACAGCACGCCGGGCAGCTACCTTCCAAGCGGGTGTTAGTGGTGGATGACAACCGTGATGCCGCGGATAGTCTCGGTAAACTGCTCAATTTGGCAGGAGCCGAGGCTCGAGCCGTCTACAATGGCTTTGCAGCTTTGGAGGTACTGCCAACGTATCAACCGGCCGTGCTGCTAGTCGACATCGGCATGCCCGACATGGACGGCTACGAATTGGCGCGCCGGGTTCGACAGCTCCCGGACTGTGAAGATCTGACGCTGATTGCATTAACAGGCTGGGGCCAGGCCGAGGATCGCCAGCGCTCACAGGCCGCGGGCTTCGATTTCCATCTCACCAAACCTGCCGACTTCAATGCTCTGCAGACGTTGCTGGATTCGGTGCAAGATCGGCAAAGAAGTCATGCGAGACATTGAGCCGAGCCCAAGGCCCGCACCGCGTCGCGCTTGCTCCACCCACCAGCGTTAGTTCCGGCGCTTGTCAGTTTAAAGCTGCCGCTGAGCAAACTAGCTCCTAAAGAATTATAGGGTCTTAGGATTCTGCCGGGTCGTGCAAGTTCTTGTGGTTACCTTGTGGTAACTTCGCGCAACGCGAATCACTCGCGCCGCCTTCATTCATGGAATCGGCGAGTCGCGATAGCGGCTGCTTCTTTAACCTGCGGTAGCGGGCAGAAATTATTCGCCTCCACTCCAAAGACCGGATTGAACTTGCTGCGAAAATTTTCCAGAGCAATGACGGCCGCTAATTCCACCAACTCGTCATCGCTGAAGTGTTCCTTGAGCTGATCGAAGAACTCATCCGTAACCCGCTCTTCCGTGTAGGTCATCCGCTCGGCTAATTCCAAGGCCAACCGCTCACGCAATGAAAACAGCGGATTCTTCTTGTAGTCTCCGAGGACTGCTTCGACTTTCTCGGCTGAAGCCCCATTTTGCATCGCACTGGATGCATTGCTGTCAATTCAAAAAGGGCAGCCGTTGATATTGGCGGTCTTAACACAAAGGAGATGCTTCAACTCGGGCGAAATGAGCCCCGAATCCTGAATCCCTTGGGCCAGCGCCTGAACTCCTCTCTGAATTGTCGGTCTCAACGCATAGACTTTTGCAGTGTTCGAAACGATCCCTAGGCGCTTCTTCTGCGCTTCAAAAACTTGCCGCACCTCATCATTTGCTTCACTTTCGCTTACACCTTTGATTCTAGCCATGTTCCACTCTCCTTATTGTCAACTTATATTTTTACACGGAATTCGATCGGCTTCTATAACCGTGTAGATCTCGCGTCGCCCGGTTTAGCTGCACTGCTGTAGCGGTGGAGCAAACTATCATCCCTTGCGCTGGAAGGTTCCCCTGGTTCGGGAATGACACTTAGAACTACAACACACATCGGCAGCCTTAGCGTCTTTGATTGCGACAGGTCAACTCGCCGGCAGTCCCAAGGCAAAGGCGATCTGCCTTAGCACGTTTTTCTCAGCGTCTGAAACGCGCTCGCCGCCGAATCCGAAGATACCGCCTTCGTTCGACGCTTCGGCAACGCGTTGGCCGACGGCCAGCAGCCATTTTTTAAACTCATCGGCTTCATCTCGTGTGGCCTTGCGGTTAACGATATCATTCACCATTCTCACGTGATTCAACGCCAATTCCTTGGCCTGCTCCGGATCTTTGATGCCCTGAGGAGGCTCCGGTTTGGTTTGACGCGCCTTTAAGTCGGCAGCCAGTTCGGCAATGAGCGCATTGGAACTGCCCTTTTGCAGCATCTCAGCCATCGCCATTCCCATCGATAACATCTCCTTCAACACCCCCCACGGTCCGTTGGGGCTGGCACAGGTGACCGCTAGCCCTACCATTGGCGGAGCGGCAACAATCGTTTTCCACTCTTCGGTAGTAAAATCAGCTTTGCTGGCCATTGGAATGCCTCCTGCTCTGAGAATAAATGGTTGTCGCGCTGAAATGATGCGCCGATAAATCCCTAACCGGTGTGAATGATACTACGTTTTTACCTGCCCATCCTCCACCCGAACCAGCTCGATCACCCATTGTATAACCGCGTTCGGAGGGATCCTGCGGTCGCGCGTTCCTTCTCGATAGGCAAGGTGCGGACTCACGCGCGCCTCCCGGGTTCCGCCTTCGCGCATTCCGATAACGCTGGTCTCAAGCATGGCGGTGGGATCACGGCGTCCGACTTCAAATCGATACTCACCGCCAGGTTGATCATCAGAGCTGGCAACTTTATCTCCTCGATTTAGAAAACCCTGGTACTTGATCACCGCGAACATTCCAGGCTCCGCCACTCGCCCAATGCCAAGAGTAAGATCCTTTATCCTAATGCCCTTCTTTTGCCTTACGCTCACCAAGAGAGAGCCTGCAGCAGAAATCTCGCTCGCATCAAATAAAATGAAACCCGCCGTCGACATTCAACAGCTGTCCCGTCATGAAGTCGCTGTCCGGCGATGCCAAAAACAAAACGGTGCCGACCAGGTCGTCCTCGACCTGTGAGCGCTTGATACTGCGTTGCTCGGCGCGAATCTTTTCGTATTCGGGATCGACCTTGCGCCCTTCGGTGACGACGAATCCCGGACTGACCGTGTTCACGTTGATGTTGAAATCGCCGAGTTCCCGCGCCATCGCGCGAGTCATGGCGATGATCGCGCCCTTGGAAGTAACGTAATGGATATAGTTCGGATTGCCGGTGAGAGCAACGTTGGAAGAGATATTGATGATTTTGCCCTTGTTTTGCTTCTGCATGTAAGGCACCGCAGCTTTGGCGCACAACCAGGAACCGCGCACGTTGACCGCCATCGCTTTGTCGAATTCATCGACCGCCATCTCCCAGAACGGCCCTTTCCACACGGTCATGAAGTAAGCCGCGTTATTGATGAGAACATCGACCGTACCAAATCGTTTGGCGGTCTCGTCGACCATCGCCTTGACGCTCTTCTCATCGGTTACATCGCAGGCCATGCTGATCGCGCTGCCGCCGATATCGGTTACCGCTTTTACCACATGATCGGCGCCTGCGATGTCCGGCAATGAGAGTTTCGCGCCTTCTTTAGCGAAGGCTACTGCATAGGCTTTGCCGATCTTGCCACCGCCGCCGGTGATGATCACGGATTTGTCTTTGAACCGCATAGCTCTCTTACCGGAAATGATGAAAGATGAAACGGAAACCTGAAACAGATGCCTTTGGAGGCGGATTCTTTCCGCTTTCAGCTTTCATAATTCCGGCTTGTTTACCCGGTAAAATTGGCGCCGCCATCGACGTTCAGCAATTGTCCGGTCATGAAATCGCTTTCGGGTGAGGCCAAAAACAGAACGGTTCCCACCAAATCACTTTCAACCTGGACACGTTTCAGCGAGCGGTTTGCCACGCGGCTGGCACTAAACGCAGGCTCGACCTGGCGGCCTTCGGTCTCGACAAAACCCGGAGCGACGGTGTTAACGCAGATGTTATAGTCGCCCAGCTCCCGCGCCATGGCGCGGGTCATCGCGATGATGGCTCCCTTGGAAGTAACGTAATGAATGTAATTCGGACTGCCGTTCAAAACAGTGCCGGAGGAAATATTGATGATTTTGCCCTTCCCTTGCTTCTTCATATATGGAAACGCCGCCTTGGCGCATAGCCAAGATCCCCGCACATTCACGGCCATGGCCTTGTCGAATTCATCCACCGCCATCTCCCAGAACGGCCCTTTCCATACTGTCATAAAATAAGCGGCATTGTTCACCAGAATATCGACCCCGCCAAACTGCTTGGCGGTTTCCTCCACCATTCTCTTGACGCTGCTTTCATCCGACACATCGCATGCCGAGCTGATCGCCGTGCCGCCCATGTCTCGAATCGCTTTGACCACATGATCGGCGCTGGCGATATCCGGCAATGAAACCTTGGCACCCTCTTTGGCGAATGCCATTGCATAAGCTTTGCCGATCTTGCCACCGCCGCCGGTGATGATCACGGATTTGTCTTCGAAACGCATGGTCGACTCCCCCTTTAGAAAAGATGAAAGCGGAAAGCTGAACAAAGCCCTCTCCAAAAATCATTCCGCTTTCAGCTTTCATATTCAGCTTTAGCATGCCTGTCAACGAACCTGGCGTTTCATTGACTTGACGTGGCGCCGCACCTATGATCGAAGCAGATAAAGCCATGTTCGTGATGGTGAACATGATGAGATTTTTCCGAACCAACACGAACACGTAAACACGAGCACGAATTTAGAATCGGCGAGCACAAGGGAAGCGTCTGAAGCTCTTTCAGCGCCCAGGAGATCATATGGCGAAATTAAAATTGACACTGGCATGCGACAAATACGACTATCTCCAGCCTTTGCGCGAGGGACAGGTTGAAGTCGAAGGCATCGATCTAAACCTGATCACGGTTGAAAGCGGCATCCGCCATGAGCGCATGTTTCGATACGGCGAGTACGATGCCTGTGAGTTCTCAATGTCTTCCTATCTGGTCGCGCGCGGCCAGGACGTGGATTGGTTGCAAGCCATTCCGTTTTTCCCGCGCCGCATGTGGGGGCATAAGTTCTGTTTCATTCGCGCCGGTTCCGGCATCAAGAAGCCGGCGGATTTGAAAGGCGGCCGCATCGGCTTGCGCAGCTACGAAAATACCCTGGCCCTGGTCACCAAAGGCATGCTGATGAACAGCTACGATCTGGCGGTCACGGATGTCACCTGGGTAATTGTCAATAAAGAGCATGTCGGCTTTAAACTTCCCGCGAGCATCAAAGTCGAATTCGTCGACGGCCAACGGAAGCTGGAAGATTTATTGGTCGAGGGCAAGGTCGATGCGGAGGTCGAACCCGATCTGCCGCAGAGATGGATTCGCAACGAAGGAACTGTCGAGCGACTGTTTCCGGAATTCGAGAAAGAGGAGAAACAGTATTACCAGCGGACCAAAGTTTTTCCGATCATGCACCCGATTGTAATCAAGAAAGAAATCCTCGACAACGATCCGTGGGTGGCCACCAGCCTGTACGAGGCATTTATCGCGTCGCGTGAAGCGTACAACGATTTTATGGAGCAACCGCACCGGCTCAGTTTTGCCTGGGCACGCTCGTATTTGGAAGAAGAACGAAAATTTTTCGGTAAAGACCCCTTCTATCAGGGCTTCAGAGAAAACCGTCACGACGTGCAGAATCTGATCAAGTTCGCCGGTCAGCAGGGCATGCTCGGCCGTGAATTGACGGTTGAAGAGCTGTTTGCCGAGAACACCCACGGCACGTGATGCTCCTGAATAAGAGAGGGTCCTTATCGAACGGCTTCTCGGAATCACATGTCAGCTTGCGTAAACCATTATGGGCTGTACGTTGCCTGTTCGAGCCAAGCAAGAAATCTTTCGGTCACTCGACCTTTATTCCAAAGGGCCAACAGTAAAAAGTAAAAACCGATTCAGGAGGCAATATGGCTGAGTATCGAATCATCGATGCCGACGGACACGTCATGGAGCTTGACAGCGAGCTGCGCGAATTCATCGGCCCGCCTTACAAGGATCTAGAATGGCACCAGAGCTATTCGTTCTGGCCGGGCCTTACCATGGACGGCTATCTCCGCTCCTTGCGCCAGAAAGGCGGCTGGGCCGGCGGCGGCGACGGCCCCAAGGCAAATCACTGGCTCGACTTTCTCGACAAGAACAAGATTGAGCTAACGGTTCTCTACCCGACGCAGGGCCTCACGCACGGCGCCATCCAGGATAGGGATTGGGCCATTTGCATGGCGAGAGCTTACAACGACTGGCTCTACCATAAATTCATGGCCGTGAGCCCGCGCCTGGTCGGCGTCGCGCTTTTGCCGATACAAGATATTTCCGAAGCGGTTAAAGAACTGCGCCGTTGCGTTAACGACCTCGGAATGGTCGGCGCCGTGCTGCCTGCGGTCGCTCCCGCCGGACGGCTCTACAGCGGTCCTGAATTTTACCCGCTTTGGGAAGAAGCGCAAAAACTTGATATTCCCATTTCGACTCACGGCGGGCTAAGCATGCCGTCGCTCGGCCTCGACATGGTGACCAACTTTACCATCGGACATACCCTCGAACATCCCTTCGCGCAGATTCGCCAGTTCACTGCCTTGATGTTCGAAGGAGTTTTCGAGCTGTTCCCAAACTTGCGCTTCGGCTGCATCGAATGCGGCGTCGGCTGGGTGCCTTACATGATGGACCGAATGGACGAGGAACAGGAGCGTAAAGGTCACTATTCGCCGCGCTGCAAACTAAAACCCAGCGAGTACGTCAAGAAAGGAAATATCTTCTTCGCCGTGGAAGTCGAAGAGTCGGCTCTACCGCTAGCCGCGCAAGTCGCCAATGAAAATGCCCTCATCTGGGCCTCCGATTATCCGCACGAACGCGATCAGCGCGACTTCAGCCAGGACATCCCAAATCTGATCAACCGCAAAGATATCAGCGATGAGCTCAAGCGGAAGATCTTCTGGGACAATCCTTTGAAATTCTATCCCCGTTTGCGGGAACGGGTGGAGAAGAGCCAAATATCGAAGAAAGCCGCCGGCGCCTGAACTATTACATAACTGGAAGCCATGGCTGGTAGGATCGCAGCGAGGCGGGTCGAATTTCGACATGAACTGATCACCGGCACAGGAGACGGCAATGAGAATAGCACGACAGTTGTTGCCACTGATCATTCTCATAAGCGGAGTGCTGGGCGGGGCCTCGAGCCAAAGCGCGGAAATCAAGAGTCGCAGCGTCATCCTATCAACCACTACCAGCACACAGGACTCGGGCTTGCTCGATGTGTTGGTGCCGCTGTTTGAAAAGCAAACCGGCTACAGCGTGAGGACAATCTCTGTTGGCACCGGCCAGGCGCTGGAGCTCGCGGCCAAGGGCGATGCCGACGTGGCACTGGTCCATGCGCCGAGCCTGGAAAAAAAGTATATCGCGGCGGGCAAAATCAAAAACCGTCGGCTGGTGATGTACAACGACTTCGTCATCATCGGACCCAAAGATGATCCGGCGAAAATTGCTTCGCTCAAATCGGCCGCGGCGGCAATGAAAGCGATCGAGCATGCCAAAGCGCCGTTTGTCTCTCGCGGCGACAACTCGGGGACGCATAATCTTGAAAGGTCTTTATGGAAAGACGCCGGCATTCAGGCCAGCGGTTCGTGGTATATCGAGTCGGGCCAGGGGATGGGCGCAACTCTCGGCATCGCGCAGGAACGCAACGCCTATACCCTGACCGACCGCGGCACTTATCTGGCGCTGCAAAAGCGTGTCACATTGCCGATTCTCGTTCAGGGCGATCGCACGTTGCTCAACATCTATTCCGTGATGGAAGTGAATCCTGCGAACGGACCGCGCGTTTATGCAGCCGCCGGCAAGGCTTTCGCTGATTTCATGGTCTCGGCAGAAGCACAGAACCTTATCAAGAGTTTTGGCGTCGAAAAGCTCGGCCAACCTTTGTTTGTGCCCGTTGCCGATAAGCGGGAAGAAGAGCTGGGGGCATGAGATGGAAGTGATCTGGCACGGCTTTCTCAAGGCTGCGGAGCTGGTCTTTGCCCTGGATGCGGAAGTATGGTCGATTACCGGGCGTTCGCTCCAGATCTCCGGCTGCGCAACGTTGATTTCGCTTTTAGTCGGCATTCCGCTCGGCATCGCTCTCGCGCTTATGAAATTTCCCGGGCGCAATATGACCGTAGCTCTGATCAATACCGGAATGGGTCTGCCGCCTGTGGTAGTCGGCCTGTTTATCTCGATTTTCCTATGGCGCAGCGGTCCTCTGGGCTTTCTCGAATTAATTTACACGCCAACGGCAATGATCATCGCCCAGGTTGTCATCGCTTTTCCGATCGTGGCGGGATTGACGATGGCCAGCTTTCAGGCTCTCGATCCCAAGCTTGCCTTGCAACTACTTGGCATCGGCGCCTCAAAGCCGCAGTTGCTCTGGCTACTCTGCAAAGAGGCGAAGCTGCCGCTGCTGGCGGCGGTCATGGCAGGGTTCGGTGGTGTCATCTCGGAAGTCGGCGCCTCGATGATGGTCGGCGGCAACATACGCGGTCAAACCCGCGTTCTCACCACCGCGACGGTGCTGGAAACCGGCAAAGGCAACTTCGAAATCGCTATTGCGCTAGGATTGATCTTGCTGGCGCTCACCTTCGCGATCAACCTCTTACTCACCCGCATCCAACAGCGGGAACAGTTGCGATGGCCGCGGCTCTCCTGACATTGTGCGACGTAATTGTCCGTTATGGCGAAACGGTCGCGCTGCAGATTGCCGGTCTCGAATTACACACCCGTGAAGTTCTGGCGATTATCGGCGCCAACGGCGCCGGCAAGTCCACTTTGTTGCGAGTCATGGGCTTGCTCCAGCGGCCGAGCGAAGGCACGGTGCTCTTTCAAGGCGAAGATGCGTTCGACGGAAATTTGCTCGCTCACAGGCGTCGCGTCGCTACGGTTTTTCAGGAGCCGCTGCTGCTCAATTCGACCGTATATGAAAACGCCGCTCTCGGCTTAAAGCTGCGTGGCGCTGCCGGCCGGGAAATCGCGCGCCGCATCGGTCCCTGGCTGGAACGGCTTGGCATCGAGCATTTGCGCGGACGCAACACCCGCAACTTGTCCGGCGGTGAAGCGCAACGCACCAGTCTCGCCCGCGCGCTTGCGCTCGAACCTGAGCTTCTGTTGCTCGACGAACCTTTCGCCGCGTTGGATCCCGCCAGCCGCGAAGCTTTGCTCCGCGATTTCCAACCGATTCTGAACGAGAACAAGATAACCACCGTCTTCGTCACCCACGATCGCAACGAGGCGTTCAGCATCGCCGGTCGCGTCGGTGTTTTACATCAGGGACGGTTAGCTCAAATCGGCGCGCGCGAGGATGTCTTTCACCGGCCTGCCAGCGAGACCGTGGCCGAGGTCGTGGGGATTGAAAATCGTCTGCCCGGTGTGGTCGAAGATTGCGCCGGCGGCTTGGCCAGCATTCGCGTCAGACAGAACCGGTTAAGAGCCCCGGGACAATTAAAGCCAGGCACCCGGGTAATCGTCTGCCTACGACCGGAGAACATCCGGATCAGCCGGGACAGCTGCCCGGCAGATGACTCCAACCGACTCACAGGCGTAATCCTCAAAAGCGTCGCGGCCGGTATGATGCATCAACGAATCACTTTGGACTGCGATGGAATGCTGCTTGTGGCGCTGTTAGAACGACGCACTTGCGTTGCCTTGAAGTTTGCGGAGCGAGAAAGGATTACCATCATCTTCAGCTTCGGCGCAGCTCATATCATCATCGCTGACTGATCACGATATCGACGCCAAGTCTCAGCGTCTAAGTGTGGATCTAGCCGGGGCAATTCACAAAACGAAATCAATGATCGGAGACTTTAGCAACGAAATCTTTTATCAGCGGAATGACTTCTTCGGGCTTTTCTTCTTGAGGCACATGACCGGCCTGTTCGATTGTAACGGCTCTGCAGCGTGGCAAGATCTGGCATATGCGCTCGGCGCTTTCCCGGGAAATGATTTGATCGTGTTTGCCGATGATATTCAGTGTCGGAATTTCCAGATTTTTGAGCGCCTCGCGCAGGCCTGAAATATCCGCTGGAACCATCTGTCGAGCGGTTGTGATGAGCGCGTGTTCGGTTCCCGGTATCCGCTGGTATTTAGCATAGAGCTCTACCAGCGAGTCGGTGACCTTCTCATCATCATAATAGGCGCGTTTGAGTATAAGCCGAGTTCCAAAAGTAGCCGGCGTAAGTTTTGTGGCAAGCGAACCAATCACCGGGAGCCGCAAAAGTCGCAGGTACAAAGGCAGCTTATCCCCGTCGAGGCTGCCCGCGATCAGGACCATCGCCGCGACTTTCGCTGAAGATTCTTCTTGCGCTTTTAAAGCCGCTAGTAGAGCAATGGCGCAACCCAACGAATTGCCCGCGAGCACTACATTCTTAAGCTTCAGATGATCCATCAGCCCTAGCACGACTGCGGCATGATCTTGCAAAGAATAGCGATCATCGGGAGGTCTGTCGGAATAACCATGACCTTTGAGATCTAGAGAGACCACCCGGTAATCGTTCTTGAGACCATCCTCGAGATAGCGCCAGGTATCGAGCGAAGCGCCGAACCCGTGGATCAAGACGATTGGGCTTCCCGCGCCGCGATCTCTGAAATGGATTCTAACGCCGTCATGAACGTAGCTGTTGTCGATGGCTTCGCTTGGGATCTCAGTGGCGGACATGGACGAACAGCTGCCTAACAGGCCAATGACGACCAACAAAATGCCATACCCGCTGCAGAGAGATTGCATCAGATCCGGTATACCATCGACGTTTCGGGTGGCATTTCGGGTAAGAAAAGAGCGGCCCTCAAGGGTCCCATTAACAAGTGTGCGATAATCTGCAGATGCCTAACGCGCAACCCGTTCAATGTCTGGGGCCCGGAACGGGCACGACCCGTTTACCTTCTAGTTTTTCGATGTGACGCATGAACCGGTAGACATTTTCTACTTCGTTGTATTCGAAAGCCGGCAGGTTACGCCAGGTCTTGAAATATTCCATGCCCGATTCGGTCTTGGCTCCGATCATGGATAGCGCGCTACCGTGTTTCGCCCTGCGCAGCTCGTTTCGATAGTCCTCCAGCGAAGTTGCCCAGAAGGCGTTTTTCAACCCGGCGGCTTTAGCCATGCCGATCAGATCCGTGCCCACGCTGGTCGCGGTCGGCCTGAGACCGGAGGCTTCATAAATGCTGTTATCAAACAGCAGTAACGTGAGATTCGCGGGCTTCTGCCACGCCAGAGTGGCGAGCCCACAGGCGTTCATTAGCAGCGCGCCATCGCCGTCGATGCCAACGATGCGCCGCTTCGGCAAGGCCAACGCCAGACCCATGGCAATAGAAGATACCAATCCCAGCGTGCGGCAACGTAAGTTGCCGTCGCTAGGCCTAATCGTATTCCACTCAGCCGCTGCGCCGCCGACTGTGGTTATCACCAGCGCATCGGACATTTCTTCAGCGGCGATTTTCAGGCAATCGTATCTTTTCATTTTCTCATGCCGAGAACATCTTTGCTCAAAAGTACCGCCACCGGTCTTCTCGAATCGATCGCCAAAATGCTCGCGCCTTCGATGATTCTCTTGATCTCGTCGAGACGGCGCAGCACCTGGTAGCGTATTCCAAGGCCTCTAAGCACCGGCTCGGTGACCGAGCCGAGCATAGAAAAGCCTTCATCACCGAGATCACCGGCATAGTAAATCAACAGCAGGATCGGAATATTGAAATTAAGCGCCGTCGTCGTCAGCGCATTACAGCTGTTGAGAAAGCCGCCGTTCTGCATAATGATCGCCGGCGTCAGACCGCCCAAGTATGCGCCGGCGCAGATGCCAATCCCTTCTTCTTCTCGCGCCAACGTCACATGAGTCAGTTCCGGGTCGGCATCCACAAGCGCCAGAAGTTTCTGCAGATTGGCGTCCGGCAGCGATGTGACGAAGCTGACACCGGCTTCTTTCATGCTTTCGACGATCAATCGAGGTCCCTTGTCTTCGGCCATAGAGATCTTTGCGCTCTATTTAAGAACGTCCTTAAGCTTACTGACGGTCCCGGGAGCGAGTTTGAAAAGTCCACCAACCGTTTTTTCCAATTCAGCGCCGGTCATAGGGTCCACACCCAATTTAGACTTTTTGGCATCGGTGATAAATTCCGCATCCTTCATCGTATCGGCGAAAGCTTTACGCACGACCTCGACGCGATCTTTCGGCGTCCCCGGCGGCAAGACATACGAATAGGTCAGATCGGAAACATCGTGGATGCCCGCCTGGATCAGCTGGCGCGACTCCTCGGTCTTTGCAGCGCTGATCGCCAATGGGACCTTCGCTAGCTCCGCGATCGGCTCGGATACCGTTTGAAGCACGACGATGGCATCCCCCGACTCCAACGCCCTCGTCCACGTTGCCTTCAGTGAATCCCACGTCCAGCCACAAACCCCAGCCAACTCCCCGCCTTCGGCGGCCAAACGAACGTCGGCAATGCCTTTATAACCGGAGACCAGTTGAATGGGCAGATCCAAAGCTTCTTTTAGAATCAACGGCACGTTGTGTGTCGCCGAACCCGGTCCGGTGGCGCCGAGTTTTAGCGGCGACTTGGATGCCATCCATTTTTCAAAACTGGTATAACCACTGGCTTTGGTCATGACGCAAACAGACTTATCCTTAACCGGAACGCCGACGTACTCATACTTGAGAGCATCGAACTCGATCCCGGGCCAACCGAGGAGCTGCTGCATGAAGATGCCGCCGTTGATGTTGCCGATGGTAAGACCGTCAGGCTTGGCGACCTTGAAAACATGATTAGCGGCCACCAGACTACCCGCGCCGGTCATGTTTTCGACAATGACGGTTGGATTGCCAGGGAGATGCTTGCCTATATGCCGCGAGATCGTCCTGCTATAAACGTCAAAACCTCCGCCGGCGCTGAAACCCACGACGACACGCACGGTTTTTCCCTTGTAGAAAGGCTCCTGCGCATGGGCAGAGACCGCGATCATAACCAACAGACAAACAACCTCCAACCGGGTGAGGAGCTTCATAGTCTTCCTTTAGAAAACCAGCATTAGGACCGTTCACAACTCACGTAAAATTATGCGAGGTCGGAGGTGCTGTCAATCACGCAAGTAATCGACCGCGCTAAGCCGCACGCACTCCGCTCGCCGATCTGCTGTGCGAGCGGTTCTGCTCGAGTTGCAAATGACGTTGACAGTGCTTTAACTGCCGAAGAAAATGCCCGCACAAGTGATTAGAAGTATGGCCCGCATTCTTCTTGTTCTATTCGGTTTTTTGTTCCTCATCAGTATTTGGGGGTTTTACATTTCGATTCGCCCGCCCAAGATCGTTTCATCGATGACGCCTCGCGCCCTGAACCTGCACTACGAAAATGTTTCCTTCAAAACCGGGGACGGACTTACCTTACGCGGTTGGCACGTGCCCTCCGGGAAAAAAACCGACAAGACTTTGATTCTGCTTCACGGCTACCCGGCGGACAAGGGAGACATACTGCCGGCGATTGCTTTCCTGCAAGAAGATTTCAATCTTCTCTTGTTCGATTTTCGTTATCTCGGTGAAAGCGAGGGCAGTTATTCCACGGCGGGAGCCAAAGAGGTGGACGATCTGCTGGCGGCGATTCGATTTTTAAAAAACAGAGCTATAACAGAAGTAGGGGTATGGGGTTTCTCGATGGGTGGCGCGGTGGCTTTGATGGCGATCGAAAAGGCTCCGGAGATCAGAGCAGTTGTTGCCGAATCGAGTTATGCAAGTCTCTCCGATATGGCTTCGCAGTTCTTTAGAGTTCGCTTGATCAATCATCCAATAGCTTATCTTATCGGTTTATGGGCCAAGCTTTTTCTCGGCATCGATTTAAGAGATGCCTCCCCGGCAGAAAAAATTCGTAATAGCGCGATTCCGATTCTGATCACCCATTCGTCCAGCGACTCTGTTGTCCCGTTTTCTCAAGCGAGACTGCTGCAGCAGGCGTTGGCTAACAATCCTCACGCGGAGTTCTGGTTCACCTCCGAGTTGGCGCACGGCCAGCTGGATGCCGAATACAAAAACCGGCTACAAAACTTCTTTCGGAAAAATCTCTAGGACAACGCCACGACGATCAGTGGAAATTATAAAGCAGCGGCAACCGTGCAGTAGAACCCCGGTATGTCCAGGGATCCGGCGCGTCTTTAGCCCTCACGGATTCAAAGAGACGAGATTCCAGGTCGTGCTGCCAAGGGTATCCCTAGCCACCACTTCTCCCAATTCGGGCATGCGTAGACTCTTCAGATCACGGTCTTTAATCAGGAGATAATTATTCTCGGTTTGCCGGCGCAGGTTGGCAACCTCCCCCGGTGAAGACAACACGGGAATGATTTCCCGCCCGGTATAAAAATTGAAATCATTCATAGTATCGGCATAGATGTAGAGCGGCGCAGCCGGCGGGACGATTCGGTTGATTTCCAGTGAAAACGGCCGGTGCGACTTGAACTGATTCACGTATGGCAGGATCCAGAGCGAGCCGGATACCGTGAGCGCGACCATCAGCAATGCTACGGCGGTGACCACCTGTAAAGGCCGCCGTTTTCGAATTAGAATTGC